>NZ_CP048114.1:1821936-2125592 GCF_010093025.1 Edaphobacter sp. 12200R-103 | reverse complement strand
GGCGCAGAAGATCGATCCGGCGACGCACACCTACTCCCACACCAAGCTGGTGGCCAGCTTCGCCGGGTTTGCCCCGGTCAGCAACCCTGCAATCTCGATCGCTGTGGTCATCGATACGCCGACGGTAGGAACGCGCTATGGCGGTGAGACCAGCGCGCCCGTCTTCCAGGAGGTTGCCCAGGAGGTCCTTGAATATCTGGGCGTTCCCCACGATCAGCCTCTCAGGACCAAAAAACAGATGATTGAGGCGACCAAGGAGGTTGCGAAGGAGTCGCCGATTGAGAACGGCGCGAACCTCAATGAGATGTTCGCAGACATCAACAATCTGCCTGCCGACGATCCTCTTCGCGCCACACAGAACAGCACCGCGCCTGCGACACCGGATGTCGATGACAAAACGGCTTCGACATCGCGAAAAGGCAGTGAGGCGGCAGAAGGCAAGTCGTTGCTTGGTGCTTCGCCCCGGATGTTGGCGGCTCTTCGCTCTGACTCTGCCGAGGATGCGTCTGCTCCGAACATCAGCGCAGCCCCACACGTCGCTGCTGCGGTGCAGGTTCGTCCGGACGGAGGGGTGGTCGTCGATGCAACCCATCGCGTAGCTGTTCCTTCGTTTCAAGGCTCTTCTCTGCGTAGCGTTGTTGAAAAAGCAGACAGTCTTGGGCTAAGAGTTCAGCCCGTCGGCAGTGGTCTTGCAAAAGATCAGGCTCCGGCGCCGGGAACCATGGTTCCTGTCGGCACCGAAGTCGTTGTCAAATTCGCCCGCTGAGATGAGCCTCCCGCAGACGCATAAAATTAATTGCTATGAACTGGAATGAGGTTCTTCGGGAGATCGAAACCGTAAAGTCTGCTGAAGCGGCCGCACTTGTTGACGGTGTGCAGTATGACTCCCGCCGTGTAGGTTCCGGCGATCTATTTGTTGCGATGCGCGGAGGAACTGCCGATGGCAACCAGTTCATCGACAGGGCTATCGCACAGGGTGCAACGGCTGTATTGACGGATTCTTCCGAAGAATACGACAGACTGCGCCGCGAACATGCGGAGACAGGCGTCGCACTGGTGCAACATGGCCGGCGGGCCATGGCTGAGGCGAGTTCAGCGGTCTTTGGACATCCCGAGCAGCATCTTGCATTGAGCGGAGTGACCGGGACCAATGGCAAGACCACAACGGCGTTCCTGCTGGAAGCGATGCTCAGAAGTATCGGGAGGAGATGCGTTCTGATCGGGACGATCGAGACGCACATCGCAGGAGAAGTGCGTGAGTCGCCCCACACCACGCCGGAGTCTCGGGATGTTCTGGAGTTATTTGCCGAAGGGGTGAAGGCAGGCGCGACCGAGGCGGTAATGGAGATGTCCAGCCATGCTCTCGAGCAGGAGCGCGTCTGGGGTCTTCCCGTGGACGTAGCGATCTTTACGAATCTGACGCAGGATCATCTGGATTACCACGGGACCATGGAGAATTATTTCGCAGCGAAGGCGCAGCTCTTTCAGGGGGTGGGAACACCTCCTCCCCGTGTCGCCGTTGTGAACGTGGACGATCCCTACGGAAAGAGGATCGCGGAGGCTGCCGACCGTTCGCAGCTGATCCGCTATGGTCTCGATCCCGGAGCGGATTATTCCGCGGAAGAGATCAGCATGAGAGCCGGCGAGACTCGCTTTCGGCTCCAGACGCCGCATGGTGCCGTGGATATCAGGTCGCTGCTGACTGGAAGGGTGAATATCTACAACCTGCTGGCGGCTGCGGCCAGTGCGCATGCACGTGGGTTGACGCTCGAGCAGATTGCGGCCGCTGCGGAGAGCGGCGCCCAGGTACGGGGCAGGTTCGAGGTTGTTCCTTCAAAGAGTGGCTTCACCGTAGTCGTGGATTACGCCCACACCGATGATGCACTGCGAAATCTGATTGTTTTGGCTCGCGAACTGGTGCGCGAATGCGGAGGGCGCGTGATTACATTGTTTGGCTGCGGCGGCGACCGCGATCGCACCAAGCGCCCACGGATGGGCCGCGCCGCAGGCGAGGGAAGCGATCTGGTCGTGCTGACCAGCGACAATCCCCGCGGCGAAGATCCGATGGCCATCATCGCCGAGGCGCTTGCAGGCGTTCAGGAGACGGGAAAGCAGTGCATTGTGGAAGAAGATCGCGCACGAGCCATCGAGACGGCGATTCATTCTGCCCGCGAAGGAGACATCGTGCTGCTTGCTGGCAAAGGACACGAGAAGGTGCAGGTACTTCGGAGCGGACCTGTCCCCTTCGATGACGTGGCTGTCGCTGCCCGCGTACTGAAAGGAATGGAATGAGACTGACACTGGGCCAGATTGCCGAATGGATTCGCGCGGAAGGCAGATTTGACGGAGACGTGGAGGCGCAGGGCTACTCGATCGACTCGCGCACCATCGGGGCCGGGGAACTCTTCTTTGCCGTAAAGGGAGAACGCCTTGACGGACACGATTATGTTGTTGCCGCTCTTGCCGCGGGCGCCGCTGCCGCTGTCGTCAGCAAAGCATGGGTGGTACCCGCGGAGATCGATGAGACAAAGCTACTGCGCGTTGCCGACGGCGAAGACGGTGTCCTGAAGGCGCTACAACGGTTGGCCCGGGAGGTGCGTTGTCACTGGGGTGGGCGCGTCATCGGTGTGACCGGTTCAGCCGGAAAGACGACGACGAAGGAGGCCGTCGCGCAGGTTCTCGCTGCACGGTATCGCGTGCTCAAATCGGCTGGAAACCTGAACAACGCCTTCGGTGTACCGCTGCAGTTGCTGCGGCTTGAGCCGGAACACGAGGTTGCCGTCATCGAGATGGGGATGAATCATGCGGGCGAGATCGCTGCGCTGGCGCGCATTGCGGAGCCGGACTGGGCCGTCGTCTCCAACGTTGCGCCCGTCCACATTGAATTCTTTCCTGATGGACTGGCAGGAATTGCGCGGGCCAAATATGAGCTAGTGGAGGCGCTTCCCGCAGATGGCATCGCGTTCCTCAACGCGGATGATCCCTTCGTGCGCGACTTCGGTCGCGGCATGGCAGATCGTGCTGTCCTCTATGGTCTGACGGAGGGCGCGCAGGTTCGCGCCGAGAATCTGCGTGAGCTTGGGGTTGACGGTGTTCTCTTCGATGTGCTGGCCGATCGTCAGCGAGCCCAGGTGCATCTTAAGCTACTTGGCCGTCATAACGTGTTGAACGCGCTCGCCGCCCTTGCTGCAGGGGTGTGGAGTGGAATCCCGCTGGTTGAATGCGCAGCTGCTATTGCCGGCCTGCAGCCAGCAGACAAGAGGGGCGAGATCCTCAACTGGCAAGGTGCAACCTTGATTAACGACTCGTACAACTCGAACCCGCGTGCTCTGGACGCCATGGTCGATGCGCTGATGTCGATGCCGGGGCAGCGTCACATCGTCGTGGCTGGGGAGATGCTGGAGCTCGGAACCGAAGCGGAGGTTCTCCACGCCGAATGCGGGCAGAAGATGGCGGAAAAAGGTGTCAGCGCGATCGTCGGTGTGCGCGGCCATGCAGCGGCGCTGGTCACGGCCGCCACTGCTGCGGGAGCAAACGCCAGCTTTGTGGTCACCCCGGAGGATGCCGGGCGGTGGATGCGTGCCAATCTGGAGCCCGGTGACGTGGTTCTCCTGAAGGCCTCACGCGGAGTGCGACTGGAAAAGGCTCTGGAGGAGCTACTGAATTGAAGGGATGGAGTTTGGTTCCTCTGCAGAAATTCCTCCCGGGCTGCACCGGAACAGGCTGTTAAGATAACCCGTAGCCGCAGCCCTTCCCGTTTCCCTGAAGCTGCAGATCCCATTCGAAGGCGGACGTTTTGCTCTACTGGCTGCTGTACCAAAAGCTCTTTCCATACTTTCGCCTGTTCCGCATCTTTCGTTATGTAACGTTCCGTACGGTCTTCGCAAGCCTTACGGCGCTGCTGATCGCGTTGCTGATCGGCCCGTATGTCATTGAACGGCTGCGCGAGTTCCAAATCGGTCAGTACATCCGCGAAGAAGGCCCTCAGTCGCACCAGAAGAAGAGCGGAACCCCTACCATGGGTGGCGTTCTTATCTGTATCTCGATCCTGGTCCCCACGCTGCTCTGGTCGGATCTGTCCAACCCGTTTGTGTGGCTGGTCATGCTTTCGACGCTTGCGTTTGCAGCCATCGGTTTTGCTGACGATTACATCAAGGTGGTGCATCGCCGTAATCTCGGTTTGACCGCGCGCGCCAAGCTCAGCCTGCAACTGCTGGTCAGTGCTGCCGTCGCAATCGCCCTGCTTGTGCTGCAGTCGCACGGAAACTATACGACCCGCCTGATCTTTCCATTCTTCAAGCGCTTCCGTCCTGACATGGTATGGCATAGCCTGGGGCATATTCCGCACCTGGAATGGCTGGCCTTTGTTCCGTTCGTCATCTTCGTGATGATCGTCATCGCCGGAGCCAGCAACGCCGTCAACCTGACCGACGGCCTGGACGGCCTGGCGATCGGATGCACCATCATCGCGGCGGGCGCGCTTACCGTGCTGACCTACGTCAGCGGGCATGTCGTCTTCTCCGACTACCTTGAGCTGCAGCGCATGCCCATGGTCAGTGAGCTGACGATCTTCTGCGGAGCGATGGTCGGAGCCAGTATCGGCTTCCTCTGGTACAACGCGCATCCGGCGGAGATTTTTATGGGCGACGTCGGCAGCCTCGCGCTCGGCGGTGCTATCGGGACCGTCGCGGTAGCCATCAAGCAGGAGCTTCTGCTGCCGTTTATCGGCGGCGTCTTCATCCTCGAAGCCCTGAGCGTGATGCTGCAGGTCGGCAGCTACAAGCTGCGCAACGGCAAACGCATCTTCAAGATGGCTCCCCTACATCATCACTTTGAGCTTCTTGGGTGGTCCGAATCGAAGGTGATCGCACGGTTCTGGATTCTTGCTCTTATCTTCGCGCTGCTGGCACTGACCACGTTGAAGTTGCGATGAAGCCGTGTTCTGATTGGAAACTGTGATGGAACTAAAGAATAAGCGCGTGCTCGTCGTCGGTCTGGGAAAGTCGGGAATCGCCGCTGCACTGTTTCTGCGGCAACAGGGAGCGCGCGTCACCGTGAGCGATGCCCGCAGTGCGACGGCGCTTGCCGGTGAGATTCCTGCCCTTCTCGAGGCCGGGATTATGGTCGAGAGCGGCGGACATGGCCTATTGACCTTTCGAAGGCAGGATCTCATCGTCATCTCGCCGGGAGTCCCGCTCGACACGCCCGAAGTCAAGCAGGTCATCGGCTTCGGTGTCCCTGTCATCGGCGAACTTGAACTCGCCAGCCGTTTCCTGAAGGGGCGGATTCTGGCGATCACGGGCTCCAACGGCAAGACAACGACAACCACGCTAGTAGGAAAGATCCTGGACGAGAGTGGAGTGCCGTCCCTAGTGGGCGGAAATATCGGGACGCCAGTCATTAACTTAATTCCGGAGAGCACCGACCAGACCGTCAACGTTCTCGAAGTCTCAAGCTTTCAGTTGGAGACGATCCAGCAATTCCGTCCCTGGATCGCGGTCGTGCTCAATATCACTCCCGATCATCTCGACCGCCACGGCAGCTTCGAAACCTATGCGGCGATGAAAGCCCGCATCACGGAGAACCAGCAGACGGGAGATTTTCTCGTCCTGAACGCGGAAGACAAACCCACCCAGATGGTCGCGGCGAAGACAAAGGCACAGATCTTCTGGTTCAGCCCGCGTCGGCCCATCAAGCAGGGCACGTTTGTGTACGGCGATGCCATCGTCTTCGTTCCCCGTGAAGGAGCAAAGGCCGAACCCATCATGCCAGTCGCGGAGATTCCTCTGAAGGGCGCCCACAACGTCGAGAATGTGCTGGCGGCTATCTGCGCCGCGCGTCTTGCGGGGGCTCCGGCAGAGAAGATTCGCAGCGCGGTTGCCAACTTTAAGGCGGTCGAGCATCGTCTGGAGTTCGTTCACACGGTCGAGGGGGTCGATTACTTCAACGACTCCAAGGCGACCAATGTAGATGCAGCCATGAAGGCGGTTGCCGCATTTCCCGGCGGCATTCATCTGATCCTGGGGGGCAAGGACAAGGACTCGGACTACACCACGCTCAGTCCTTTGCTTCGGGAACGGGTCAAGGCTGTTTATACGATTGGTTCTGCTGCGGAAAAGATTGAGCGGCAGCTCCAGGGAGTCGTGAAGATGGTGGGAGCAGGAACGATCGATGTGGCTGTGCATGAGGCCGCAAAGGCAGCGCTTCCCGGCGATGTTGTCCTTCTGGCTCCGGCGTGCTCGAGCTTCGATCAGTTTGAAAATTACGAGCACCGCGGACGGACCTTTCGCAGGATCGTTCAGGAGCTGGATCAGTAGCAGGTAGAGGAAGATGGCGAAGAGAGTAGGCGTCGACAAATGGCTCTTCGGAGTGGTGCTGCTGCTGGTGCTTTTCGGGCTGGTGACTGTTTTTTCGGCTTCGGCAGTGATGGCCAAGTCGGCCTTCGGGACGCCGTACTACTTCATGCTGCGGCAGGCCATGTGGGCCATCTCCGGGCTGGTCGCCCTCGCGCTGCTGATGCAGGTGGACTACCGCCGCTATAACAATCCCAAGTTTGTCTTCACCGTGGTGGGAATCACCATGGTGCTGTTGATGGGGGTCTTCGCCATGCGGGACTCCCATAACACGCATCGCTGGTTCCGCTTTGGTTTTGCCAGCTTCCAGCCGTCGGAGCTCGCGAAGCCCGCGCTGGTGCTCTTTCTGGCGTACTTCCTGCAGACCCGCATCCACAAGATGGATGACTGGAAGGGCACGGTGCTTCGTGCGGCGCTGCCTCCTTTGGTCTTCGTGGCGCTCATCCTGAAGGAGCCGGATCTCGGCACCGCGATGGTGTGCGCTGCCGTAACCGCACTGATGCTTTATCTCGCAGGCATGCAGGTCAAGTATCTGGGGATCGGCCTGCTTTGTTCCGCGCCTGTGCTTTATTACATGCTCTTTCGCGTCCCGTGGCGCAGGGCCCGTATGCTGGCTTTTGTGAACCCTGAGGCCGATCCTCGCGGGACGGGTTTCCACATTCTGCAGTCGCTGATCGCGGTCGGGACGGGCGGCATTCGCGGGTTGGGCCTGATGGAAGGACGGCAGAAGCTCTTTTATCTTCCGGAGCCGCATACAGACTTCATCTTTGCCAACATCTGCGAGGAACTGGGGCTGATCGGAGCGCTGCTGGTGATCACGCTCTTTATCATTCTGGGCTATCGCGGCATGCGCGCGGCTTTTCTTTCAACCGATCCGTTTGCGCGCTTCCTCGCCTTTGGTATCACCTCGACCGTGTTGATCCAGGCCTTTTTCAATATGAGCGTTGTGGTGGCTCTCGTTCCCACGAAGGGAATCACGCTGCCGTTTATCTCTTTCGGCGGCACATCGCTCTTTGTGATGCTGGCCAGCATGGGAGTCCTGCTGAACGTCACCCGAGAGATCGACTGACGTGAATGGTGCAGGGAACAGGAAACAGGGAACAGGGAACAGCCTGCGGGTTCTGATTGCAGGTGGTGGAACCGGCGGGCACGTGGTTCCTGCCCTGGCAATTGCGCGGGAGCTGCGCGATGCTCATGATGCCGAGGTTCGCTTTGTCGGCACGCCGCGAGGACTTGAGACGCGGCTGGTGCCGGAAGCAGGTTTTCCGCTGGAGCTGATCAAAGTAGGACAGCTCAACAATGTGAGCCTTGCGACAAAAGTGCGCACTGTGTTCACCCTTCCTCTGTGCATTGTGCAGAGCGTGGAGCTGTTGCGCAGCTTTCGCCCCCAGGTGGTGATCGGGGTGGGAGGCTATGCCTCCGGCCCGGCAATGTTGGCGGCGCTTCTGCTGCGGATTCCTACGCTGGTCTTCGAGCCTAACGCCGCGGCAGGGATGGCGAACCGGCTGGTGGGCAAGCATGTGAACGCCGCTGCGGTGAACTTTGAGAAGACCCGGCGTTTCTTCCGCAATGCTCGAGTGACCGGCACACCGGTGCGGCCGGAGTTCTTTGCGATCGAGCCTCATTCACAAGGGCCAGCGCGGCGGCTGCTGGTCTTCGGCGCGAGTCAGGGAGCCCGTGTTCTGAACCAGACCCTGCCAAAGATCATGGGCCAACTGCTGGAACGATTTCCCGGGCTTACTGTCGTCCACCAGACGGGAGCGCGTCATGCGGAGACGACGCTGGCGACTTACAACGAGGCCGGAACTGGCTTTGAGCGCCTGACGGTGACGCCTTACCTCGACGACATGGCGGCGCAGTTTGCGGCGGCGGACCTGATTCTATGCCGCAGCGGTGCTAGCTCTGTGGCGGAGGTTGCAGCAGCAAGCCGGGCAGCGGTGCTGATCCCGTTTCCCTATGCTGCCGACGATCACCAGGTGATGAATGCGGAGGCGTTTGTTGCTGCGGGTGCGGCGGAGATGATCGTTGAGGCTGAGGTTACTCCCGAGCGGCTGCTGCAGATACTGACGGAACTGCTCGCGGACGACCGGCGGCGTACTGGGATGGCCGCTCGCGCGCGAGGCTTGGCGCACCCTGAGGCGGTGCGGGAGATCGCTGGGATGGCGGTTGATCTGGTGGGCAAGCGGCACTGATTGGAAGGTGGTTCATGCGCTCGCGCGAATGGCTCACCTTAGGCGCGATGGAGCTGCGCCGAAGATGGGACACCCGGTGCCCGGTGGCGCCGGCGGATGGACGAAGGCATTTTCTCCAACACCACCTCGGCGGACTAACCTAAATTTTCTGTCTTTCAGGGACGGCGGAGCGCAGAACATCGAGGCGTTGTTCAAGGTGGGTCTGTAGCTTCGCGTGTTCTGGGTTGTTGTAGAGGTTGTTGCGCTCGCTCGGATCGCTCTGGAGGTCGTAGAGTTCGCCTTCGCTCGGATCCATGACGTAGCGGATGAGCTTGTAACGTTCGGTGCGGATGCCTCGGTGCGGCGCTACGCTCTCCGGGTTGGGCCACTCGTAATACTCGTAGTACCACTCCTTGCGGAAATCGGGATTGGCTTTGGACGCGAGAGGAATCATGCTCCTGCCCTGCATGTGTGAGGGCGTGGGAACGCCTGCGATATCGAGCAAAGTGGGGGCAATGTCGATATCGAGGACCATCTCGTCGCGAACGGTGCCGGGCTGGACGCGCTTTGGGTAGCGAAGCATCATAGGCACGCGAAGAGACGGCTCATGCATGAGGCGCTTGTCGAAGCAGCGCCACTCGCCGAGAAAATAGCCGTGGTCGGAGGTCTGCAGGACGGCGGTGTCGTCGAGGATGCCCTTCTTTTCGAGGTGATCGAGGACGCGGCCGATGTTCTCGTCGACGGCAACAAGACCGGCATAGTAATCCTTGGCCATGCCCTCAAGCGAGCCGCAGGCGACGTGAGAGTAGGTGGTGCCGATCTTGTTTTCGGCGTTGATGAAGCTCTTGGGTTTGCCGGGGTAACCCTTGAGATCGTCATCGAAGGTGGCGGGTTTGGGGATGGGGACGCCATTGTAGAGATCGAGATGGCGGCGGGGCCGGAAGAATGGCTCGTGCGGAGCGACGAACCAGACGAGGAGGCAGAAGGGCTTGTCACCGCGATCCTGATCGATCCACTCGAGAGCCTTGTCGGTCGTCAGATCGTCGGGGTAGACGTTGTGGTACTGCTTCTGGGGGCCGACGGTGCCGTTGCGGCCTTCTTTGAAGAAGGGATTGACGTAGTTGTTGCCCGGATCGTTGTGGCCGAAGTAGTAGTCCCAGTGACGGTCCTCGACTCCGTTATGCATGTGGACCTTGCCGAGGATGGCGATCTCGTAGCCAGCCTGTTTGAGCAGGTCGGTGAAGAGGGGAATGTCGGAGGGAAGCGGTTGCTTGAGGTGCTCGTTGGAGAGGGCACCGGTGGATCGGGAGTACATGCCAGTAAGCGCAGCGGCGCGGGCGGGAGCGCAGAGCGCATTGGTGCAGAAGGCATTTTTGAAGCGCATGCCCTCTTTGCCGATGCGGTCGTGATTCGGGGTTTTGAGGATGGGATGGCCTTCGATCGAGAGCGCGTCGGCACGTTGGCCTTCTCCGAGGAAGTAGACGATGTTGGGACGCTTCTGCTTTGGCTGGGCGGAGGCGGACGTCGAATGAAGGCCCGTAGCAGCAAGGGTGCCGGCGGCGAGGGCGCCCTGAAGAAAGTCGCGGCGAGTGGCTTTGGAGGATTCAGAGACGCTGGATTGAGACGGGAATACCTCGACTGGCATGGATGCTCCTGAATTTCGATCAGAGTGCAAGGGTACGGGATTGGATTGGCGGTGGTAAAGCGGCAGGCTGGTGCGGGTGGGGCGGCAAGGTGTGGATGAGAAGCGGATTTCTTCACTCCGTTGAGCTTCGCTCGGAATGACGACCTTTTGGGTTGATACCGTCAGGTTCGAGATGATGACATTTTGTGTTGTATGGGAAAAATACAGGGGATTCTTTGCCTTCCTGCCTCAGCGAGCAAGTTCACCGGAACCCCGCTCGGCTCAGGATGACGGGATGATTTTTGAGGGGGGGAAAAAGAAGAACGGCTGAGACCATTGCGATCTCAGCCGTTTTGAAATGACTACCTTCAAGAGGATTGCGGATTAGCGATGTCCGCCGCCGTGGCCGCCACCACCATGAAACCCTCCGCCGCCGCCTCCTCCGCCATGGAAGCCACCGCCGCCGCCGTGGAACCCGCCTCCGCCGAAGCTGCCGCGGGAGCCACCACCAAAGTTGCCTGCCGAATTACCGCGGAACGCTCCGGAGTTGCCGAAGCTGGGGCGAGACTGTGGAGCCGAGAAGCTGCCACGGTTACCGAAGCCCTGAGCACCCCGCTGGGCCATACTCTGGCCCTGGTTGCCACGATTGGCGAAGCTGCCGCGGTTGCCGAAGCCCTGGCTGGGAGCAGCGAAGTTGTGCTGCGAACCGGGGTTGCCGCGGAAGTTATTGTTGCGATCAAAACCCTGGCGGCCACCATTATTGAATTCATGGTTGTTGTAGTTTCGACCGGTTGAGACGCTGGTCAGGCCGCCGCGGTTTCCAAAGCCGTTACGCGTACCCTGGGCGAAGTTGTTGCCGCGGTTGTTGTAGTAGGAGCCGCGATTCCCGGCAAAGTTGTGGCCATGATTCGTCCAGCTGGAACCGCCAGGACGACCGTCAAAGTGTCCTGAATAAGGACGGTTGTAGATGTAGCTACCACGGAAGCCGGGGCCGAAGTGGTTATAGCCGCGGTTGTACCAGAAGTGCCCTCTGTTCCAGTAACCACCGTAGAAGCCGATACCGAAGTAGCCGAAGCCATAGTTGATGCCGCCGTAGTAGCCGACGGACGGACCCCAGTAGCCGGCGTTCCAGAAGTAGCCTCCGGAACCGTAGCCCCAGTAACCGGGGGTCCAGAGCGCGCCGACGTAGGGCGGAAGAACCCAGGCTCCCTGAACCCATTCATAACCTTCGCCGGTCCAGGCCCAGTATCCCGGCGTCCATATATAGCCATCGCCGGGCATCACGGGCTGTGCGTAAACAGGGATGGGAGGAGGCGCGATCCCCACTGAGATAAAGACCCGAGCGTGTGCGGGGACAGGGGAGAGGAAAGCGGCGCCAGCAAAGATTGCAGTCCCAAGAACGGCGGCTCCGAAAACGTTGCGGAATTTAGAGGAGAGGTTCATTGCCTGCCTTCGCTAGAGATCCGTCGTTTTTGCCCGAACGAGCTGGGCTTCGCGGATAACCGGCTGAGGTTCCTGCCCGCCTTGCCGTGCGGATCAGGCACTCGGTTTATTAGAACCCGGATAGACGTGTTTCGTTGCGGTAATTATGAATGCAGATTCATTACGGATGTTTTCTGTTTTATTTTGTGTTGTTTACTGGTAACGAGCCAGGGGAGGATCCTCGCAGGTTCGATATTCGGGACGATTCCGGCAGCCGATGCGGGGAAGCCGATAAGATTTGGGGAGACCGTGGCGAATCCGTGGGCTCACGGCTTTTGATTCGGAGGCGTCATGATTCCGGGCAATTCCCGATCCCCACTCGCTCGTGCAGAGGAATTTGCCAGCAGGCTGGGTACACGCCTGCCTGTCTTTCTGGCTCCCATGGCCGGGGCGTGTCCGCCTTCTCTTTCCGCTGCTGTCGCAGACGCGGGAGGGATGGGAGCATGCGGTGCGGTTCTGATGAAGGCGGATGCGATCGCTGCCTGGGCCGAGGAGTTTCGTCAGCAGAGCGATGGGCCGTTCCAGGTGAATCTCTGGATTCCGGATCCAGCGCCTGTACGCGATGAAAAGGCCGAAGAACGGCAGCGCGATTTTCTGTCCTCGTGGGGGCCGGCGGCCACTGCGGAGATGGGCGATGCGGTCCTGCCGGACTTCCAGGCTCAGTGCGAGGCCATTCTTGCGGTGCGGCCTGTAGCTGTTTCGTCGATCATGGGAATCTTTCCGCCAGACTTTGTGGCGGAAATGAAATCCAGAGACATTTTCTGGTTGGCTACGGCGACTACCGTTCCGGAGGCACGGGCTGCAGAGGCAGCCGGAGCGGACGTAATCGTCGCGCAGGGAATGGAGGCGGGAGGACATCGTGGTGCGTTCGATGCCGCAAAGGCGGAGACCGAATCGATCGGCCTGATCGCTCTCCTTCCGCAGATCTGCGATGCGGTCTCGGTGCCGGTGATTGCCGCAGGAGGGATTGCCGACGGGAGAGGAGTTGCCGCAGCGTTGATTCTGGGGGCAAGCGCCGTACAGATCGGCACGGGTTTTTTGCGCGCGCCGGAGGCAAAGATTCCTTCGGCCTATCGGGAGAGGCTGGGAAGGACGGAGGCGCAGGATACCCGCCTCACCAGGGCTTTTTCTGGGCGTGCAGGGAGAAGTGTACGTACGCATTATGTGGAAGCGGCCGCCGCGGCTGATGCTCCACCACCCGCGCCTTATCCTGTACAACGTGGGTTTACCCGCCTGATGCGCGAGGAGGCGGTTCGGAGCAACGATCCGGAACGGATGCAGATGTGGGCCGGACAGGCGGCACGGTTTGCGCGGCCGGAACGGGCGGGTGTGATCGTCCAGGAGCTTTGGGGGGATGCACGACAGTATCTGCGGTGATGTTTCGCGATCCGGGTTAGAAGCGGGTTCGCGCTTTGGCGCGAATGGCCCACCTTCGACGCGATGAAGCTGCGTCGAAGATGAGGCACCCATTTTCTTGCTTAGTGCGTCATGAGGATCAGTGTGCGTCGAGTTCGATGTGCTTTTGTGTAGGTGGGCGCTTGAGGAAGAAGATGAGCGGCAGCATGACAACCATGACGATGCCGAGAGCGCGGAACTGGTCCATGTAGGAGAGAAGGTTCGCCTGCTGCTGCATGGCGGCGTAGAGACGGGCCATGGCTGTGTAGTGGTTGTCGGCGGCGTTTCCAGGATGCGCGGACATGGCTGCAATGGCTTGCTGGACCCAGGGCGAAGAGGCGACCATGTTCTGCCCGAGAGTCTGCTGGAAGAGTTGGGCTTTGCGCTGCAGCAGGGTGCTGCTGAGCGCGATGCCGATACTTCCGCCCTCGTTGCGGACGAGTGCGTAGAGGCCTGCGGCCTGGGAGCTGTCCTCCTTGGCGAGGAAGCGGAACATGATGGTGCTGATGGGGACGGTCGTCAGGCCAACGCCGAGCACCTGGAGAGTGCGGGGCAGGATCATGTCGATCTCAGCAACCCCGAGGTTCATCGAGCCCATCCACCAGAGCGAGATACCAATAAGCGACAGGCCAGCAAAGATAAGCTTGCGGGGATCGAAGCCGCGGGTGAGCATGTAGCCGACCAGAGGGACCTCTATCATGGTGAAGAGACCGGAGGGAGAGAGCGCGAAGCCGGCGGTGGTGGCATCGTAGCCCATCATCTGCTGCATGAAGAGCGGCAGCAGGTAAGTGGTGGCGTAGAGGACGGCGTACAGGCCCAGGATAAGGATGCAGCAGGACCGGAAGTTCCTCTCCTTGAGCAGATGGAGGTTGACGATGGGGTGGGAGTGGTTCCACTCCCAGATGATGGCGCCCACAAGAGAGATGGCTGAGACGGTGGCAAAGCCAACGATGAAGTGCGAGCCGAACCAGTCGAGCTCCTGTCCCTTGTCGAGGACGATCTCGAGGGTGGCCAGGCCGAGGCTGATCAGGCTGAGGCCGGTCCAGTCGATGCGCAGATTGCCCCTGGCTGCGGCGCGCGCTGCCTTCAGGTGCGGCGGATCTTCAAGAACGACGCGAGTGAGAATGAAGCAGAGGATTCCGATGGGGATATTGATGTAGAAGATCCAGCGCCAGGAGTAGTTATCGGTGATCCATCCTCCGAGCGTGGGGCCCAGAACAGGAGCGACGAGGATAGCCACGGTGTAGAGCGCCATGGCCATGCCGCGCTTCTGCGGAGGAAAGGCGTCGGCGAGGATGGCCTGGACGGAGGGCTGCAGACCGCCACCGGCGAGTCCCTGCATGACACGAAAGACGATGAGGAGTCCGAGCGAGGGAGCCAGGCCACAGAGAGCGGAGAAGACGGTGAAGAAGAGAACCGAGGTGAGATAGAAGCGCTTACGGCCCATCACGGTCGAGATCCAGCCGCTGATGGGAAGGATGATGGCGTTGGCGACCAGGTAGCTGGTCAGGACCCAGGCGCCCTCGTCCTGCGACGCTGAGAGGCTTCCGGCGATGTGAGGAAGGGCAACGTTGGCGATGCTGGTGTCCAGCACCTCCATGAAGGTGCCGATGGTGACGACCATGGCGACGATCCATGGGCTGAAGACGCGGATGGGAGAGACGTGCTGCTGGTCGAAGGCCGGAATGGTTTCGACCAGCGCTGCTTCTGCATCGATCTCTTCAAGGGCCTGGGGCATGTACTCTAACGTTTACTTGAACTAGTTGGTATGTTTTATTGAACTAATGAGTTCAAATACCAGACGCTTTACACTCTCTGAGAGATTCAGAATTGTCCATGGCGAAGAAGACAGATGAACGAAGACGGCAGGTGATGACGGAGTTCCGCCGGTCGGAGATCCTGGAGGCGGCGACCAAGGTCTTTGGCGCCAAGGGGTATGAAGGCACGCGCGTGGACGACATTGCGGCCGAGGCCGGGCTGGCCAAGGCGACGGTCTATGTCTACTTCGAGTCGAAGGACGAGATCTACCAGGAGACCGTGGAACAGGCGCTGGCGGAGCTGGCAGAGCTGACGGACCGGCATGTCGCTGCGGAACAGGATTTTGCCGGAAAGGTAAGGGCGTTCATTTCGGTCAGGATCAGCTTCTGGAAGGAAAAACAGGCGCTCTATCACGTGATCTCAAGCCTGAACCGGGAGATGCCGAACCGTCGCAGAAGCCTGAACTGGCAGAAAAAGACGGTGGACTATCTGACCGTCATGTTTTCCACGGCAGCGGAGCGGGGCGAGATCGAAGGGCGCAACCTGGAGGCGTCGGCGTGGGCCCTGATGGATATCGTTCGGGGGATCAATGAGCGGAGGATTGTGAATTACGGAAGGTCTTCGGAGGAGGAGATCGATTTTGTGACTACCCTCGTGCTGCGGGCGCTGGGGTGGAGAGAAGAATCGTAGCTTCCCCTGTCTTCTTCGTGCGGCTGTGACACATACGGGTTCGCGCTTTCGCGCGAATGGCCCACCTTAGGCGCGATAAAGCCGCGCCGAAGATGGGGCACCCGTTTTCGAGCCAAGGCTGGCGGAGGTTGAACCGCAGATCCTGCGTCGGAGCAGCTAGCAAATGTGCCTTCGTCTGCTGCTGTAGAGTGGGGATATGCCGGTTACAAGCGCACCTTCCGCACCGCTTTTCTTCGCTCGTTCTCTTCGTATCCACTTCATCGGAATCGGCGGTATTGGGATGAGCGGGATCGCGGAGATTCTGCTGACGATGGGGTATACCGTTTCGGGGAGCGACCTGCGGAGGTCGGCTGTGACCGAGCGCCTGGTGGGGATGGGCGCGAGGGTTTTTGAGGGCCATGCCGCGGCCAATGCTGCCGGAAGTGACGTCGTGGTCACCAGTTCGGCGGTAAGCCCAACGAATCCAGAGGTGCTGGAGGCGCGATCGCACAAGGTTCCGGTGATCCAGCGGGCAGAGATGCTGGCGGAGCTGATGCGGCTGAAGTATGGGATCGCCGTGGCCGGTATGCACGGTAAGACTACGACGACGAGCATGATTGCTTCCGTTCTGGCAGCGGGAGGGCTCGATCCCACGGTGGTGGTTGGAGGCCGAGTGAACGCGCTGGGATCGAATGCGCGGCTGGGGAACTCACAATATCTGGTCGCTGAGGCGGACGAGAGCGACCGATCGTTCCTGAAACTGTCGCCGGTGCTGGCGGTGGTCACGAACCTGGACCGCGAGCACATGGATTGCTACCGCGATATGGCGGACGTCGAGACGGCGTTTGTGGAGTTTATGGATCGTGTGCCCTTTTATGGTGCGTCGGTTGCGTGTGTAGACAATCCTTTGCTGCGGGCTGTTCTGCCAAGGGTGAGACGACGTCTGTACACCTACGGGGAGAGTGCGGATGCAGACTTCAGGGTTCGCGTGCTGGCGAAGAATGGAGCAGGCCTGTCTCGTTTTGAGGTGAACTACGACGGCGTCGCGCTAGGGCCTTTCGCGCTGCATGTACCGGGGCGGCACAATGTGATGAATGCTGCGGCGGCGGTCGCGATCGGGGTGCAGCTGGGCGTAGCTCCAGAACAGATCATCGCGGGGCTCGACGGCTTCCGTGGAGTCGACCGGCGATTCCAGGTGAAGGGAACGGTTCGGGGTGTGACGGTTGTGGACGACTACGGGCACCACCCGACGGAGATCGTGGCGACGCTCAGGGCGGCGCGGGAGTGCGGTTACGGCCGGGTGCTGGTCCTGTTTCAGCCGCATCGCTATACTCGCATGCGCGACCTGATGAACGAGTTCATTGCGTCCTTTGGCGACGCGGATTGCGTGGAGGTGCTGGATATCTATGCCGCCAGCGAGGAGCCGATTGCTGGAGTGACGGCCCGAGGGCTGGTCGAGTCGATCGGTCGTCCAGCGGTGGAGTATGCGGCCTCTATCGAGGAGGGAATCGAGGCCTTGGTGCGCAAGTCACGCGAAGGGGATGTGATTCTGACGCTGGGTGCTGGGAACGTATCGCATGCTGCCGGGGCGATTCTGGAGAGGCTGGGCGCCCGGGAGGCTGTGGCGCGCTAGGCTTATCGACGTATTGGTCTTTGAAACAACGGAGAAGTGTCATCCCGACCGAAGGCGAAGCCGAAGTGGAGGGATCTGCTTCTCTTCTGCCATTGCGGTACAGTCATTCCGGTAGAAAAGCGGATTCCTCCACTCCGCTGCACTACGGTCGGAATGACAACTCCTTTCGGGTAGGCAAACCTCGAAGTCAGAATAGGTCGATACATGCCAGAGGATGCCTGGCATAGCAGAAACGTGGGAGTGACACCAGAGGTGAGTTCCTGAAAGGGTACAAGGGGCAAAGTTGGCGGGCAGCCGGAAGTACTTGCCGGGATATAGTCAGAATGGCGATTCCTGCGGCCCTGTTGACCTGCAGGGAGTAGCAAAGCCTGCGCCTGAGAGGATGATGACTCGCGAGTTTACAGAGTATGAGGACGAGTTGGAGGACGACGGTCTCCGGGCGCGGAGGCGGCAGGGAGGAGTTCGCGTAAAGCTGCGTGGTGGAATGCCACGTTCGCGTCGTGGAAAGATCGTTGCCGTGGTGATGCTTCTGGTGCTTGCCGGGCTTGGCGTTGCCGGCGCGATGGTGGTTCGCAACGCGATTCTGCATGATGAGCGTTTCATGATTCCTTCGGCCTCGGCGATTGAGACGGAGGGGAACCTGCATGTAGCCAGGGGCCAGCTGCTGAGTCTGTTTGGCGAGGATATCGAGCGGAATATCTTTCGCGTACCGCTGGCCACGCGCAAGGCGGAGCTCGAGGAGTTGCCGTGGGTGGAGCGCGCTACGGTGATGCGGCTGCTCCCGAACCATATCCGGGTGGCGGTCACGGAGCGGACTCCGGTGGCCTTTGTACGACAGGGAAATCACATCGGTCTGGTGGATGCGAACGGAGTCCTGCTGGATATGCCTGCCGATGCGCAAACGAAGATGCACTATTCGTTTCCAGTGGTCACCGGGCTCGATGCGAAGGACCCGCTTTCGCTGCGCGCGGCGCGCATGAAGCTGTATGCGCGGTTTACCGGCGATCTGGATGGTGGTGGAGACAAGGTCTCGGAGAAGCTGAGCGAGGTGGATCTGTCGAACCCTGAGGATGTCCGGGCCATGGTGCAGGATAAAGGCGGAGAGGTGCAGGTGCACTTCGGGCAGGACAGCTTTCTGGATCGTTATAGGAAGTTTGAAGAGCATCTGCAGGAGTGGAGGAGCCAGTATCCTCACCTGGCCTCGGTGGACATGAGGTACGACCGGCAGGTGGTCCTGGAGATGCAGCCGGGTACGGATGCTCCTGTGAGCAATGAGCAGCAGGCCGCTACGGATCCTCCGAAGTCCAGTGTGGCGCCGACGGCTCAGACGCGAGGACACGCGAGGCCGACGGCGGGATCTGCAAAGAAGCCGGTGAGCAAGGGGCGAAAGGCCGAGCCGAAGAAGAAAAGCTCTTCGGGCCGGGGTGCTGTGGAGCAGCCTTCGATTTCGACCGTTTCGACCGCGAAGGCAGAAGGGGAATCCTTCTGGGTTCGCCCCGCCGCGGAAACAGAATTGGCAGAGGGATCGAGCGCGCAGCTGACGTATGATCCTCAGGTGGTTCATCCATGAAGAACCAGAAGATTGAGAATCTGATCACGGTGCTGGACGCCGGCAGCTCGAAGAGCTGTGTGCTGGTGGCCGAGCTTCACGATGGAGTCCTGCGTTATCGCGGCCACGGCGTCGAGCCGTCGAAAGGAATGCGCAAGGGCCTGATTGCAGAGCTGGGGCCAGCGGCGGAGGCCATCAACCGGTCCGCGCTGATGGCTGAGCGCTCGGCCAAGGCGGCGATTGAGACGGCGGTCGTTGGGATTGGCGGAACGCATGTGCGCGGGATGAACTCGCGCGGCGGCATCAGCCTGGGAAGCCGGATGCGCGAGATTACGCGCGAAGAGGTGAGGGCGGCGGTGGACCGCGCGCGCAGCGTGGCGCTGCCTGCTGACCGCGAGGTGCTGCACCTGCTCCCCCAGGAGTTTATTCTGGACGACCAGCAGGGGATTCACGACCCGATTGGGATGGTGGGGAACAAGCTCGAGGTCAACCTTCATCTTTCTACCTGCTCGGGTGGTGTAGCCCAGAGCGTGATCACATGTGCCAATCGTGCAGGCCTGGAAGTGCTGGACACGGTCTATGAGGGTATCGCTTCGGCGGAGGCGGTCCTGTCGGCCGATGAGCGCGAACTGGGAGTATGCATCGCTGACATCGGATCGAGCACGACGGAGCTGGCAGTGTTCTTTGAAGGCTCCGTGGCCCATACGGCGGTGCTGCCCATCGGCGGCGACCACTTTACCAACGACCTCGCGGTGGGATTGCACGTGACGGTGGAGGAGGCCGAGCATCTGAAGAAGACCTACGGCCACTGCATCGTGACTGCCGTGCCGCAGTCGAGCGAGATTGAGGTAGGGGGCGATCTTGCGATCTCTGGAGGTCAGCCTGCGCGCCTGGTACGACAGAGATTTCTGGCTGAGATCCTGGAGCCGCGCGCGCGCGAGCTCTTCACGATGATGCGCGACAACCTGAGGCAGGGAGGCGTGCTGGAGGCTCTGGGGGCCGGCTGCGTGGTCACCGGAGGCGGAGCGCTGATGGCCGGGCTGCTGGATAACGCCGAGAGCCTGCTACGGGTACCGGCGCGGATCGGCTACCCGGTTCCGTTGTCGAAGATGCCGGATGAACTGGTGCGGCCGGAGTATGCAACGATGATCGGTATGTTGCTGTACACCCACCGCACGCAGGTGCGGAGAGCGAGCGAAGAGCAGGGTCTGCGGTCGAAGCTGAAGTCGATCTTTGCGGGAAGCTTCTAGGGAGTCTCTGCGCTGCACCTGGGTTGAACCACCCTTGGTACGTGCTGGTGGAAAACGTGGATGTTTTGCTCGCGGAGATGGTGGGAGAATTGGGGTAACGAAGGAGCACTGCATCAATGTCGAATCTGCCTGAGGACGATATCCGCATCCACTACCACGACGAAGTCCCCCGCGGCGCCAGGATCAAGGTCATCGGCGTGGGTGGCGGTGGAAACAACGCCGTGAACCGCATGATTGCGGCCAAGGTGGAGGGCGTTGAGTTTATCGCGGCCAACACGGATGTGCAGGCCCTGATGACGTCGCAGGCTCCGGTCAAGCTGCAGCTTGGTGTCAAGCTGACGAGCGGGCTGGGCGCGGGCGCGAATCCTGATGTGGGGCGGCGCGCGGCGCTGGAAGATTCGGACAAGATTATCGAGGCGCTTGAGGGCGCGGACATGGTGTTTGTCACTGCCGGTCTGGGCGGAGGCACGGGCACGGGTGCGGCCCCGGTGATCGCCTCGCTGGCAAGCGAGATGGGGGCCCTGACGGTCGCCGTCGTGACGCGGCCCTTCGGCTTTGAAGGCAAGCGGCGCATGATGCAGGCCGAGCGCGGTATGCAGGAGCTACTGGAGTCGGTGGATACCGTCATCGTGATCCCGAACGAGAAGCTGCTGGCTGTGGCCAAGGATGCGGGCTTCTTCGAGAGCTTCCGGATCGCCGACGACGTTCTGCGGCAGGGTGTTCAGGGTATCTCAGACATTATTACGATTCCCGGTGTGATCAACCGCGACTTTGCCGACGTGAAGACGACGATGGCGGGGATGGGCTATGCGGTGATGGGAACCGCGGTGCGCTCCGGAGAGAACCGCGCAGTGGAGGCCGCGATGGCAGCCATGGCTTCGCCTCTGCTGGAGTCGGGCGCCATCGACGGCGCGAAAGGCATCCTAATTAACATCACGGGCTCGAGCAGCCTGAAGCTGAACGAGGTGAACGAAGCCTCGACGATCATTCAGAACGCGGCGCATGAAGATGCGAACATCATCTTCGGCGCGGTGCAGGATGAGACGATGGGCGACGACGTAAAGATTACGGTGATCGCTACCGGTTTCAAACAGCAGGAGATGCCGGCGCGGCGCGAGCGTATGCTGGCCGAGGCGACCCTGCCGACCGTGCGCTATGAGATGCCGGTTGAGCCGCGAATCCCGGTTTCGCGTCCGACGACGCCGCGTTTTCTGAGCGAAGAGATGGAACGGACGGAGCCGGCGGTGGCAGCTCCTCAACAGCGCGTTGCGGAACCGCAGATGGAGTCACGTCGGGATGGGGCGGCAGATCATCCGGCAGTGGCGGCGAATCCAGAGCTGGTTCCTGTTCCCGCGTCGGTCTTTGACGATGATTTTTTCCGTACTTCTCCGCAGCGGACAGTGGCCTCTCCTGGAATAGAGCAGCCCGTACGGGTCGAGGCGGGTATCCATGGCACGACGTTCGCGGTTGCGCAGGACAATCCTCCGTCTTCCAATCCCGGCGTGGATGCGGGCGTGCGATCTCCCTTTGCTGCGGCGACGGTGATTCAGCCGGACCCCTCGGAGCCGGATGAGCTTGATATTCCGGCATTTCTGCGGCGTGGGAACTAAAACCGGCGGCGAATTGCGGGTCGAGGCGCGTAGCATGGAAGTAGCATAGGGAAGTGGGCGGAATGTCGTTAGGATGTTCTGAGATTTTGCTGCCGTGGATGGCAACTCGATTGCAACGATAGGTTTAGACGTAGAAGGAGCACATGGGTGTCTAGGTGGTTCAGGGTCGTCGGCGTGGTTCTTGTGGGCATGATGCTGGGTTGGGGACCGGATACGGTGGCGCTGACCTCATCGGGCAGTGCAAAACATCATTCATCTGGAACTTCTCGTAGCTCGGTCGCAAAGACGAGAGTCGCGGCGAAGACGAGTTCAAAAGCCAAGAGAACAACAAAGGCTTCCGCAAAATCTTCGCGGCGTCGTCGCGGAGCCAAAACCCGGCTGGCCGTTCGGCGGAGCCGGCATTATGAGCACTTCTCGGCCAGCTCCTATGCCGACAACCTGACTCTGGGAGACGTTACCGACGGAGAGGATCCGGTTGTTCGTGCGGCGGCCATTGAGGCGCTTGGCAACATGAATGGCACGGCGCTGGTCATCGATCCGTCGAATGGCAGAATTCTGGCGATGGTGAACCAGAAGCTGGCTCTCTCACGCGGAGCCGAACCCTGCTCGACGATCAAGTTGAGCGTTGCCCTGGCCGCTCTTGAGGAGGGAATCGTCAAGAAGGACACGCCGGTGAACCTCGGTGGCCACTATCGCATGACGATGACCGACGCGCTGGCGCACTCCAACAATGCGTATTTTGAGACGCTGGGACGTTCGCTGGGCTTTGAACGAGTAAAGCACTACGCCAACGAGTTTGGCCTGGGCGAACTGGCCGGCTACCACATCCAGGGCGAGCAGCTTGGCGTCTATCCGGACGAGGTGCTTCCGGCAAAGCGGGGCGGCGTAGGAAGGATGTGCTCGTTTGGCGAGAGTATCTCGATGACGCCGCTACAGCTGGGAGCGCTGGTCTCTGCGATCGCCAACGGCGGAACGCTCTATTACCTGCAGCATCCCGAGAGCGCGATCGATATTGCCAGCTTTCAACCGAGGGTGAAGCGTCAGTTGAACATCGCACCGCTGATTCCGGAGATCGTCGACGGGATGGAAGGTGCAGTGAGATATGGAACGGCTCGTTCGCTGAGAACGAATTTCAGTGAGTTTCCCGTGATGGGCAAGACGGGAACCTGCTCGAACAACGGGACACGGTTTGGCTGGTTCGGTTCGTATGCAGATACTCCCAGGGGACGGCTGGTCACGGTCTTCTTTCTGGAAGGTGGACGCCCGACCTTCGGCCCGAAAGCAGCAGAACTTACAGGCCAGCTCTACCGTGCGCTATGGGAGAAGAGTTACTTCACTCCGAAGACCCAGCAGGCCTCGGGAGTTCTGGGAACCGAGTAAGCACGAATTTTGGGAAGACTCTTCAAGAGCCCTGCAGATGCAGGGCTCTTGTTTTGCCTGAGAAGGCGCGATGGGATAGAAGGGTGAGATGAGAGTTCTTACAGCCGCCGAGATGGGAGAGACCGATCGCCGTACGGTCGTCGAGTTCGGAGTTGCCTTTGGCGCCCTGATGGAGGCGGCCGGTGGAGCTGTGGCAAACTTCGCCAGGAGGCACTATCCCCAGGCGCGGCGGGTGGTCGCTCTCTGCGGGAAGGGGAACAACGGCGGCGATGGCATGGTCGCCGCGAGAGCGCTGGCTGCAGAGGGCGTGACGGTTGACGTAATCATCCTCGGCCGTGTGGATGAGGTTAAGGGGCAGGCTGCAGAGGCCTTGGCGAGATTGAGGCAGGAGACGGGCGTTCCGGTACATGAGGTCGAGGACGCGGCAGGGCTGAAGCTGGCGCTCCAGGATACGGGTGTTTTGAAGACGAATGGCCAGCCCGCGGACCTGGTACTGGACGCAGTGGTGGGAACGGGATTCCGGCCTCCGTTGCGAGGGCTGGCTGCGAGTGCGCAGGACATACTGAATGAGTTGTCGACTCCAGTGATTGCGGTCGATCTTCCGAGCGGGTGGGATGCCGACTCGGTGGAGCAATCTGTGAACGGAGCGTTCCGCGCAGATGGCGTCGTGACGTTTACGGCTCCCAAGCTGGCTCATGTCTTTGGATACATGACCGCAGGCCCGGTGGTAGTGGCCGATATCGGGTCGCCGAAGGAGGCTATCCCGGCGGGCGATGGGCTGAGGTGGACGGGAGGCTCGAAGTCAATTGCGGAGAAGCCGCGCCCGGCAAACTCGAACAAGGGCAAATTCGGTCATGTGCTGGTTGTGGGAGGAAGCTATGGAACCGCGGGCGCGCCGGGCATGGCGTCACTCGCTGCGCTTCGGACTGGGGCCGGACTGGTGACGGCGGCAGTTCCGAGGTCCATCGTGGACGTGGTCGCTGGCGTGACTCCGGAGCTGATGGTGAGACCGCTGGAAGAAAGCCCAGAGGGCGCGGTCGCGCTTTCGAATGTAGAGGGCGAACGTCTGGAAGAGCTGATGAAGCGGATGACCGTGCTTGCGGTGGGGCCGGGGCTTTCGCAACGGGGAGATGCGGGCAAAGTCGCAAGAGAATTGTTGGCCAGGACGACGGTCCCGATGGTCATCGATGCGGATGGACTGAATGCCTTTGATAGCCAGGTCGAGCTGTTGAATGGGGAAGGCCGAACGCTGGTGCTGACTCCGCACCCCGGCGAGATGGCTCGCCTGGCGGGATTGACGGTGAGGGAGGCCGAGGCGGACCGCATCGGATTGGCACGAAAGTTTGCCACGGAGCACAGGCTGACGCTGGTACTGAAGGGATGGCGGACGCTGGTAGCGCATCCGGACGGAAGGATCGCAGTAAACACGACGGGGAATCCGGCGATGGCGAAGGGAGGCAGCGGCGATATCCTGACCGGCATCGTGGCTGCGATGCTGGCGCAGTTTCCCGAGGATGTTGCGCATGCGGTGGAGGCAGCGGTCTACCTGCATGGGCTGGCGGCGGATTTTGCGGCGCGTGTGATGGACGAGCATACAGTGTTGGCGACGGACACGGTGGCGCATCTCTCAGATGCGTTTCGCTATCGTGTGAAGGATGAAGACGGGCTGAGCTGGATCTGCGGACTACGCTGAAGGAAGAAAGGTGAAGATTGGCTAAAGAATTTTCGCGGGAGAAGAGGTTTCGTTCACGGAGCGTAGCGGGCACGCTGGCCCTCGGAGAGAGAATTGGGGAGATTCTGCTGCCTGCTCCGAAGCTGGTGGTTTTGCGAGGCGAAGTCGGTGCAGGGAAGACGACGTTGGTGAAGGGAATTGCAGCCTCTCTGGGCGCGGCGGTGGAAGAAGACGTTACCAGTCCCACCTTTACGCTGGTGCATGAATATGTGGGATCGAAGGTGAGGATCTATCACCTGGACCTTTACCGGCTGGAGACGGAAAGGGAGCTGGCAACGCTGGGTCTCGAAGAGATGATCGCGGAGCCGGATGCTCTGGTGCTGGTGGAGTGGGGAGAGCGGTTCGAGAGCATCGTTTCGCGCATGGATGCGGAGATTGCCATGGAGCACGGCGAAGGCGATGAGCGCGGAATGATGGTGCGGTGGAACTGAGGGGCTTCTGCGTGTTGAGGATGGACTGCGGTTCAGGTAACGCCGAATGTCTCAGGTGCTGAATTCATTGGGCGCTGCAACACAGTTTTTGTTTAGCAGCAGAGGGCAGCGGCAGGGCCGTGGAGACTTGCGGTGGTTCCGCTGCCGGACGGTGTGCACAGGCGTCTTCTCCAGCCTGTGGCAGAGGATGGATCGTCGACGGGTTCTTCGGGTGAGGGTGGAAGAGGTGAGGCGTGCAATCCACTGTCGTTGCATTCTTGTTCTCCCATAGGGTGAGTGGCTCAGGCAAAGAGACGTTGCTGTTGCGGTGCGGTGACGGGTGGCTTGCGCGTGGATGAGCGTTCTGGATCGGGCGGGCGAGGATCGGCAGGCCGGTTGAAATCGACTGCGATCCGGATGTCAGATTCCTGGCCGTCGAAAAAACGGCGGTTGAGGCCGTGACGTTCGCGTGCCTGCTGGACGAGACGGCTGAGGTGCTGGGCATAGGACTTCGCGGCAAAGTCGGCGTGGTCGAAGCGGCGGTGATAGTCGGCGACGAGGTGAGGGAAGTGCTCCCGAACGAAGCTCAGGTAAGTAGGACGGGAGCACGGCTTGAGGAAGAGCGGGTTGGCGGCGAAGAAGCTGGCGTTGGCCTGGGCGGCGTATTGGGCCATGCGGTCGATGGCTTCCTCGGTGTCGGTGATTCCCGGCAGCAGGGGCGAGCAGAGGATGCCGGTGGTGATTCCGGCCTGACGGAGGCGGCGGACCGTATCGAGGCGGAGGTCGGGACGGGGAGCGCGGGGCTCGAGCAGCCGTGCAAGGGCAGCGTCGGGTGTGGTGATGGTGATGTGGACGGTGAGGCGGTTGCGGCGATTGATCTCCTGCAAAAGGTCAGTGTCACGCAGGATGAGGCGGGACTTGGTGACGATGCCGATGCTGTAGCCGGAGTGGCGGGCGAAGACCTCCAGCAGGCTGCGGGTGATGCGGGCGCGGCGTTCGATGGGCTGCCAGGGATCGGTGGCGGTTCCGATGGCGATCTGGTCGTGGGGATGGTGGCGGCGCAGCTCCTGCTCGAGCAGCCAGGCGGCGTTCTGCTTGAGGAAGATGAGGCGCTCGAAGGTGTTGGGGTCGCGGAAGTCGGGCTGGCCGGGCTGCGGCGGCTGGTCCGGGCGCGGAGCCATGAACTCGTGGGTGTAGCGGGCGTAGCAGTAGCGGCAGGCGAACTCGCATCCGCGGTAGGGGTTGATGCTCCAGGCAATCCAGCTCATGCGTTTGGAGATGGAGCGGTTGAGGATGCTGCGAACCTTTAGGGTGCGGAATTCGATAAGGTGTCCGTCGTCGGCGTGGGTGGATTCGAAGGCCATGCGGGCGAGGCCGGTGGCGGGGCGTGGGGAGGGCTGGGCTGCATCCTGATTGAGGATGGGGAAGAGCGATTCGGCGGGTTGGAGTATTTTCGCCATTTGTTCGCCTTACTGACACGAGGATAGGGCGGCAGGATGACGGCGTCAAGCGGGAATTTTGAACAGCAGGATTAGATTTGCCCAGCATTAAGATCGGGGAAGTATCCAGTTTACCGGTACTTGCTCTTTGTGAGACGCGGTGGTTGTGCTGGGAGCGTTACAATCAAACGATCCCATACTCATTGAGCAACTGGACGATGGCAATTCCTGATTACCAATTCCTTATGCTCCCTGTTCTCAGGGAGGCAGCTCAAGGAGAAGTACGTATCGGAGCAGTTGTTGAATCACTCGCGGATGAGTTGGCCCTGAGTTCCGAGGATAGGTCAGCATTGTTGCCGTCAGGCAAGCAATCGATCTTTAGCAACCGCGTTCATTGGGCCAAGTCTTATCTCAGCAAGGCAGGACTCGTTGAGCTCACGAAGAGAGGCCATTTCAAGATCACCTCCCGTGGGCAGGAGATCCTGGCCTCCAACCCCAGCGCCATAGATAATCGCTTTCTGAATCAATTCGAGGAATTTCGAGAATTCCGGCGTCGAACTGACGAGACCGATGAAACAGTCTCTCAACCTCAAGTCTCGAGTGGTCTGTCTGATCAGAAGGAAACGCCAGATGAAATCATGCGTGCGGCACACCGACAAATTGAAACAGCACTTGCGCAAGATCTTTTGGCTCGGGTTCGTAGCGCACCACCTGATTTCTTCGAGCGCCTCATAGTAAACCTGCTCCTCAGTATGGGGTACGGCGGTACGAGCGCCGATAAGGCAGGTCGTACGCTCGGACGCGCCGGTGATGATGGCGTGGATGGTGTGGTCGATCAGGACATTCTGGGCTTAGATCGCGTATACATCCAAGCCAAACGGTACGCCGCTGGGAACAACATCGGTTCCGGCGCAATCCGTGACTTCTTCGGCAGTCTTGACCGTCACAAAGCAAACAAGGGTCTCTTCGTAACAACTTCGAGCTTTTCTCAATCCGCCAGAGAGACTGCCGACTTTTTGAGCAAGCGCATAGTTCTGATCGATGGCGATCAACTCGCGGAGTTAATGATCCGCCAGAATATCGGTTGCCGCATCGAAGAAACACTCGCCATTAAGAGTGTTGCCGAGGAATTCTTCGAGGCATAGACCTGCGTGTGAGCCATGGAAAATCGTTTTGACATCATTCGGGAAATCAAATCAGCCGATTAGTCACATATGTCGGCATCTCGGACTTAATGTGGCCGTTGGACCCAAAAATGTTGCTTCGCCTCCGGTTTTAAGGCATACTGAAAGGAACGTCTCAACTCCCCGTTGAGACCAGTCGATGACCACGCCCCGGAGATTTGTTTCCGAGAGGGGTGGGAGATGAGGGAAGATGGCTAGGAAGATCTCCAAGAATCTGGCGAAGGCGCGCGCGCTCGTTGAGCCCCGTCCTTACGTTTTGGCGGACGCTGTTCCGCTTCTCCAGAAGGCAAAATACGCAAAGTTTGATGAGACGGTTGACCTGACGATGCGGCTGGGTGTGGATCCCCGGCATGCCGATCAGATGGTTCGTGGCACCGTCGTTCTGCCGCACGGCCTGGGTAAGACCAAGGTCGTGGCCGTAATCGCTTCGGGCGACAAAGTTCGCGACGCTGAGGCGGCGGGCGCTGAGTTCTTCGGTGGCGAAGAGCTGGTTGAGAAGATTCAGAAGGAAGGCTGGACGGACTTCGACGCCCTGATCGCGACCCCCGACATGATGAAGTCGGTCGGACGCCTGGGTAAGGTGCTCGGTCCCAAGGGCCTGATGCCCAACCCGAAGACCGGAACCGTGACCACGGATGTGGCTTCGGCGGTCAAGGAGATCAAGGCCGGTAAGGTTGAGTTCCGCACCGACAAGACCGCCCTGGTCCACGTTCCTGTGGGCAAGCTCTCGTTCGATCCGCAGAAGCTGATCGACAATGCGACGACCGTCATCACGAGCGTCGTGAAGGCGAAGCCTTCGGCTGCAAAGGGCAAGTACATCAAGGGCGTAACGCTGAGCTCGACGATGGGTCCCGGAATTCAGCTGGACTACTCGGCGGCAGAGGCTGCCGGCAAGGCGTAGACGCCGGGTTCGGTTGCACAGTTTTTGTCGCCACAGGTGCGACGGATAAATTTCAGCCGGTCTTGAGGGCCGGCAGTGAAGGCTAGGATTTTATGGCACTGTCCAGATCACAGAAGTCGGATAAGGTAAAGAAGCTCGCGGCAGAGCTGGAGACCTCGACCTCGGCCATTATCGGTACGTTTACCGGATTGACCGCGGGGAAAGATTTCGAGCTTCGCAAGGCGGTCCGCGCAGCGGGTGGAAGCTATCACGTTGTCAAGAACAAGCTGGCGGCACGTTCGGCCGAGGGAACCAAGGTCGAAGAGGCTCTGCGGGGCCTGAAGGGTGTCAGCTCGGTTGCATATACCTCGGGTGACCCGGTTGCGCTGGCAAAGGCGCTGTCGACCTGGGTGAAGGATAACTCGGAGTTCACCTTCAAGCTTGCGATCGTGGACGGCAAGGTATTGTCGGTCCAGGAGATCGGCGAGCTGGCGACGATGCCGGGCAAGGAAGAGATCTTTGCCAAGCTGCTGTTCCTGATCAATGCTCCGGCCCAGCGGCTGGCAACGGTGATCAACGCAACCGGACGCGATCTGGCGGTGGTGATCAACCAGGGTGTCGAGAAGGAGAAGTTCACCGGATCGGCTCCTGCGGCTGCGGCGGCTCCCGTAGCCGAGGTGGCTGAGGCTCACGCTGAAGAGGCGAGCGCCGGCGAGCAGCCTTCGGGCGCAGCGCAGCCGGAGAACGCAACGGCGTCGCAGGCTGGCGAGGCGGCAACGACGGAGCCGGCAGAGGGCTAGTCGGACGGATCAAAGTTTCGTTCGGTCTTCTTTAGGTGCGCTGGTCTGGGCGCGTCGGAAACCCGGAGAAGGTCGGGCAATCGGAAGAGGGGAACTTCTTTCGAAGAGGTAATCGGTGGTACAAAGTTTAGAAGTATTGGAGATAAAAATGGCGGACATTCAGCAGTTGGAAGATCAGATTGTTAGCCTGAGCCTGCTTGAGGCATCGGCTCTGGTGAAGAAGCTCGAAGAGCGTCTTGGCGTTTCGGCAGCGGCTGCGGCCGTGGCAGCGGCCCCCGCGGGCGGCGGTGCAGCGGCGGCTGCTCCTGCTGAGGAGAAGACCGAGTTCACCGTTATCCTGAAGGATGCCGGCGCGAACAAGATCAACACCATCAAGGCTGTACGCGAAGTCACCGCTCTTGGCCTGAAGGAAGCCAAGGATCTGGTTGACGGCGCTCCCAAGCCTCTGAAGGAGAATATTTCGAAGGATGATGCAGCTGCCATCGCGAAGAAGTTCGAGGGTGTTGCGACCGTCGAGATTAAGTAACAACCGGTCAGTTGCGCATTCGGGCGGAACGGGATATTCTTTATAAGAAGATTCGTTCCGCCTGTTGCGTTGCAGTGCGGGGTATTTGAAGATAGCGTTATAGGAGTTGTACTCCGGTCCATCCTCTCGGGCGAGAGGTTAGGGGGCCGGCCATCATGCGTCTCTTGCGGCGGAGATGTATGGTGTAACAGGTTTCAGGCATACAGCAGCGAATTTGGGGCAAGGCGAGCCTCAAAATGGCGGCAGACATTCCTATTATTACGAATGAAATAGTGCACAAGTCGATCTTTGCGCTCGCGGGACAAGCTGTCCCTTCGAGCGCTTTGCCGTGTTTCGCAGTATTTCGACCCAAAACAGTCAATCTTTCACGTCCTACGCGTTCCTTATAGCAGATTCCGCTCGGATGGAGCGGGTTAGGTGTGATGAAAAGTTTTTGAAGTTTTTCAGAAGGGTGCCGCCGGGGAAAGGGTGGCGAAGAATTTTGCGCACGGGCTGGCCGAAATCGAGGACGGCACAACCCGATGGGACCAGGGGCGCAGGAAGAACAAACCAGGAGAGCCAGGGCCGGGGCTCTCCCCCTTTGGATGAGGAAGACATCCACGAAGGGACCTCGAAGGTACGTATTCAGGAGAGAGCATGTCCAGCGAAATGCGCGCGATCCGCAGTCGTCTTGATTTTTCCAAGATTCCAACCGCAATTGAGATTCCTAACCTTATCGAGGTGCAGCGCCGCAGCTACGAGCGCTTCCTGCAGATGGATAAGCTCCCCCAGGAGCGTGAGGACAATGGACTTCAATCGGTCTTTACCTCCGTCTTCCCGATCACCGACTTCCGCAATGTGAGCGAGCTTGAGTTTGTCGATTATTCGATCGGCAACTGGGAGTGCAAATGCGGCTACCTGAAGGGGCTGAACCACCTGCGCACAGCCTGCGTCAACTGCGGCCACATGGTGATCACCGATCCCTTTCACCCGGGCGATGTCCTCTGCGGTTTCTGCGGAACCTACAACAAGAACACTCCTGACTTCTGCACCAAGTGCGGCGACCCGGTGGGTCTGCAGCTGAAGTACGACCAGGCTGAGTGCGAAGAGCGCGGCATGACGTATTCGGCGCCGCTGAAGGTGACTATTCGCCTGAAGATCTATGACAAGGACCCGGAGACGGGTGTGAAGACCCTGCGCGACATGAAGGAGCAGGAGGTCTTCTTTGGCGATATTCCGCTGATGAGCGCCAATGGCACCTTCATCGTCAACGGCACCGAGCGTGTGATCGTCTCGCAGCTGCACCGTTCGCCTGGCGTCTTCTTTGAGACGGCGAATAATCGCACCTACTTCCTGGGCAAGATCATTCCGTACCGCGGCAGCTGGGTGGAGTTCGAGTACGACCAGAAGAACACGCTGTACGTTCGTATCGACCGCAAGCGTAAATTCCTGGGCACGATCTTCCTGCGCGCTCTCGGCCTGAGGACCGACGAGGAGATCCTGAAGACTTTCTATACCGTCGACACGATCAACGTGAAGGACGGCAAACTGACCTGGAAGGTGGCTCCGGAGGGAACTCCGACCAACCTGCAGGGAACCCGTCCGGCGGGCGCGATTTCGGTCAAGGGTGAGGAGATTGTCCCTGCGAGCCGCAAGATCTCCGGACATGCGCTGAAGTCGTTGCGTTCGCACAATGTGGAGGAGGTTGAGGTCGAGACCTCGGAGCTGGATGGCGCAATGTCGGCAGCTGACGTGGTTGACCTGACGACGGGCGAGCTGCTTTACGAGGCGAACCAGGAGCTGACGGCAGACAAGCTGCACAAGATCGTGCAGTCAGGCGTAACCAGCTTCGAGATCTTCTTCCCGGAGCGCGATGATGTGGGCAACATCATCACCAACACGCTGCGCCGCGACTCGGTCCGCAAGCCCGAAGAGGCTCTGATCGAGATCTACCGCAAGCTCCGTCCGGGCGATCCTCCGACCCTGGATACGGCGACGGCGCTGTTTGAGGGAATGTTCTTCGATCCTCGCAAGTATGACTTCTCGCGTGTGGGCCGTCTGAAGTTCAACATCAAGCTGTACGAGAATGCCGAGGCTACCGGCCTTGATCGCCGCACGCTGACCCCTGAGGACTTCTACGGCACGATCCGTTACCTGCTGAAGCTGCGCAAAAACATCGGCGTGGTGGATGACATCGATCACCTTGGCAACCGACGCGTCCGCGCGGTGGGCGAGCTGATGGAGAACCAGTTCCGTATCGGCCTGGTTCGCATGGAGCGCGCGATCAAGGAGAAGATGTCGGTCTACCAGGAGATGTCGACGGCGATGCCGCACGACCTCATCAACGCCAAGCCGGTGATGGCGGCGATCCGCGAGTTCTTCGGAAGCTCGCAGCTTTCGCAGTTCATGGACCAGACCAATCCTCTGTCGGAGATCACGCACAAGCGCCGCCTGTCGGCCCTTGGGCCCGGTGGTCTGTCGCGTGAGCGTGCGGGCTTCGAGGTTCGCGACGTACATCCGACCCACTACGGCCGTATCTGCCCGATTGAGACCCCGGAAGGTCCGAACATCGGTCTGATCTCGTCGCTGAGCTGCTTTGCGCGCATCAACGAGTACGGCTTTATCGAGTCACCATACCGCCGCGTAAAGGAAGGCCGCGTTCTGGACTATGTCCAGGTGACGAACGCGGGCGAGAGCGGGCTCCGTCAGGGCGACTACCTGGAGACGAGCGAGGCGCTGAAGCTCAACGAGCAGCTGAAGAAGGACAAGAAGCGGACGATGGAGCTTGCTCCGTTCAGCTTCTACCTGTCGGCGTGGGAGGAGGATCGTCACACGATCGCTCAGGCCAACGTTGAGCTCGATGAGAACCAGAAGATCGTTCAGGACATCGTGGATGCGCGGCGTCAGGGCAACTTCGTGCTGGTGAACAAGGCCGAAGTCGATTACGTTGACGTTTCGCCGAAGCAGCTGGTCTCAGTCGCTGCCTCGCTGGTTCCGTTCCTCGAGCACGACGACGCGAACCGCGCCCTGATGGGTGCGAACATGCAGCGCCAGTCGGTTCCGCTGCTGGTCTCCGAGGCTCCGTTCGTCGGAACCGGTATGGAAGGCGTAACGGCGCGCGACTCAGGCGCTGTGATTCTGGCCAAGCGTAACGGCATCGTCGATTCAGTTGACTCCGAGCGCATCATTATTCGCGTTGAAGGCGAGCATCATCCGACGCAGCTTTCGCGTGAGGTGGGATCGGACATCTATCAGCTGACGAAGTTCAAGCGTTCGAACCAGAACACCTGTATCAACCAGAAGCCGGTAGTCCGCAAGGGCGACCGTGTTCTGAAGGGGCAGGTGATCGCTGACGGTCCGTGCACGGAGCAGGGCGAACTTGGTCTTGGCCGTAACGTGCTGGTGGCGTTTATGCCATGGCGCGGATACAACTTCGAGGACGCGATCCTGATCTCGGAGAAGCTGGTGAAGGAGGACTACTACACCTCCATTCACATCGAAGAGTTCGAGATCGAGGCTCGCGATACGAAGCTTGGGCCGGAGGAGATCACGCGTGATATTCCGAACGTCAGCGAGCACGCTCTGCGTGATCTCGACGAATCGGGCATCATTCGTATCGGCGCGAAGATCTCGCACAACGACATCCTCGTCGGGAAGGTTACACCGAAAGGCGAGACGCAGCTCACGCCGGAAGAGAAGCTGCTGCGCGCGATCTTCGGCGAAAAGGCCGGCGATGTCCGCGATGCTTCGCTGACCTGCCCTCCAGGAATCGAAGGCACGGTCGTGGACGTCCGCATCTTCTCCCGCAAGGGACAGGAGAAGGACGAGCGCGCCAAGCAGATCGAGCAGGAGCAGATTGAGAAGCTGGAGCGCAACCTGGCTGACGAGATTCGTATTCTCACCGACGAGCGTCTGAAGCGTCTTGAGGCGATTCTGGGAGGCAAGGAAGTTCAGGCCGATCTCCACGACGAACGTACGAACAAGAAGCTGCTTTCGAAGGGTGAGATTCTGAACCGCGACACCATCGAGCTGATCTCGACGCGTAACCTGAAGCGCATTCGTTATGCCGACAAGGATCCGCGCGTCAACGAGCAGATCGACGAGATCGAGGAGATGACTTCGCGTCAGATCGATGTTCTGCGCAAGATCACCAACGAGAAGATCAGCAAGATGGGCAAGGGCGACGAGCTCGCGCCCGGCGTGATCAAGATGGTGAAGGTCTACATCGCCATGAAGCGTAAGCTTTCGGTCGGCGACAAGATGGCCGGCCGCCACGGAAACAAGGGTGTCATCGCCCGCATTCTGCCGGAAGAGGATATGCCGTATCTTCCGGACGGAACGCCGGTCGAGATCGTTCTGAATCCGCTGGGCGTGCCTTCGCGTATGAACGTCGGACAGATCCTCGAGACACACCTTGGCTGGGCTGCTCATGAACTCGGCAGGCAGGTGGCCGAGGCTGCGCAGAAGATGGAGTCGGCCGCTGAGGTGCGTGAGCTCTTCAAGGCTCGATTTGCAGGGACGGCTGCTCTGAACCAGCTGCTGAAGCTGGACGATGAGCAGACGCTGCGCGTGGCTGCGGGCATGAAGCGCGGTATCTGGTTCGGCACGGCGGTCTTCGACGGCGCCCGTGAGAACGAGATCAAGGCGCTGCTGGCTTCGGCCGGGCTGCCGAGCTCGGGCAAGAGCGAGTTGTATGACGGCATGACGGGCGATGTGTTCGAGCAGCCCGCCACGGTCGGCTACATCTACATGCTCAAGCTGTCTCACCTCGTCGACGACAAGATCCACGCGCGTTCGATCGGACCGTACTCGCTGATTACCCAGCAGCCGCTGGGAGGTAAGGCGCAGTTCGGCGGACAGCGCTTTGGAGAGATGGAGGTCTGGGCCCTTGAAGCATACGGCGCAGCCTACATCCTGCAGGAGCTGCTGACGGCGAAGTCCGACGATGTGTATGGCCGTACGAAGATCTACGAGGCTATCGTGAAGGGCGAAGCTGCCATTGAGCCTGGCGTGCCGGAGTCGTTCAACGTGCTCATCCGTGAGCTCCAGTCGCTCTGCCTTGACGTGGAGCTGGTGAAGCAGGCGGACCAGAAGAAGCAGCCGGTGCCGACGATCGCCGCGGCCGACTAAGAACCTGATGACGGTGAGGTCATCCTGAGGATGACCTCACCGTCGCCACTCTCCTTTGAGGAGTGGCAAGACAATTGAAATTGAGCACCAGTACCAGAACCGCGGCAACGCGATACGCCGGGAGTTATCGCAGAGACATTGAGTAACCGCAGCGACATGCTGCAACGGAGACGATAAATATGTTCCGCTCCAGTCCTTTTGAACTAACCGGTCCGATCGCTGATTTCGACGCGATTAAGATTCAGCTTGCCAGCCCGGAAAAGATTCGCAGCTGGTCGCATGGCGAAGTCACCAAGCCGGAGACCATCAACTACCGTACCTTCAAGCCGGAGCGCGACGGCTTGTTCTGCGCCCGCATCTTCGGTCCCATCACGGACTGGGAGTGCCTGTGCGGAAAGTACAAGCGCATGAAGCATCGCGGCGTGATCTGCGACAAGTGCGGCGTCGAGGTGACGCTCTCCAAGGTTCGCCGTGAGCGCCTGGGCCACATTGAGCTTGCCTCGCCGTGCTCGCACGTGTGGTTCTTCAAGGGACTTCCGTCGCGTATCGGCCACCTGCTGGATATCTCGCTGCGCGAGCTTGAGGCAGTTCTCTACTTCGAGAGCTATGTCGTTGTGGATCCGGGTGACGCACCGGTGAAGGAACGCGAGGTTATCAAGGACGAGAATCGCTTCCGTGAGCTTGATCAGCAGTACCGTCCCAGTGGCTTCAAGGCCATGATGGGTGCAGAGGCGATCAAGGAGCTGCTGAAGCGCGTTGAGGTTACCGAGCTGGCGATTGAGCTGCGCGAGCGCATGAAGCAGGAGTCCTCGCTCCAGAAGAAGCTCAAGTACTCCAAGCGTCTTAAGATCGTTGAGGCCTTCCGCAAGTCCGACAACAAGCCGGAATGGATGATCCTCGACGTGATCCCCGTCATTCCGCCTGAGCTTCGTCCTCTGGTGCCGCTGGATGGTGGCCGGTTCGCGACCTCGGATCTGAACGATCTGTATCGCCGCGTGATCAACCGTAACAACCGTTTGAAGAAGCTGATGGATCTGCACGCTCCTGAGGTCATCGTCAGGAACGAGAAGCGCATGCTGCAGGAGGCCGTCGACGCTCTGTTCGATAACGGCCGCCGTGGCCGCGTTCTGCGTGGCGCGAACAACCGTCCGCTGAAGTCCCTCTCCGACACCCTGAAGGGCAAGCAGGGCCGCTTCCGTCAGAACCTGCTCGGCAAGCGCGTCGACTACTCGGGCCGTTCCGTGATCGTGGTTGGACCTGAGCTGAAGCTGCATCAGTGCGGTCTTCCCAAGAAGATGGCGCTCGAGCTCTTCAAGCCCTTCATCTATCACCGTCTGGAACAGACCGGGCACTGCACGACCATCAAGCAGGCCAAGGAGATGGTGGAGCTGCAGGAACCGATCGTCTGGGACATCCTCGAAGAGGTCATCAAGGATCATCCTGTTCTGCTGAACCGCGCTCCGACGCTGCACCGCCTCGGCATTCAGGCCTTCGAGCCTGTGCTGGTGGAAGGTAAGGCCATCAAGATTCATCCGCTGGTCTGCACCGCCTTCAACGCAGACTTCGACGGCGACCAGATGGCTGTGCACATTCCGCTGTCGCCTGAGGCGCAGATTGAGGCCAGTGTTCTGATGCTTGCCTCGCACAACATCCTTTCGCCGGCGAGCGGACATCCGATCACTGTTCCGACGCAGGACATGGTGCTTGGTCTCTACTACCTGACCAAGGCCAAGGTGAACGCCAAGGGTGAGGGCCGCGTCTTCGCGAACATCGAAGAGGTGCTGATGGCGCTCGAAGCTGGACAGGTGGAGACACTGACGCCGATTCGTCTGCGTTACGCGGGGCCTGTCCTCGATATGACCACGGCGTATGACGACCAGGACATCCTGCATACGGAGCCGGTCGAGTTCAACAAGCAGTACGTCAACACAACGGTTGGCCGCGCCATCCTTAACGACGCGCTTCCCGAAGGCATCCCGTATATCAACGGCCTGCTGAAGAAGAAGGGAATCGGCCAGCTGGTGAACTACTGCTACCTGAACCTCGGGTTGGAGACAACAGTCAAGACACTGGACCGGATCAAGGACCTGGGCTTCCGTTACGCTACGCGTTCGGGCCTGTCGGTCGGTCTGGATGACATGGTCATTCCAGCATCGAAGTACGTTGCAGTTGCCGAGGCTGAGAAGCAGGTCATTAATGTGCAGCAGCAGTACCTTGATGGTGCAATCACGAATGGTGAGCGCAACAACAAGGTCATTCAGATGTGGTCGGGAGTCACCGAAAAGGTGGCCGACGAGATGTTCAACAACATGAAGCGCGCGGATAAAGAAGGTTCGATGAACCCGATTTACATCATGGCAGACTCCGGCGCTCGTGGTTCAAAGCAGCAGATCCGTCAGCTCTCGGGTATGCGCGGTCTGATGGCCAAGCCCTCGGGCGAGATCATCGAGACTCCGATTACCGCAAACTTCCGTGAGGGTCTGACCGTGCTGCAGTACTTCATCTCGACGCACGGCGCTCGTAAGGGCCTTGCGGATACCGCTTTGAAGACCGCTGACTCGGGCTACCTGACTCGCCGACTGGTCGATGTGGCGCAGGATGTCATCATCTCGCAGAACGACTGCGGCACGGTGGAGGGCATCTATGTGACCCCGATCATCGAGGCCGGCGAGACCATCGAGCCGCTGCGCGACCGCATCATCGGCCGTGTGTCGCTCGAGAGGCTCAAGGACTTCGAAGGCAATGTGATCGTCGACATCAATCAGGAGATCGACGAGGAGTTGGCGAGCGCAATCCAGGCTGCCGGTATCGAGAGAGTGAAGATTCGCTCGGTGCTGACCTGCGAGTCCAAGCGCGGCGCCTGCATCCTGTGCTATGGCCGTAACCTGGGTTCGGGCAAGATGGTCGAGATGGGCGAAGCCGTCGGTGTCATCGCGGCGCAATCCATCGGTGAGCCCGGAACTCAGCTCACGATGCGTACCTTCCACGTCGGTGGTACGGCATCGCGCGTCTCCGATACTTCGCACATCGAAGCGAAGAATGCCGGAACGGTGCGCTTCATCAACCTGGTCACGGTTCGTTCGAAGGCAGGCGATCTGGTAGCGATGAACCGTAATGGTTCTGTTGCCGTGATCGACGACAAGGGCCGCGAGAAAGAGCGCTATGCAATCGTTTACGGCGCGAAGCTCAAGGTGGAAGACGGAGCTGCTGTTTCACTTGGCGACCGTTTGGGCGAATGGGATCCGTACACGTTCTCCATCCTGACGGAGATTGCGGGTACGGTTCAGTTCAAGGACCTGCAGGAGGGCGTCACGCTGCACGACGAGATCGACGAGGTCACTGGCCTTTCGCGTCTGGTCGTTGCGGATTCGCCGGATGAGAAGCGTCAGCCGACGATCCTCATCAAGTCGCCGCAGGGCAACAAGCGTTACCTGATGCCGAGCCGTGCTCATCTGATGGTGGCCGATGGCGACGAGATCTTCCCCGGCGATGTGCTGGCGAAGATTCCGCGCGAGACCACACGCACCAAGGACATCACCGGTGGTCTTCCGAGGGTCGTTGAGCTCTTCGAGGCCCGCAAGCCGCGTGATCCTGCGATCATCTCGAAGATCGACGGTGTCGTGCGCTTCGGTGACGTCTCCAAGGGACAGCGCAAGGTCTACGTCACGGCTGACAACGGTCAGGAAGAGGAGTACTCGGTCCCGCGTGGCGTCTACGTCAACGTTCAGGAAGGCGAGCGTCTCCGCGCCGGCGATGCGCTGATCGACGGTCCACGCAATCCGCACGACATTCTTGAAGTGCTCGGCGAGCGCGCACTGCAGCAGTACCTGGTGAACGAGATCCAGGAGGTCTACCGTCTGCAGGGTGTGGCCATCTCGGACAAGCATATCGAGACAATTGTGCGGCAGATGCTCCGCTGGGTGAAGATTGAAGAGGTCGGTGACACGACCTTCCTGATCGACCAGCAGACGGACCGTTTCCGCTTTGCCGAAGAGAATCAGCGCGTTCTGATGAACGGCGGCAAGCCGGCGATCGGCCGCAGCCTGCTTCTCGGTATCACGAAGGCATCGCTCTCGACCGACAGCTTTATCTCGGCTGCGAGCTTCCAGGAGACGACCCGCGTTCTTACGGAGGCTTCCATCAACGGCGCAGTGGATACATTGCGCGGTCTGAAGGAGAATGTCATCGTCGGTCGCCTGATCCCCGCCGGAACAGGAATGGAGTACTACCGCACCGTTCAGCTCTCACCGGAACTGGAGGAAGCGGCTGCCCAGGTCCAGGCTGAGGTTCAGGAGGCGCATGATGCGGAAGAGCGTGAGCTCGAGGCCATGCGTATGGAAGGCGAGCAGGAAGAGATGGCTGCCGAGTAGGTGCTCGCGGATAGCGCTTCGCGCAAAAGCAAAAGAACGGCAGAGCTTCGGCTCTGCCGTTCTTTCTTGGCGCACGAATATTTTGCACAGAGATCAACGACTGCTTATCCGGAACGGCTACAGAATCCATTCTTGCGCTGTTCCCAATTTATTCATTTTCAGGAGAGATGAGATATGGAGATCAAACGAGTTGGATCGCAGCCCTCAGGAAAAGGATCCTCGGACTACTTTACGGGAGTGGTTCGTATCGACCCGATCTTCGGAGCACCGGAGCCTGCGCGGATGGTAATAGCCAGTGTTACGTTTGAGCCGGGCGCGCGGACGGCGTGGCATACGCATCCTCTTGGCCAGACATTGCTTGTGATTGCGGGATGCGGACTGGCGCAACGTGAAGGAGGGCCTGTCGAAGAGATCCATCCGGGAGATGTGATCTGGTTCAGCCCGGGAGAAAGACACTGGCATGGAGCTGCTCTCTCGACCGCAATGACTCATATCGCAGTCCAGGAGAAGCTGGATGGCAAGACTGTCGACTGGATGGAGCAGGTGAGCGACGAGCAGTATCAGGCGCGATAACGCACCACGGCTCCGTCCACTCCTGACCGAGTTCTCTTGCGGCTCAGAGCAATAGGCGCAAATGTTACTTGCAAGAGAGATGCGGGCCGCAGAGGGCCCGCATCTTCATCTCTCGTCGACAGAAAACTAGCGTGCTGGGGTGAGGTTGATCTCGAGATTCAGAGGGAAGGCTACCGGCTGATTGCTGACTGTGCCGGGTTGGAAGCGGTACTGGCTTACGGCCTCAAGAACATTGTGATCGACAATGGGGCCCGCCGATTTCACAATCTTCAGCTCCGTGGGCTTGCCTTCGGCATCTACGACCATGCCGACAGTAACGGTCTTGTTGGCGGCGACGTCGGTCCAGGGACGAGTGATGTCCGAGTTGACGCTGACCGAGTAGACGAGCTTGGGGGCAACCACGCCCGTAGAGATGCGCAGGGGCCGGTTGATGGCGGTACCGCGGTCGGCGGTTGCTCCAAGCTCAGAGCTGGAGGCAAGCGCAAACTGATGTTGGGCAGGCGAACTTGCCTGAGCGTGAAGCAGGACGGGAGAGAGAAGGAGAGTGGCCAGAAGTGCTTTACGCATTGATTTCTCCATTAACTAAATAAGTACCCATCACCATTATGTAAATGAATCGATACGATTGTCAATCGATAATGATTGAGAAGAATAAATTGTTGAATCTAAAGCCATTATCTGGAGGTAATTTGCGGGATGGGTTGATTTTTTACAGGATGGTTAAAATTGGGTAGTGCAGCATACGACAAGCCATTCAGTAACTTCCGCTGCCTTTCTTTCATCAGCCTGTATGCTTTCGAACATGAAAAATGTTCTGGTGATCGATATCGGCGGTACACATGTGAAGGTCGCTTCAACGACACAGCGTGTGCCTCTCAAAATTCCATCGGGTCCTTCGATGGCGGCTGCTGACATGGCGCAGCAGGTTCTTCTTGGAACGCAGGGCTGGAAGTACGACCATATCTCGATCGGTTATCCAGGGCCTGTCGTGCACGATCATCCGCTCGCAGAACCGCACAATCTCGCAAAGGGGTGGATTGATTTTCCGTATCAGAAGGTCTTCAAGAAACCGATCCGGTTCGTGAATGATGCGGCGATGCAGGCTCTTGGCGGCTACAAAGGCGGCCGGATGCTCTTCCTTGGGCTGGGTACAGGGTTAGGCTCTGCAATGGTCTTCGACGGATATGTGATCGCACTGGAACTGGCGCACCTGCCCTATCGAAAGGGCAGAACGTACGAGGAATATCTCGGCAAGGATGGTCTGGATCTCAGGGGCAAAAAGAAATGGCGCAGGTCGGTGCTGGACGTCGTTGAAAGGCTTAAGAACGCCCTCATCTGTGAATACGTATTGCTCGGGGGAGGAAACGCGAAGCTGATGAAAGACCTGCCTCTCCATGTCATCGTTGGCGCGAACAGCAATGCGGTTGAGGGAGGCATACGTCTCTGGCAGGAGACGGAAGAGCTGAAGGCGCCGATGGAGACAAAGCGAAGGAGACCAGCGCGCAAACGGCGATAAAAGCGCGCAAGGTCGCTAAACGGAGTCTGGCTGCAAAGATTGCGTAGATCGGCCGATCGGGCCTATGAGGGAAGGAAGTTTCTGAAGCAAAGTGCCTGCCGTCGGAATCTTTGTTTTAATCGAAACGAACGCAGTTCAGGGGAGGTTGGTACGATCGCAGCTTCAGTCAGTCTCGAAACCGCCTCGACTTTGTCGGAAGGGGAGCTGATTGCTGCAGCTCCAGCCGAGCCTACGCCCATAGATCGGATTATTTCTGCGTTACGCACCATTCCGGTGCTGGACGGATTGACCGACAGGGAATACGAGTGGCTTGCTGCTCATTCGACGGAACGTGTCGGTCCCGATGGCGCGCTGATCTTCCGTGAAGGTGAACCGTCGCAACACACACACATCATCTTGCGAGGTGATGTCATGGCTCAGCGTCGTAAATCTGGTCCAGTAGCCCTCTTCGTTGGCCGAACGTCCCGGCTTACCGGAAAGCTTCCATTTTCACGCATGAAGACGTGGGGCGCAGATGGACGAAGTGTCGGCCCGGTCTGGGTTCTGGATATTCATGAGGACCTCTTCGAGGAGATGCTGTGCGCGATTCCTTCGATGGCACAGCGTTGCGTCTCCCTGCTGCTCGATCGGGTACGAGACTTTACGCGTATGGAAGAACAGGCGGAGAAGCTTCTGGCTCTGGGGAAGCTGGCTGCCAATCTGTCACACGAGCTGAATAATCCGGCATCAGCGGCGCAGCGTTCGGCGGCCAGCCTCTCGACGGAGTTGCGCGAAGCCGATGAGGCGAAGTACCGCCTTGGCCGACTCTTCTCCTCCGAAGAAGAGCTGAACCGCTACAAGGCCTGGGTGAAGAATGCACGGGAGTATGTGCGCGCTTCCTCTGGATTTTCGCCGCTTCCGCAGAGTCCCCTTGAAGCGACAGATCATGAAGAGGAGGTCGCCCGATGGCTGGAACAGCATCACGTAACTTCTGCCTGGACGATTGCTCCTTCATTGGCTGAGGCACGGCTTCCCCTTCCCATGCTCGATTCTTTAGCCGAGGCGATCAGTCCTGAAGTTCTCTCTCCTGCGCTTGAAACCTTTGCCAGTGCCCTTCGCGTTGAGCGAATGGCTGATACGGTGGTGGACTCCAGCGGCCGCATCTTTGAGTTGATCAGCGCGATCCGCGGCTACTCCTTTATGGATCAGGCCGCCGTTCAGGATGTGGATCTTCCTGCTTCGATCGAAAACACGCTGGCGATGTTCCGCTCCCGAACGGCAAATGTGAAGATTACGCTGGAGTACGATGAAGGTTTGCCGCTGGTAAGCGCCTACGGCAGTGAGTTGAACCAGGTGTGGTCGGCACTGATCGAAAACGCACTGGATGCGATGCACGACCATGGGACGCTGAATATCGCCATCCGGGTGACAGGACAGACGGTAATCATCGAGATTCTCGACGATGGGCCGGGAATCCCGGAAATCATTCAGTCTCGCATTTTTGAGCCTTTCTTTACGACCAAGCCGATCGGGACTGCCATGGGGTTGGGACTCGACCGCGTGCAGCGGATTGTCAATAAGCACGGGGGGTCTGTAGCGATGGAGTCGAAGCCCGGTGCGACCTGTGCCCAGGTGCGAATCCCCATCAATCGTCTGCGGGCCTACTGAAGCAACTTTCCTGCTGTGTATACATCCTGTATCGACGGGCTAAAAAATCATTCTTTTCAACGTTCGGTTTCGGCGGCAGGTGGAGTATGCTGGTGCGCACAATCGGGTTTTGATCCGGGCCAACACCCGGAAAACTCAAGCACCTGGAGGGAGCTTCCATGTTCAGCCTGCTTTGGACTGCAATCATCGGGCTTGTTGTCGGTGCACTCGCCAAATTGATCATGCCGGGAAAGGATCCCGGCGGAATCCTCGTGACCATGATCATCGGGATCGCGGGGTCTTTCCTCGGTACCTTCCTCGGAAGAATGGTTGGACACTACCAGGAGGGCCAGGCGGCTGGCTTCATCATGTCGCTGATCGGAGCCATCATCCTGCTGGCGATCTACCACTTCTTCAGACGTCGACAGGCAGTGTAACCAGGATAATCTGCGGCTTCATCTGCTGCATCTGAGTTCGCAAGGCTATATGTTCTGCATGACATTGATCCCGCTGTAGCCCTGCATCGAACTTACGAACTCCTTTGCACTTACGGGATAGCCGAGATAGTTGCCCTGGGCCTCATCGCAGCGGCGCCGCATCAGAAAGCGGAGTTGCTCATCGCTCTCCACGCCTTCGGCTACCACCCGAATGGCAAGGCCGTGCGACATGGCAATGATGGTTCGAACTACGGCCGCTGCGTTGGGATCGGTTCCGGCCTGCCGGATGAAGCTGCGGTCAATCTTCAGCCTGTCCACCTGGTACTGCAGCAGGTAAGAGAAGCTGCAGAATCCGGTGCCGAAGTCGTCGATGGAGATGCGTACGCCGAGTTCGCGGATCTGTTGCAGCTTGTCCAGATTGGGGCCTGAGTTCACCATCAGGATGTTCTCGGTGATCTCAATCTCCAGATGCCTTGGGGCAAGCCCGCTCAGCGCCAGAGCACGTTCGATTACCTGAACCAGGTTCCGTTGTTGAAACTGCCGCGGAGACAGATTGACTGAGATGGTCACATCGGATCCCATCTCATCCTGCAGCGCCTTGCCTTCGCAACAGGCAGTCATGAAGACCCATTCCCCGATAGGAACGATCAGGCCGGTCTCTTCGGCCAGGGGGATGAACTGGGACGGCGGCACATTCCCCAGCCGGGGATGGTTCCAGCGGAGAAGCGCCTCCACGCCCGTGATCAACCCTGTCGTCAGGGAGATTTGCGGCTGATAATGCAGGACGAGCTCGGCGTTGGTCAGCGCATGGCGCAGAGCATGTTCCATCGACAAGCGGTCCGCGGTCTCCTTCAGCATGTCTTCGCTGAAAATCTGATACTGATTGCGCCCGCTCTCCTTTGCCGCGTACATGGCGGAGTCCGCGCGCTTCAGCAGGTGCTTTGCGTCCTGCGCGAAATCGGGATAGATGCAGATGCCGACGCTTGTGGTGACGCTGACCATCTGGTCATCCACCAGCATCTCTGGCGACATGCGGGACAGCAGATTCAGGGCGCAATGCTCGACATCGGTAACACTGGTGATGTCGGGCATGACGACGACGAATTCATCGCCGCCGACGCGAGCAACGATGTCTGTGCTGCGCACGCAGCGGCGAAGGCGCGATGCCGTCTCGATCAGGATTTGATCCCCCGATGCGTGGCCCAGGGAATCGTTGATGCGTTTGAACTGGTCCAGGTCAATGACGAAGACCGCAACCTTTGTTCCGTAGCGTCGCGCCCGTTCTACGGCTTCGACGGTCTTGTCCTGCAGGAGCGCACGACCCACCAGCCCCGTCAGCTGATCGTGCGTAGCGAGGTGGGTGACGTACTGGAGCATCTGTCGGCGCTCCGTGATATCAAAGGCGATCCCGACAAAGCCTTTGATCTCACCCGTATCCGACGTTACGGCCCTCATGGCCAGATTGATCGGAGTACGGCTGCCATCTCGTCGAACCAGCGTCCACTCCTTCTCCTGCATCTCGCCGTCTCGCACTCCGGCCGTAAGTACTTCGAATCCGCCGCTCGCGAGAGCCTCTTCCCCTGGCGTTGTCTCGGCGCTTGCGGAGATAAGCTCACGCTCATCATGCAGAAGCGTGAGCGACGCCTTGCCTACCAGTTCGTCACGGCTGTAGCCGCTCAGCTTCTCCGCAGCGAAGTTCATTGCGGTAATGAGACCTTCGACGTCGGTCGCGATAATGCTGAAAGGGGCGTGCTGGAAGATGGAGTCGTTGAATTCCACCAGTTGCTCGTACCTGGTCTGGGCGGCCTTAACGCTGCTGATGTCAGTGCAGGTGATCGCAAGACCGTCCTCCAGCTTTACGGCCTGGTAGCGAACCCATGTGGCGGGCCAGCCTGTATCGGGAGGTACAGGGTATTCGTCCTTCATCGGAAGGCCGGTCTCGACTACGTCGCGGTAACGGTCCAGCCTGCCCGAACTCTCGATGTCCTGGATCGACTCGCGAAGCGTCTGGCCGACCAGGCCATCTCCATAAACGCCAACCAGACGTTTCGCATTGTCATTTACGTAGCGAATCCGAAAGTCTGTAATCCTTCCAGTGGAATCGCGAATTGCTTCCAGAATGGAGAATCCATCGAGGCTCGCTTCCGCTGCCGCGATAAACCGGGAGTATTCCTGTCCGCGCTGCTTGCCCTCGAGTGTGGTCCTGCGCTGTCGCCAGCCAAACCAGGCTGCTGCTGCAAGGCCGGTCGCAACCAATGACGTGGTTGCGATGTCTGGTCGAGCCGTTGCGTGAGACACACGCGGAGCCACAGCTACTGCTGCACAGACCGATGGCGGGGCCGGGTTGCACCACCATGATCGCAGCCGCATCAGAGGGCTAACCACCCAGCGCCTCAAGAAAATTGATCCGAAACTTTACTGCAGGGTCGACAGTCCACATTAGCCTAAAGTGAAACACCTCGCGATTACGTTAATGATGCAAAGTAGCACCCGGCCATCCGCTTTTCAAAGAACTTTCCTCAAGCAAGCCTCAGTCCTGCTGCCGTTTTATAAAGGCTGCTGCATCTAAAAGATGCATAGAATGCGCTTGATGCGATCTTCTCCTATGACGAATTTCCCGGTGGGTTACGAAGGTCTATAGACCTACATATACCGCTGGTGTTACAGGACGTGACGAAAGACTCCTCCAGCGGCGATCCATGCCGCTCCATTTCCCGGTTTGCGACCAGAAGGATCTCTCAGGCATCATCAGAAAGGGGCGAGTCCCCGGGCAAGATGGAGGGCCATTACACCATGTCTCGAAAACTCTCTTTGCTGACTGCAGTTATGTTCGCGGCAGTATCCATTCCGCAGAGTGGGCATACGCAGATGAGGGTGCCCTTCGTGAAAAAGCATCTCTATTCAGAAACTGCCAATCCCAGGGCCGACATTGCAGCAGCGTTGAAGCAGGCAAAGGCCGAGAAGAAGCGCGTGATTCTTGATTTTGGTGGAGACTGGTGCGGCGACTGCCAGGTGCTCGACATCTATCTGCACCAGAGCCCAAACGTTGAGTTGCTTCAGAAACATTTCGTGATGGTCCACATCGATATCGGTCGCATGGACCACAATGTTGATGTTGCTGCGAAATACAAGGTCCCCATTGAGAAGGGAGTTCCTGCTCTCGCTGTGCTCGATGCCAACGGTACGCTGTTGTATTCGCAACGGAACAAAGAGTTCGAAAACATGAGCAGAATCACACCGCAGGATGTCACGGCTTTTCTTAAGCGCTGGAAGGCTTGATACACAAGATTGATCGCGGACTGGTTCACGGGGCTTAGACTGTATCCGTGAAACGACTGCTGTATATTCCCCGCATCACGCATCGCGCCGTGGTGCGGGCTATCGATCACGGTGTCTTGAGCCTTGCCCAGGCCTCGGCGTACTCCGCGATTGTGGCGCTGTTTCCGGCTCTGATCGTCGCTGCCGCTCTAATCGCCCTGTTGCCCGATACCGCGCCGGTTCGGGCGCAGCTTGGCGAATTTTTCGCACGCGTACTTCCTCCAGCCGTTATGCCGGTGCTCGAGGGATATTTTGTTGCCTCGCCCCACGCCAGCAAATCCACACATGTTGTGGTCGGGTCTGTGCTCGTTTCCATCACTGGCGCGTCCAGCGTGATTGCGACCTTCATGGAGGGATTTCGCAGGGCATATGACCTTCCCTTCAACTGCTGGACGTTCTGGCGTCGTCGCGCCCGAGCGTATGCTCTCGTGCCGCTCTCTCTTATTCCACTGGGGATCTCCAGCTCCCTGATTATCTTTGGCCATGTTCTGATCTACTGGATCGCGGCCCACGTTCCGTCCTCCATCCGGTCCGAGGTTTACATCGTGGCCCTCATCATCCGCTGGTCGGTGACGCTTACCGGCTCCGTCGGGCTGATCGCGCTGATCTATCATATGGGCACGCCCATCCGGCAGCCCTGGAGGCAGGTATTGCCCGGCGCGATTGCGGCTACCGTCATGTGGTTTGTAACCACGCTGGCATTTGGCTGGTATGTAACCAGGTTCGCCAACTATTCCCAGGTATATGGCTCGCTGGGGGCTGGAATTGCCCTTCTCTTCTGGCTGTACATCGTCTCACTCAGCGTCCTGTTTGGCGCCGAATTCAACTCCTCCTACCGTCTGCACCAACATCCTTAAGAGGAATGACTGAACCGTTTTACCCCAAGTGGGGCTGGCACGGTTAGAATGGCGAACGTACAGATAAATTGGTCATGCCATCGGGGATACTTCCGCGACGGTTCACAAAAAAGGATCCAGCAGCACTTATGACTACCTCCGCGAATCCCATGCTTCTCGATACTGCTTCCAAAGGAATGCTCCGCGGCCGTCGTGCCAAGATCGTGGCAACTCTGGGCCCCGCTTCCAGTTCGATCGATGTCTTTCGGCAGCTCGTCCGGGCAGGGCTGGACGTTGCCCGCCTCAACTTCTCTCACGGCTCACACCAGCAGAAAAGCGAACTGATCCAGATGGTTCGCCAAGTCTCCCGCGAAGAGGGCAAACCAATCTGCATTCTGGCTGATCTGCAGGGGCCGAAGATCAGGACCGGAAAGCTGAAAGATCACAAGCCGGTCCAGCTCGTTGCGGGCAAACAGCTCATTATCACGCCACACGAGATTGCAGGCACGGCCTCCATGGTGGGAACCACCTTCACGACACTGGCCGAAAATCTTGAGTCTGGTTCCCGCATTCTGCTCTCCGATGGACTGATTGAGCTGAGAGTTGAGCAGATCAAGGGCGGCGATGTCATCTGCAAGATCATCAATGGAGGTCTGCTGGGCGAAAATAAGGGCATCAACCTGCCTGGGATTCCGGTAAAGGTGCCATCGCTGACGGAGAAGGACGAAGAAGACCTCGTCTTTGCGATTGGCGCAGGCGTAGACACCGTCGCCGTCTCCTTCGTGCGGACGGCTGACGATATTCGCCACGTCAAGAGCCGGCTGGCGGCCCTCAACTCCGATGCCTGGATCGTTGCCAAGCTGGAGAAGCCACAAGCGATCGAACATCTGGACTCCATTCTTGAAGCGACAGATGCCATCATGGTGGCGCGTGGTGATCTGGGAGTTGAGGTTCCTCCCGAGAAGGTTCCGGCCATCCAGAAGCACATCATCCGCCGTGCCACGGAGTATCGAAAGCCGGTCATTACCGCAACCCAGATGCTGGAATCGATGATCGAGAATCCGCGCCCCACGCGCGCGGAAGCATCTGACGTCGCCAATGCCGTCTACGACGGCACGGATGCTGTCATGCTCTCCGCTGAAAGCGCGGCAGGGAAGTATCCGGTCGAGGCTGTCGCCATGATGGCCAAGATCGTTGCTGAGACCGAAGAGCAGATTCGTCTTGATCCTCCGCCGTCGACTCGTCATCCACGCGGCGTGCGCCTATCGGTCGCTGAGACCATCTGTGAATCGATGGCGCATGCGTCAGACGATCTTGACGTTGCTGCCATTGCGATCTTCACCGAGAGCGGAGCAACCTCGCGCCTGCTGTCAAAGTATCGTCCTGACCCGCCCATCTATGCTCTCTCTCCCTTCGAGAAGGTCATTAACCGCTGCATGCTTCTTTGGGGGACGTACCCGATCCTCTGCGGCCGCTTTCATGACACGGATGCCCTGGTCAACATGGCGGAAGAGATTCTCGAACGCCATGGCCGGGTTCGCGAGCACCAGATTGTCGGCATCGTCGCCGGCACCCGTACTCGATCAGGAGCGACCAATTTCATGAGGCTTCACATGATAGGCGACAGGGATATCGAGCAGAATTCTGTGGAGACGCAGACTGCCTCAAAAAGCGAAGGTGGCAAGGCCGCAAAGAAACCTGCGAAGAAAAAGAAGAACTAGTCCAAAAGCAAAAACAGAAAGGCCGCCCTCATCTCAACGGGCGGCCTTTCTGCTGGTTTGATATTGCTACTTCATTGCATCAAAGGCATCCGCAGCCTGATTCATCTCGGACGGTGAGGCTGCATGGGACGAGATGCTGACCTGATACTGGAACGTCGTCGACTTCCCCTTGTCGAGGGTGTAGTCGAACTGCGGCTGCTTGGGATCGAAGATCCTGCGCCCCAGTGGATTGGCTGCGAACAGGCCATATCCACGTGCGTGCCAGTAGGTCGGATATCCGGGATTCCCCTTGTGATCGAAGATTGCAATCGTCTCCGTATGACCGTCATGAGTATGCCCAGTCAGCTCGCACCAGCGTCCTCGCGTGGACCACACGACGTCGCCTTCCACACCTTCACTCGTACGATAGACCCCGGTGGCTCCGGCACTGTTGCCTTCCACCTTGGTCTGCCGTCCGTCGGCATCGGCAAAGGTTCCGCCCTTCTCCGTCGGTGACTCGAGGAAGTGAGCCACGCGAATGCCCAGAACGCCCTCCTTGTCGTCGTGGAAGATGACCTTGTCGAGCGCGGTGAGCGTCACGGTCATATCGATCGTGCGGGTGTCGCCCTTCTGTGAGAAGACATACTTCGTCTTCTGGTTCAGGATCTTCTGTCCCGCGCCCGTCTCCCAGACGGAGTCGACGACCAGCTCGCCTTTGGCCCCGCTGCGAACGGACACGACCTTCTCGTGATGAATCGTTCCCATCTTTGGCCGCTGCTCCGGCTTGATGGCGTCGGAGTTGTTCCAGAAGTCAAAGCCGTTCGCATTGCCATAGTTGAACCACAGGCCGGCGTGATGCGGGTGGTCCACCCGCTCCATATCACGTGGAGCGAGTGGATATCCGCGGGTCACAGTAACGCCATCTGCAGCAACCAGGGGAAAGAGAACGGGCTTCTTCAACGTCGATGGCCACACATAGGACGTAAAGGGCTTGCCATCGATCGTCACATCGACGCGTTGATGCGCCTCGTCAGCGACCACCTTGACGTTGTTGGTTGCAGCGCCTGCCACTTGCAGAGTCCCAATCAGCATGGCGCATCCCAGCAGCGTTTTATGCATAGACCTTTCCTCCTGCGAGGATCTGCTGGGTCTTGGAGTTGAAGGTTACGCGCTGGCCGGTCTGGATGGCGGCAATCGTCATGCACAGCGCGACCGAGTGGCTATAGCCGGCATCGACGTTGGCATTCGGCTGCTTGCGCGAGCGCACACACTGCATCCAGTTCAGCATGTTGGCTGAGGTCATCGGATCGGCACCCGTGTCGGCCGCAGTCGAAGCAGCCTCAGCATGCTCGCTGAGTGCGAACGTCGGCAGCTGGTTCGCCTTCATTCCCATCTCGGCCGCAGCCTTCGCCGTCAGGCCCCCGGTCGAGTTGACGATCTGCTTGTCCATGTCAAGCGAGCCGCCATTGGAGTAGTAGATCTCCTTTACACCGCCCGCCGAATTGGTCTGACGAGAGGAATACAAAACCTGGAAACCTTTCGTCGGCTCACTTTCCGGGCCGTAGTCGAAGACAGCTGTCATCGTGTCCCAGTTCTTACGGCCATCGTGCCACTGATAGATTCCTCCGTTGGCGACGACGCTGCGCGGATTGGGATAACCCGAGAACCAGTGAACGGTATCGATCTGGTGGACCAGCCACTGATCGGGGATACCCGAGGAGTATGGCCAGAACAGTCGAAACTCCAGATATTTCCTGGCGTCGAACGGCTCGTAGGGCTGATCCATCAGGTAACGCTTCCAGTCCGTATCTTGTTCCTTCAGGAGCGGAACGACATTGGGACGGCGCCAGCGACCGGGCTGGTTAACATTCCACGTCATCTCTACCATGTTGATGTCGCCGAACTTACCTGACTTGATGTACTCGTAAGCCTTCTGGTAGCTGGGCGTCGAGCGACGCTGGGTGCCGATCTGCACAATCTGCTTGTTGGCATGGACGGTGTCGCGGATCGCTCGGGCGTCCTTCATGGTGTGAGCCAGCGGCTTCTCCACATAGGCATCGCGACCGGCCTTGACGGCCTCTACGCCGTGCTTGGCGTGCTGAAAATCTGCCGTAGCGATCAGGACGGCATCCACGTCCTTGCGGGCGTACAGCTCGTCATTGTTGCGGACCGTGTCCACCTTCGGGCCGCCCTTCTTCTGGATGTAGGCCACGCCATCCTCCCTGCGACGGTTCCACAGGTCCGAGATCGCCACAAACTCGAAGTTCATCTCCTTGGCATGCTGCAAAAAGGATGGAATCAACGCACCCTTCATTCGGTCGCCGCAGCCCACAACCGCAGTGCGTACCCGGTCGTTGGCGCCTACAATCTTGGCGTAACTGGTGGCGTTCCATGTAGCGACGGTGCCAGCCACAGCCGCCCCCATCTTTACAAAATCGCGTCGGCTCGTCTGGTCAGACCCCATAGCTGCTCCTTATAAATCAGAAAATTGAACTGTGCCGTGTGCGCAGACCACTTTCCAGGCTTCGAACGCAGGCATAGCTTCGAAACCCGGAAAACACCCCTGCTTTTCCGGTCGACGAAGTGTACAGAATTTCTGAGAGGTCTGGCCACTTTAAAGTGCCGCGAAAATTTCAGTGACCCCGCGGACCGAGTTCCACAAATCTTCCACTCTCGTTCGCCAATGTGGGAAAAAGAGTTCCCATCGATGGCCGATCTAGTCCCAAACTGCGCAAAATTATGCAAATTGTGGCTATTTTGCTGTCGGGGAGAGTTTGGTCGGTCACTTGCTTCTACAACAGCCAGAACGAATCCCCAGAAGATCGGATAACAAACAAGATGCGCCGTACCCTGAAGTTTTTCTGTGTTGCAGCTTTTGCCTTGGTTCTCTCAGCTCCGGCCCGGCTGTTTGCCGCTCCGGTTACCTACAATCTCACCCTTACACCCTCTGCTGGTTCTCTCTATGGCGGCACGGGCTCCATCACCTTTGATGGAGCGCCTTCTGCCTCGGGAATCTCCGATTACTCGGTCAGCAATGGAAAGTTGATCGATGTTGCCTTCAACATCGATGGACAGACCTTTACCCTCGCCGGGGCTACGGGCGATACCCTCGTTCGCTTCCTCGATGGGCAACTGAATGACATCACCTTTGCCGAGATGATCGGAAGTTCTCCGAATCGTTACACCCTGCACGTCACGAGCGTCTATGCCTTCTACTACAACGATGGCCAGGCTGCTTCTTACGGTACCTTCACGGCAACCCCCGTTGATGGGCCGTCTCCCGTCCCGGAACCAGGTTCGCTCGCTCTGCTTGGGACCGGATTTCTCGGGGCCAGCGGCGCGTTGTATCGCCGCCTGCGCACAGCGCGTTCCAGCTAATCCACGACCGGGTCGGTGATACGCGCCAGGGTAGCAGACACTTCCTCCGGGAGAGGAAGTGCCTGCTACCCTGCTTTCTTTTTCGAGATCAGTGGTGCTTGAAGTATTGAATGGCCCGCTCGTGCTCCTCGGCTTTTTCCCGTGTCGAAAAGGTTCCTAGATTCTTCCTCTTCTTCGTCTTCGGATCGACATGGCGCGAATAGATCCGGTACTCGCCGCTCTTCAGTTTGCGAATCATCGTTGAGTTACCTCCGGACCATTTCACACTCGTTTTCCGCACTCGATCTACCCCATACAATCAGAAACATGGGCCGTATCCGCATCCTCTCCGACCTGGTGGCCAACCAGATCGCCGCCGGCGAAGTCGTCGAGCGTCCGGCCTCCGTTGTTAAGGAGCTGCTGGAAAACTCGCTCGATGCCGGAGCCACGCGCATACGAATCGAGGTGGAGGGCGGGGGCCGCAAGCTGATCCGCATCACCGATAACGGACACGGCATGGGGGCCGACGATGCCTTGCTGGCTTTTGAGCGCCATGCCACCTCGAAGCTGCGGACCTCTGACGACCTGCTCTCCATCGCCACCCTCGGTTTTCGCGGTGAGGCCCTGCCGTCCATTGCCTCCGTCTCGCGTCTTACGCTGGAGACCCGGTTTGCGGAAGAAGAAGCCGGAACCGTCGTCGAGATTGCAGGCGGCAATATCGTTCGCGTGGAACCCGCCGGGTTGCCCACTGGTACTACGATTACGATTCGCGACCTTTTCTATAACACTCCTGCACGCCGCAAATTTCTTCGTTCCGAACAGACGGAACTGTCGCACATCGCCGCACTGGTGACGCATTATGCGCTTGCGAATCCGAACCGACACGTTGAGCTGCACTCGTCCACGCAGGCGCTTCTCACGGCTCCTGCTGCGGCAACCACCGCTGACCGGCTCTTCCAGGTCTTCGGCAAAGAGACCACATCGCATATGATTCCGGCGGCAGCGGAGATGGACTTTACCCGCGTGGGTCTGCCTGAGCCTCCGCCGTGGAAGCGCGATGCCGACTACGAGGTGCCGGAGCCCGGCTTTCTCCGTCTCTCCGGCTTCATCTCCAAGCCAGACCTGCAGAAGCTCAACCGCAACTCGATTTACATCTTCGTCAATGGCCGCCTCATCCGCGATCGGCTCATCCTGCATGCCCTTACTGAGGCTTATCGCAACATCATTCCGCCGACTTCGTACCCGGTGGTTCTACTCTTTCTCGAGATGCCGCCTCAGGAGGTCGACGTCAACGTTCATCCTGCAAAGACGGAGGTTCGTTTTCGTCAGGCTGCGTTCGTGCATGACTTCGTCCGCGATACTGTACGCACCGCCCTGATGCATGCGCGGCCCGCGGCCGACTTTCTCCAGGCGCTGCATAACAGCCCGCTGGCCAGCGCGTCTCTGCTGGTCGACGTGAGTCCATTGCCGGGCGGTCCCGAGCAACCGGTTTTCGGCCCGATGGGCGATGCTGTGGGATTCGGCTCGGAGGCCCCGCCCAACCCTGCCGACATCGCCAGCTTTGCGTTGCAATCCGCTCCAGCGCCTGCCTCGTCACGACTGGAATTCGGCGAGACGATCCCCGTGGGTTACGACCCTTCGGCGGAGGAAGGAAGTCCGCTGCAGCCTGACGGAGAAGCCCAGACGCTCAACGCCCTTGCTACGCTCAGGCCGCTCGGCCAGCTTCAGGACTCTTTCATCCTCGCAGTCAACGATGAGGGGCTCTGGATCGTCGATCAGCACGTCGCGCACGAGCGCGTGCTCTTCGAAAAGATCCTGCGCGACCGTGAGGTCGAGTGCGTGCAGCGCCAGCGACTCCTGATGCCTGTGCTCGTGGACCTTCTTCCCGCCCAGATGGTTGCTTTCACCCGGCTCGCCGATGAGTTGGAGCGGAATGGCTTTGAGGCTGAGCCCTTTGGCCCGAAGACGATCGCAATCAAGGCCGCGCCCGTTGGTCTGCAGGGCAGGGAACTGGAGCGCATGCTCGAAGAGGTGCTCGCCGTTCCTGACCGTGAGCAGCAGGTGGAAAACTCCGAGGCTCGACGTCATCGCATTGCAGCCTCCATCGCCTGTCACGCCGCCATCAAGATCAATACGCCGCTCGATCCAGCCAAGATGGATTGGCTGTTGCGCGAGCTGGCGAAGACCGAGCATCCGACAAGCTGCCCGCACGGCCGGCCAATCGCCCTGCGCTACTCTCTGAAGGACATTCAGAAGGCCTTCCATCGTATTTAGTTAGCTTCCAAAAGACACAGGCGCCTCAGCGGGCGCCCGTGATCCGTATCGATCGCTGCAATTTAATTATTTATGGATGCGGTTGTCCCATGTTCTCCGCCGAAGCTACGTTCACCGTGAACTTCGTTCCGCTACCAAGTGAAATGTTTTCTCCCTGTGCATCCAGAACGCTTGCGCTGTCAGGGGTTGTAGGTGCGCTCAATGTTACCTTCGGCTTGTTGCCAACCGGTACACGATCGTTCGCGCTCTTCAGCATGGGCCCAGGGGTCGATTGAGAAGACGCTCCCATGTCTCCTGTGCCCATCGTAGGGGAACTCGGCATCGGTGCGGGGGACGCACCAACTGATCCGCCCGCTCCTCCTGCAGAGCCTCCGGGGGCTGCTGCGCCGCTACCGATCGGTCCAGCCATTGCGCCTCCTGCAGGCATTGCCGCGCCGATATTTGTAGCAGGAGCAGTCATTGAAGTGATAGCCGAACGAATCGGAACTTCGTGGCCATCTTTCAGCTCCGCCCGATTGAGTGAGATGACCATGTGAGAGCTGTTCTCCTCCTTCGACTTCGCTTTCACATCGACGACATTTCCTTTCAGCTTCGTTCCCTTCGGCAGATCGGTGCCGTCAGGTAGCTTTGCCTCGTCGGTCGTCTTTGCGTCTACTTCATCTCCGACTTTGGCCTTCTTGGAGTCGAGTCCTTTCGTCAGCTCTGCGGACACGCTCGCTGCCTGCACCTGGCCTGACTTCTGTGACGCTTCCGGATCGGCAGCATCGCTCGCCGTTTGTGGTCGCGACTCCGTCGTCTGCGGCATTCGCGAAGCGTCACCCGGAGAAGGAGCCTGAGGAGAGGCCGTACTTTGCGCCTGTAGGGCAACCGAGAGTGTTGCCACCGACACAAGAGACAAGAGCTTTGTCATAGCTTTCTCCTTTCTTTGAGCAGGCATCGCACAACCTGCATCAGCAGTGAGACGACATCCGCGAAAACAGGCGTTGCCTGTGCTCACAAGCGCGAAGAATATGTGTGAACGGCGAAAAAACCCTTCCTCCGATACCGGTTAACATCTCGCGCATCTGGTAGCTGCTGACCTGGCCTCTTCGCTCGGCCGCGTCAGCAGAATCCTCCGAGGATGGTTACACTAAGTCAGCGGATGCCTCTTGAGACTCCAAACTCCGGTCCTCTGGTCGCTGTCGCCTCCCCCACGCCCAGCGGCTTTGCTCCGCTCCGTATCCATCTCTTTCGCGATCGCTGGGTAGCCTCGACGATCTCTTCGGTTGGAACCTGGATGCAGGACACAGCCGGAACCTGGCTGATGACCTCGCTGACGGCTTCGCCTCTGTTGATTGCATTGATGCAGACGGCCGCCTCGCTGCCCGTTCTGATGGTTGGCCTCCTGGCCGGGGCCACGGCCGACATCTTCGACCGAAGAAGATTGCTCATCTTCTGGCAGGCATGGATGCTGGTTTCGGTGGCGGTTCTGGCCGCTCTCACCTTTATCGGCTTCATCTCGCCGTGGACCCTGTTGGCATTTACCTTCCTGCTCAACATTGGCTCCGCGATGAACAATCCTGCATGGCAGGCCATCGTTCCGGAGCTTGTTCCACGAGAGCTCATCCCCGATGCCGTTGCACTTAACTCTGCGTCCAACAATCTCGCCCGGGCGGTCGGTCCTGCGCTCGGCGGTCTGATGGTCGCCGGCTTTGCCAGTGTTCATACGGGCGCCGGATGGGTCTTCTTCCTTAACGCCGCTTCCTTTGCCGGCGTTATCTGGGTGCTCTTCAACTGGAAGCGTACGCCCCTGTTCAAATCGGCGCTGCCATCGGAGCGGATCGCTGGCTCCATCATGACGGGCCTGCGTTATGTTCGTTACGCGCCGGAGCTGCAGTCCTCCCTCATTCGCGCCTTTACCTTCGCCTTCTTCGTATCGGCCATCTGGGCTCTCCTGGCCGTCGTGGCCAAACGCGATCTCAGTGAAGGCGCGCTGGGATATGGCATCCTGAATGGCTCTCTGGGTTTGGGAGCGGTGATTGCGGCAACCATGCTGCCCCGTATCCGTCGCCGGGTTGCGGCCGATACGATCATCGCAGTCTCAACGTTCTACGACGTGGCAACGCTCTTGATTCTCGCTTACGTCCATTATCCGCTGATTATCATCTTTACGCTGATCGTCTCCGGATTCGCGTGGACCAGCACGATGTCCACGCTCAACACCTCCGTGCAACTCTCCGTACCCGCATGGGTCCAGGCGCGTGCGCTTGGGGCATACCTGATGACCTTCCAGGGAGGCATGGCGCTCGGATCCATCCTGTGGGGTACCATCGCCGAGCATACATCGACTCCCATTGCTTTGGCTGTCTCCGCCTGCGGACTCGCGATCAGCTATCCCTTTATTCGCCGCTTTCACATCCTCCAGGGCCCTCTGCCCGATCACACTCCCTTCCGCTCCTCGCGGCCAGTGACGCAGCCAAGCCTCTTTCAACTTGCAGATAACGCCGCTCAGGCCGAAGACCTCATCCACGAAGGTCCGGTGCGCATCTCCATCGAGTATCGAATTCCGCTCGAGCGCTACGCAGAGTTCACCCATGCCATTCACCAGCTTCGCGGCGTGCGTCTGCGCGACGGCGCCATGCGTTGGGGAATCTATCGCGACGTCATCGATCCCGAGCGGCTGAACGAGACCTTCGTCATGGAGTCATGGCTCGACTACTTGAGATCGAGAGAGCGGATCACCGCGGCCGACGAAGCCATCCGCGCGCACGTGCGCGAGCTGCATCAGGGTGAGGAACAGCCAAAGATCTCCTACCAGATCTACGCCCGCGAGATCACACCCAACGAGACGCCTCCGCACCGTCAGCCTGACTCGAAATGAAGATGCTTCTATCAGCACTTCTACTGCTGATCCTCCATAGCGCCAGCGCGCAATCCCTTGTTCAAACGCAGGCGTCCCTGGCGGAAGAATCCTCCCATGCTTCTCTGCCGGATATCGGGTCACTGATGCGTGAGGTGGAAGAGCATCAAAAGGCATCGGAACGAATCCAGAAAGATTATCTCTATCGCGAGGTGATACGACAGCAGCGCAGCAACGGTCGCAAAGGAGAGACGCGCGAATACGATGTCTTCTGGCTCCGGGGAGTTCAGGTTCACAAACTCGTCCGCAAGGACGGTAAAGATCTCACCGCCGAAGAACAGCGCAAGGAGAGCGAGCGTATCGACAAAGACGTAGCGAAGGCCCTGGAGCGTAAACGCAAAGCCGATACGAAAGGAAAGAAGACAGATTCCGAGGGAAGGGAAGAGGTGACCGTCTCGCGCTTTCTTGAGCTGGGAGCCTTCTCGAATCCGCGTCGAGAGTTGCTGAACGGTCGCAGCACCATCGTTGTTGATTATGCTGGAAACCCGAACGCAAAGACGCGCAATCGCCTTGAGAGTGTCATCCGCGACCTTGCGGGAACCATCTGGATCGATGAACGGGATCTAGCCGTCGTAAGGCTGGAAGGGCGTTTCGCGGATTCCTTCAAGATCGGTGCCGGTCTTGTCATGTCGATTCGCAAAGGCACGGCATTCTCCGTGCAGCAGATCAAGGTCAACAACGAGGTATGGCTTCCTTCGCGCATCGAAGCCAACGGAGCCGCGCGAGTCCTGCTGCTGTTTCACTTCGACGGAAGCATACTTATTACCGACTCGGATTACCGCAAGTTCAAGGCGACCTCCACCATACTCCCGGGAGACGCAGCCGTTCAGCGGCCCCAATGACTTAGTCGAGCCTTCGATTCGAGGGCGAGCAAATTAGGTAGAAACACGGCAGAGAGAGTAAATTTTGGTCATACCACTCTTCGGCTGTCGCGTTTTCAACGATTGCAATGCCCCAGGTTCTCAAGCTCGGCTCTCAGGATGATGTTCTCGTCGCCCTTCAACCCGTGAAGGCCGGCGAGGTGCTGCCCGAGTTTCACCTCACCGCCGTCTCTGATATTCCTGCCGGACACAAATTGGCTCTTCACCCCCTGGCAATCGGCCACGCTGTCAGAAAGTTCAACCAGATCATCGGGTTTGCGACACAGCCGATCGCCGCGGGCGAGCATATTCACACTCATAATCTCGCCGTGGGCGAAGTGGAGAAGGATTACGCCATTGGCGTGGACGCACATCAGAGTCCCGCCATTGCAGATGCTGCTGCAGGAACATTCCTTGGATATCGGCGTGCTGATGGTCGGGTGGGAACGCGAAACTATGTCGGCATTCTGACGACCGTCAATTGCTCCGCGAGCGTAGCACGACGGATAGCAGCGCACTTCACACCGGAAATTCTTAGCGCCTTCTCCAACGTCGACGGCGTGGTGACTCTCACCCATGGAACCGGATGCGGCATCGCCAGCGGTGGCGAAGGGGCCGAAGTTCTGCGCCGCGTCTTTGCCGGCTATGCCACGCATCCCAACTTCGCCTCGGTCCTGCTTATGGGGCTGGGTTGTGAGACCAATCAGATCGATTCTCTCGTGGAACTCACCGGTTCCAGAGACACCGTCCACACGGCTAACATCCAGGAGGAGGGAGGCACCTCTGCAAGCATCCGCAACGGAATCGCCTCGGTCTACAAGATGCTTGAGCAGGCGAATCGACAGATCCGCACTTCTGTTCCTGCCTCCCATCTCGTCATCGGATTGCAGTGCGGAGGCTCTGACGCCTACTCGGGAATCAGTGCGAACCCTGCCCTCGGGGTCGCAGCCGATCATCTTGTTCGCGATGGAGGAACTGCCATCCTCTCGGAGACCCCCGAGATCTACGGAGCCGAGCATCTGCTTACGCGCCGCGCCTCGCGTCCCGAAGTGGCCGAGCGCCTGCTCGATCGCATCCGCTGGTGGGAGGCGTATACAGCGCAGCACAAGGCCACGATGGACAATAATCCTCAGCCCGGCAACAAGACCGGCGGGCTGACGACGATTCTCGAAAAGTCGCTTGGGGCCGTCGCCAAAGGGGGATCCTCGAACCTGAGAGAGGTCTATCTCTACGCCGAACAAGTGCGGGAACACGGCCTCGTCTTCATGGATTCACCGGGCTTCGATCCGGTCTCCGCGACCGGGCAGGTGGCCGGCGGCGCCAACCTGATCTGCTTCACGACAGGCCGCGGTTCGGTATTCGGCTGTAAGCCTACGCCGTCCATCAAGATCGCTTCGAATACCGCACTGTTTCAGCGCATGCAGGATGACATGGACATCAACTGCGGTTGCATCATCGATGGCGAGCAGACGGTAGAGCAGGCAGGAGCCGCGATCTATAACGAGATCTTGGAGATTGCGTCGGGAAAACCAACCCGCAGTGAGGTTCACGGATTCGGGGAAGAGGAGTTCCAGCCCTGGGTTTTAGGTGCAACTCTATAGTCCTCAGGGTAAAGAAGTTGCAGGAATCCGTGTGCAGCCATGCGATGAAAGGACTAGCATAGATGTCAGGCGTTTAACGCCAAAAAGTTTGATTATTTAGAAAATCGAGGAAGCAATGGCCACCAAGGCAGGGACGTTGTCTCAAGGACCGACGGTAACCGACCCACAGGAACGTGAAGCAGTATTCGATATCTTTCGGCGATGGGGGTACCTGCAGGCCTCACTTGACCCTCTCGGGCAGTATCTTCCCGCGGACCCATTCCCTACACCCGCTCCTGAGGGCGAGTTGGCTGCGGAAGCCAGGCGCTACTATTGCGGCACCATCGCAATCGAGTTCATGCACATCCCCAGTGTGGAACAGAGACAGTGGCTTCAGTCTCAGATCGAAAAGACTCCCTCCAAGCCGAATCAGGCACACATCCTCACTCAGCTCATCCGCGCCGACCTCTTTGAGCAGGTGATCCAGTCCCGCTACCTGGGAACCAAGCGTTTCTCCCTTGAGGGAATCACCGCGCTGATTCCGTTCCTTGACCAGATCCTTGAGCTTGGTTCGACCCTTGGCGTCACCAAGGCGATGCTCGCGATGAATCACCGCGGACGCCTGAATGTGATGACCAACACTATCGGCCGTCCCGCATCTGAGATATTCACCAAGTTTGAAGACGTCGATCCGCGCAGCACCCTTGGCGGTGGTGATGTGAAGTACCATCTCGGCGCAACCGGCGATTACACGTCGCCGAGCGGTAAGGTGATCAGCCTCCATCTGGCCTCCAACCCGAGCCATCTCGAAGCAATCGACCCGGTTCTGATTGGCCGCAGCCGCGCCCGCCAGGAGCGCATCGGAGAGGGGGGAAAGAAGCAGGTCCTTCCGATCCTTGTCCACGGCGATGCCGCCTTCGCAGGGCAGGGCATCCTGGCCGAGACCCTCAACATGGAGACCCTGCCGGGTTACAACGTCGGCGGTGTGATTCACGTGATCGTCAACAATCTTCTGGGCTTCACTGCGAACCCCGAGGAGTCCAACGCCAGCCGCTTCTCCACCGACATCGCCAAACGGCTACCCATCCCCATCATTCACGTCAACGCCGAAGATCCGGACGCAGTTGTTCGCGTTGCAGCTCTTGTGACCGAGTACCGGCAGCGCTTTGGCTCAAGCGTTGTCGTCGACCTGATCGGCTACCGTCGCCATGGCCACAGCGAGGTCGATGATCCGACCGTAACGCAACCGCGCCGGTATGCGGTCATCAAGGATCATGCGCCGCTCTATCAGATCTATGCGGAGAAGATTGGCGTCAATCCTGCGAAGGAAGCGGAGAATATCCAGCAGGAGTTCCTCGACCAGCAGAAACTGGCGACCCAGGCCAGTCACATCCCCCACATGGCGACCCTTCCGTCGTACTGGGACAAGTTCAAGGGCGGCGAGTATGATGCCTCGCTCGAGGTCAATACCGGAATTTCGGCTGAGCGCGTCGGCGAGCTTGTCAAGAAGATCACGACTTATCCCAAGGACTTTCACATTCACCCGAAGGTAAAGAAGCTCTTCGAGCAACGCCTGGAGATGGGATCGGGTGCAAAGCTGTTCGACTACGGCACAGCAGAGCTCGTCGCGTTTGCCTCGTTGCTGGAAGACGGCACTCTGGTTCGTCTGACCGGTCAGGATTCGCAGCGCGGAACCTTCAATCAACGCCATTCGATCGTGGTCGATACTGAGACGGAGAGCCGTTATTCTCCGCTTGCAAATCTCAGCAAGGCGCAGGGCCGCTTTGAGGTCTACAACTCGTTGCTTTCTGAGGCCGCCGTCCTTGGCTTTGAGTACGGTTTCGCCCGAGACTACCCTGAGGCTCTGGTGATGTGGGAGGCGCAGTTCGGCGACTTCGCCAACGGTGCTCAGATCATCATCGACCAGTTCATCGCCGCAGGCGAGGCAAAGTGGGGGCTTCTCTCCGGCGTCGTCCTCCTTCTGCCGCACGGCTATGAAGGCCAGGGGCCGGAGCACTCCAGCGCCCGTGTCGAGCGATATCTTCAGCTTGCCGCCAACGACAATATCCAGATCTGCCAGCCTTCGAACGCCGCCCAGTACTTCCATCTGCTGCGCCGCCAGGTGATGCGTTCGTGGCGCAAGCCGCTGGTGGTCTTTACGCCGAAGAGCATGCTGCGTCATCCCGATGCTGCGTCCCCGATCGCGGACTTCAGCCACGACCGCTTCCTCAACGTCCTTCCGGACAACGATGTGAAGGATCCACGGCGTCTGCTGGTCTGCAGCGGAAAGGTCGGCCACAATCTCCGCATGGAGCGTGAGAAACGCAAGGACTTCAGCGTAGGTATCATCTTCGTCGAGCAGCTTTATCCGTGGCCGGAGCAGGAACTGCAGGCGGCGCTCGATCAGTATCCGAATGCAGAAGAGATCGTCTGGGTCCAGGAAGAACCTGCCAACATGGGCCCGTATTTCTATGTCATGCCACTCCTTCGACGCCTGGCTGGCAACCGTGCCGTGCTGAGTGTGAAGCGGAGCGCCAGCGCCACCCCTGCAACCGGATCGGCCAAGGCACACGACATCGAGGAGAAGACCCTGGTCAATATGGCATTGGGAATGGCTGGAGACCAATAGGTCCCCAGCATTTCTGCCTACGTCTTTCAAACATTGATTTTAGGTCCGGACTCCCATGGCAATTGAGAGGCCATAAGAAAAAGCCCCGGTTGAAGCCGGGGCTTTTCTTTGTCCTTTTCTCTTTAACTGTAATTCTGCATAGCGCGGATCGGCGCCGCTAGCCTATTGATCAAAAAAGGCTTATGAATATTCCTTCTTGACAGAGGCAATTCATGGAGCAGAAAGAACAAGGCAGGGTGAATAGCAGGACCGCCGGTCACTCATTTTATCCGGCAGCATTCTTCTGATAGAGATGCATTGAGGGATAGCTCACAGCTATCCCTCAATGCAAACCGGTCGTCGCTGGCCCTTCAAGCCGGTTTTGGAGTTACAGAGGCTGAACGTCAGAAGCCTGCCAACCCTTCGGCCCCTTCACAACGTTGAACTGAACGGCCTGACCCTCTTGGAGGCTCTTGAAGCCGCTGGAATTAATCGCCGAATAGTGAACGAATACATCTTCACCGTTCTGGCGGCTAATGAATCCAAACCCCTTCGCGTCATTGAACCACTTTACTGTTCCCTGTTCCATGTTGTTTCTTTCCTTCTTCTACTACTGATTGAATTGCCGTAGATACAAATCGGGGTTCGCGCAGACAAAAAGCATTGCAGAAAACCAATCTGTTTCAAACGATGTGAGAAGGTTAGCATAACTCGTAATTTTTTTTTATAAATCTTTGAAATGCACCGGGAACGGTGCAAAAGATGCATGAGGAAATCTGCGGTCGATCTCTCATTCCACTTGGGTTGTGGAATGGAAGCTGGTTTGCTTCATGGTGTCAGCCAGGTGGGCTGATTTCGATGCACGGCTGAGACAACGAGAACGTCGTCCGGCCGCTGATTTCAAGGAGCTTTCTGCTGACGGCCTCAGCCCTAGTTCAGTTCTCCGGCCGTCAGATGGTCGCGGACGATCTCTTCAGCTCTGGCCAGTACCTGTTCCAGACTGAGAGAGGTGGAATCTACGATCACGGCATCGGACGCCGGCCGCAGCGGAGATTCGGCGCGATTGCGGTCGCGCTCGTCACGTTCTTTCAATTCTTCAAGGATCTTCTTTTGCGCCGCAGCCTGCTCAGGCGTAGGCTGCCCGGGCGCGGACCTCGGGTCGTTGGGGTCGCGGGGAATCGCGACCTGACGGTAACGCCGGTCGCCGCGAACCTCCGGCGCCGCATCCAAAAAAATCTTCACCTCGGCGTCCGGAAAGACGGCGGTCCCGATGTCCCGGCCTTCCATCACCACGCCGCCATTTCTACCGAGCGCCCTCTGCTGTTCGACCATCCAGGCCCGCAGCTTCGGGTGGACGGAGACGCGGGAGGCAGCAGCGGTGACATCGGCTTCGCGGACGCGGTTCGAGACATCGCTCTCATCCAGCAGAACGCGATTTCCTCCAACCTGCGGCTCCAACCGGATGCGTGTATAAGCAGCGATCTCCAGCAGAGGAGCTTCTTCATCGAACGAAAGATCGTTTTCGATTGCCTTCAGGGCGAGCGCGCGGTACATGGCCCCCGTCTCCAGGTTCAGAAGTCCGAACCGGCGTGCCAAATGTGCGGCCAGGGTGCTTTTGCCCGCGCCTGCAGGTCCATCGATCGCGATAATGGGGCGCGTGCGCCGCGTGGGAATGGCGGCGGAAGAGCTGCGAGCTTCGTCGATCGGTTTCATCATGCCGGAGTTATCTTATTGCTGCTGCGGGCGAAAGTTGAAAGGGAATTCTCCTGAGGAGTGCCCTGGCGGCTACTCCTCAGGCTTCTCGCGAGGCTTCCGTGCCGGAGCACCGCGCTTGCCAAAGGGCTTCTTATTTCCTTTGAATTTATCGAAGGGGCCTGCATTCCGTGGCGGCTTTCCGGAAGACGGCTTCCCGGAGAAGGATGGAGACTTCTTCGAAAATTTTCCGGCCGGCTTATTAAACGGCTTCCTCTTCGCTGCGTCCGGGCCACCTTCCGGCCGGAACCTCTTCGGCCTCTCCGATGTGCCTTCGCCCCCCGCAGCAAAAGGCTTCCTTCCGGTAAAGCTCCTGCGTTCACCGGAGGGCCTGTCACCGAAAGACGGCTTCCTGTCGGAGAACTTCTTTCCACCGCTGAAGGGTTTCCCAGGAGAGAAGGGCCGTTTTGAATCAGTGCTGCGGCGGGGACGCTCTTCTCCTCTGCCGCGCTCCTCGCGGAAGCTGGAGGAGGATCCCTCAGAACGTGGCTTTGAGAATTTGCCGCGTGGGGCATCGAACTTGCGAAATGCCGGACGCTCTCCGCGACTATTGTCCCGGCGAAATGCGGGACGTTCTCCAGGTGCATGATCTTTCCGAAATGCGGGGCGTTCTCCGCGGCTGTCATCCCTGCGGAATGTCGGTCGATCTCCACGCCGGTCCTGACCACCCTGGTTCTGGTCGCGCCGGAAAGGAGGTCTGTCCTCACGGTCGGGACGGGGCCGCGGGCTTCGTCGCTCTTCGGAAGATCTCTCGAAGGAGCGAGGACGGCGTGCTTCACGCTCGCGCTTTTCCTCATCCCAGGGACGGGTGAAGTCAGGGCGCGGGCGATCCTGACGAGGTTGGTCTGTGCGTGGACGATCTGGGGAGAAGCGTGGCTTCTGCTCGTCGCGTCGGAAGGGGCGGCGTTCGCGCTCGAAGCTGCCGTCGCGACGCGGAGGCCTGCGATCACCCTGCGCTTCACGACGGGGCCGGCCTTCGCGGTCGTGTTTCTCGAATGGCTTGCGAGAAGAGGGAACAAACTTGCCGATGCGTTCGGTCTTCGTATCTCCGTCCGTGGTCACCACAAAAGCATCCACATCGTCCGGTACAGGTTCGGCTACAGGCGCAAATACGGGAATCTCGCCCGCGACGTAGAAACAACTCTTTCCATCGATGACAACTGCGTCAAGCTGACGTGCCGCGATAAGCGCACGGACGACCTCGCGGATGCGCGAGCGGGATGCCAGGGGCGACAGGAAGACCTCAATGTCTTCTTCCGTGGGAAGGATGGCCTGCGACAGGTAAAGCGAGATGAGCGCGGAGAGCGCAGTGGGAAGTCCGGCGTTGACCCCGGATTTGATCTGTTTGGTGTAGCGGGTCGTGGTCAGCTCCCACAGCGTGGCGGTGCCGTCCGCCTGAAGGACAGGGAGGACGCGCAGGTGTTCCCACAGCTCGGTGAGTGCGCGGAGTGCGGCGGCTTCCGTGACCTCGTTGCCCAGCTCGTTGGCGAGTTCGGGGGCTGTCATCCGTCCTTTTTCGGTAAGGAGCTTGAAGCTTGCCAGCGCGAGCGGAGAGACCCTGGCGGCTCCGCTGGTGACCGGTGGCTGCTTCCATGTCTTGTCGCCACGCAACGTGAAGATGTATGGCAGTACGGCAGGCGAGGCGAGAAAGTCAGGGGTTTCGGATCCTGCACCGGTGGGCGATCCGAAAAGGTGCAGAGGAATGACGGCACCCTCTGCGATGAGGCGTGCGAGCAGCGTGCGCGGCTGCGCAAGCTGCTCCAGCGTGGGAGAGGGCACGGCTTCGCCGAGGACAACTTCAGCAAAGCTGGGAGCGGGAGTCGAAGAGAGTTGCGGGCGCGGCGTGTAGAGAGCCAGGCCGTTGGCGACGATCCAGTCGCGCAGCGTCTCCACCGTAAGGAGCGGTTGCGCGTCATGACGCCAGTGCGCGCGGCGTGTCGCGGCTAGCTGGCCGGCAGTTGGAGCGAAGGAGGTGTTCAACGTAAAGCCTTCCTGCCGGGCGCGATACTGGGCGCAACGGCAAATCCACAAGCCTGGGCCGATGGATGACGATTCCCTGAATGATTAGGAGCGGCGTGCGACTGACAGGCACAGAAATCTCCGCTGCACGTCATCTACTAGGATACCGCATGCGGAGGCATGTAACGGCTACCGTGTCATTCAGAGCGAGGCAAGGATCCTCCCACTTCGCGAGCTTCGCCAACTCAATGTGCCGGCAGTGGTTTTATCCCTACAGCCGTTTCTCCATCGATTCGTCATTCTGAGCCGTAGGCGAAGAGTCCCTGTCTTCTTCCCGGAGCGCCGTAGCTATCACAGGCAAAAGACAGGGATTCTTCGCTGCGCTCAGAATGACGATCTTTGAACGGCTGAGGAATTAGAAGAGGACCTTCAGGCCGAACTGGATCTGGCGGGAGGTGGTTGCGGTGGAGGTAATGACTCCCGCCGTGGGGCTGGCCACAACGGCTGCAGTCTGGTTGGCCGGAGTGCCCTGGGTGGGTCCGGAGGTAAAGACGACCGGGTTGGGAGTGGCGAAGTTGGCACGATTGAGCACATTGAAGAATTCGGCGCGGAACTGGGTGCGGATTCTCTCGGTGATCTGCGTGGATTTGAGCAGCGAGAGATCTACATTTGCGAGTCCAGGACCGACGAGGGTATCGCGGCCGAGATTTCCAACGGTTCCGAAGGCGGGCGGCAGAAAGGCGTTTGGGTTGTAGAACTGCTGCGGTGTGCGTGGATAGAGATTGCCGTGAAAGTCAGGGTTGATGTCCGGACGAACGGGGTTGCGCGTATCCCCGGAGCCGGTGGGGTTGTAGCCGAGCTGCGGCGAGAAGGGGAAGCCGGATTGCAAGGTAACGATCGAGCTGAGGGTCCAGCCACTGACGGCCCGATTCGGAAGGCCGCCGAGATTCGCCCCCAGAATATGTCCCTGGCCGAGCGGAAGATCGTAGGTGCCGTTAATCGCAACGAGGTGGCGAATATCGCTTGCAGACCGGCCATAGTCGATATCGGGGTTGGCGGGATACGAGACGAAGGCCGGGGTGTTGGCGCTGACGCTGGTGTTCCAGGCAGAGCCGTTATCGAGGTTCTTTGAGAACGTGTAATTGCCGCGAATCTGCAATCCTCGTGAGAGGTTGCGTCGAACGTCGACGACCAGGCCGTTGTAGTTGCTGATGCCGCGCGAGATCCACGAGGTCGTGTTGGCGACTGCGGGATTGGCCTTGATGGTGGTCGGGTAGTAGATCCTGCCGTTCACGATGATCGCTTCAGGCTCGTTGAGGTCGGCAGATTGGATCTGGTTGTAGCCATGCGAACCGATGTAGCCGAGGGTGAGCGAGGTGTTGGGTGCGATCTGCTGCTCGATGTGCAGGCTCCACGAAAGCACTGTCGGGGTTGCGAGGTCGGTCTGCACGTTGGAAGGAGAGATCAACGTGCCTGACGAGGGCTTCGTGGAAGGCGTGATGTTAAGACTGGAGACGGCGACGTTCGCCAGCGACAAAGTGGTGTTGTAAGGGGCAGCCTGGTCGAGGCGGTAGTTAAGGTTATCGAGCAGGGAATAGTGCATGCCGAATCCGGCACGGATGCTCGTCTTGCCATCTCCGTGAACGTCCCATGCAAGGCCGAGACGCGGCGAAGGCAGGAACTTCGCGCGATTGTCGGTGAGCGGAGATGTCCCAACGAAAGGGTCGGTGTTGATGACGCCGTTGGTGAAGGCGTAATTGGAAGCGCGGCCCTGCGATTCGTTGAAGCCGTTGGTGGATTCGATACGGATGCCGGCTCGCAGCTCGATACGTGGTGTGAGTTTGATGGTGTCTTCGAGGTAGCAAGCTCCCATCCAGGAGCGCCAGCCCAGTTTGGTGGGCGAAGGGACTACGGTGAAGGTTTTCACTGTTCCTTGAAGAAATGTTGTCAGCGAGGCAAATGATGCCTGTCCGAACTGGTTCTGCGCGAGATTGTCGTTGGACTGCAGCCGCTGCAGCCAGCCTCCGGCCTCGATCTGGTGCCGGCCGACCGTCCAGAAGATATGGTCGTCGAAGGTGAACAGGTTGCGCGTGGTTGTGTTATCCGAGCCCACGTTGGCGCCCGCGCCGGTGATCTGCGAGGAGCCGTTCGAGGCCGTAGAGCCAGCGATCACGATCGCTCCCACGGGCTTGCCCGCGACCCATCCGGGGACGTCGGCTCCCCCGAGCGGAGAAGAAGTTCCGAGAAAGAAGAACGAAGCGCGGGAGAAGCCGAAGCGTGCAGTGTTCAGCAGTCGCGGGGAGAAGATGTGCTGCTCCTGAAGGCTGGCAACCTGCTCGCGCAGGGCTTCGTTGATGGAGGCGAAAGGATTCTGCGTTGGTGTATCGGCGACGGAGTCGTCCACCGTGTAAACGCCGAAGAAGAGATCGCGCGAGCCGATGTTGTAGTCGGCGCGGGTGGTTCCGAAGTCTTCGCGGATGTGCTGCATCGGGTTGGAATAGGCGAGCGCAATGCCGGTCTGGTTTCCTTTTGCGTCCAGCAGCGCAGGTCCATTCTGCTCGGGCCAAAGGTTGAGCAGAGGAGCCACTCCGGGCGCGATACCGTAGTTTTTGCGCGGGCCGGAGGGATTTGCAGGATCGGGCAGATAGCCCTGTCGCGCTTGCGTATCGGGGACGAAGGTTACATCAGAGAGACCCAGGTTCTGGCGATAGCCCTCGTAGTTGGCGAAGAGGAAGAGTTTGTCGCGGCGAATGGGGCCGCCGAGCGAGCCGCCGAAGTTATTGCGCTGGAAGCGCGGAATCTCTGCCTGGTCGAAGTAGTTGCGTGCGTCGAGCGCGGAGTTGCGAAGAAACTCGTATGCGGAGCCGTGGAGGTGGTTAGTTCCCGATGCTGTGACGATGGAGATCTGTGCGCCCTGTCGCTTGCCGTAGCTTGCGGAATAGGTGTCGGAGACAACGTTGAACTCGCGCACAGCGTCCACGCCGAGAAGCTGTCCGCTGGTGCCGCCAGGCGTCACGTTAATCAGCGAAGCCCCGGTGTACTCGATGCCATTAAGCAGAAAGAGATTGTCCTGGGGACGGCGGCCGGAGATCGAAAACATGTTGCCGACCGAAGAGTTCGATGTGCCAATGGTGCCGGATCGCTGGCCCGTGTAGTTCACGACCGCGGGATTGAGCGTAATCAACTGGTCATAGCTGCGGCCGTTCAGTGGAAGCTGCTTGATCTGGCGTTCGTCGACGAGTCCCGAGGTTTGCTGGGTGGAGAGGTTCACGATGGAGGGCGTGTCCTCGACCGTGACCTGCGTCTCCACGGCGTCGACCGTCAGGGCGAAGTCGAATTCCTTGCTCTGACCTACTGTCAGTGGAATCCCGGTTCGGCGCTGCGCTGTAAATCCATCATGGTGTACTGAGATGGTGTAGGTGCCGATGGGAACCGAGGGCGCGGAGAAGCGGCCATCCGCACCGGTGACGAGGTTCCTCTCATTGCCAGTCTCGTCGTTATGAATCAGCACGGTTGCATCCGAGAGCGCAGCTCCGCTGGGGTCGGTAATGACGCCGGAGATTGTGCCTCCAACGACCTGCGCGATACCGGAAGAGAGAAGAACGAGAAACAGAGAGAAGAGTGTGGCGAAGCGTATCCCGGCGCGAGAGGCGCGGGATCGGATCGACATATTTAGACGGTCGTACATTGTGGTCTCCAGAAAAGGTGCAGAGAGAATAAGGGACACCTCGAGTAAGGTGTCGGTAAAGATGGGGAGTGTTTAATACGGGAGCACTGGTCCTCGCTTTATTGACAGCGACGACAACAACGATGCAGAGACAGATGGAACAGAGGAGTCATCGCGCAACTCCATGACTGTAGCTCCAGTAGACGAGCCCCAGCGTGATGAGAGCGATGGCAATCTCGCCGAGGATACCGACGATCAGGGGCCGCCATCCCTGCTTGGTAAGATCGCGCAGATCCGTTCTAAGCCCCACACCGGCAAATGCCGGCAGGAAGGCCCACTTGGAGAGATTGGCCAGACTGCTGATCTGACTGTGTGTAAAGAAGCCCGCGGTTGCAAGGATCGACAGCGCGATGAAGCCGAGGATGAACTTCGGAAACTTGCGCCAGAGAAAGACGCCCTTGTGCTGTACATCGGGTGCCATTCCGCGCGAAGACCAGTAGACGGCATACGCCAGCACGACAAAGCCGATAAAGCCGGAGCGCGCCGTCTTAGCGAGAACGGTCCATCGGCCTGCCTCTTCGCCGTAGAGAGCGCCGGTGACCAGCGACTCCGCAGTGTTATCGACGGCGAGACCAGCCCACATTCCATAGCCCTGCTGGCTCATATGCAGAGCGTGACCGATAGCCGGAAAGGTAAAAAGCGCAATGGCGCCCAGAGTCAGGATGGCCGCGATGGCGGTCGAGGTCTCTTCTTCTTCGGCTTCGATGGCGCCGCGCGCAGCCATAATTGCCGTAACCCCGCAAACGCTCGATCCCATGGCAAGCAAAGAGGTCAGCTTGGGAGGCAGCCGGAAGATGCGTCCCAGCAGGTGCATCATCGAGAGCGATAGCGTCAGCTCGACCGCGACCAGGAACAGCGAGAGGCCTCCGATGTGGATGATGTCCTGCAGCAGAAAGCGCGCTCCGACCAGAACGATACCGAGCTTCAGCCAAAGCTCATAGGTTGCGACTCCGATGCGGAAGATAGGCGCTACACCGACGGTGTTGCTGACGGCCAGTCCCAGCAAAATAGCCCACAGAACGTATTCAAGGTGCGGGAAGGGAATTCCGGGATGCGTGGTGCGAAGGACAAGCGAGGTATGTTCGAGGAGCTTACCTAACAGGCCGATGCCAAACAGAAGGCCCACTCCCGGCAGCAGGCGAAAAAATCTCGTGCTGAAGGACGGGGCAGGGGTACTGACGGGCATCGTCTCGACGGACACAAAAGTTCCTTAGAAACCGATGGGGGGAATCAGGTCGAAACGAATGAGCGCCGCCAGCGTGAGCGCAATGGCCACTGCGATCAGATCGATATTGATGCGGCTGCTGGAGATTTGTGGCGCTGCCATAAGATGCCTCGATTCAACGGTGAACTTTGTCTGAGGTTTTGCGCGGGGCAAATGAAAAACCCACGTGCGCGATTCGCTGCTACGTGGGTTCTGAGATCTTCTAAGCCTGATTGTTGATAAGGGTTCAGGCGTGGGAGAGTTCAGCGCAGCAGCAACAGCCGTCCATACAACAAGGACAACAGTTACAGGCCGCGATGTGCATCAATCCCATCAGGTAAAAGGGTAAAAGGTTCCGATGGCTGCGTCAAGGTCTACGGGGCTATATCTTCCAGAAAAAAGGAAACCCACGCAGCGCGGTGGGGGCTGTTGCGTGGGTGTTCCGTTAATCAACGAAGTGGGTGGACTTCGTTATGACCGACTCAACCCGAAGGGAGTCCTGTCACAAAGGTTAAGATAGCGATAATTCTCAGGACCGTCAAGAGCCGGATGTCTTAGATAGCTAAGAATCTTCCGGCTCAATTTCTCTCTGCGGGAGCGTCGCCACAGAACCCGGTTTTTGTGGCCTCTGCAAAAATCACAGCCGGCAGATCAACAGCTCACGCTCATAGATCATCTCGGGGGGAAGGTGATCGTGCAGGGCGATAAAGAGCTCTTCATGCTCCATCACCTCGCGGCGCCAGGCTGTACGGTCAACGCTCTGCAACTCCTCGAACATCTCGCGCCGCCGCTCTTCAGACATCTCAAGCCCCTCCCATCGGATGTCCTCATAGTGCGGGGTCCAGCCGATCGGGGTCTCTTTGCCCTGCGCGCGGCCGCGAACGCGGTCGACGATCCACTTCAGCACACGCATATTCTCGGAAAAACCAGGCCAGAGAAACCGCCCATCCGCATCCTTCCGAAACCAGTTGACGTGGAAGATGCGAGGAGTAGACGACAATGTGCGCTGCATCTTGATCCAGTGCCGGAAGTAGTCGCCCATGTGATATCCGCAGAAGGGCAGCATGGCCATGGGGTCGCGGCGTACCTTGCCCAGAGCGCCGCTTGCAGCCGCAGTCGTCTCGGAGCCCATCGTAGCTCCTGCATAGACACCGCCCGACCAGTTGAAGGCCTGGTAGATCAGTGGAATGGTCGTCGAGCGGCGACCGCCAAAGATGATCGCCGAGATAGGAACACCCTCCGGGGCCTCCCAGTCAGGATCGATCGTCGGGCACTGGCTTGCAGGCGCAGTAAAGCGGCCATTGGGATGAGCGGCCGGTTTCCCCGTCTTTTTCCCGATCTCCGGGGTCCACGGATTTCCCTGCCAGTCCTCGCACTTGGCGGGAGGCGTCTCGGTCATTCCTTCCCACCACACCCCACCGTCCGGCGTCAGCGCAACATTGGTGAAGATCGTATTCTTCGCCAGCGTTGCCATGGCGTTCGGGTTGGTCTTGGCCGAGGTTCCCGGAGCTACGCCAAAAAAGCCAGCCTCAGGGTTGATGGCGCGCAGCCTTCCGGTTGCGTCCGGCTTGATCCAGGCGATGTCATCTCCGACGGTCCAGACCTTCCAGCCTTCGAAGCCCGAAGGCGGAATCATCATGGCGAAGTTCGTCTTCCCGCACGCTGACGGAAAGGCTGCTGCGACATAGGTCTTCTCACGCGTGGGCGATTCCACGCCCAGAATGAGCATATGCTCTGCCATCCACCCCTCGTCGCGGGCGATGTTGGAGGCGATGCGCAGTGCAAAGCACTTCTTTCCCAGCAGGGCGTTGCCGCCGTAACCCGAACCATAGCTCCAGATCTCGCGCGTCTCCGGGAAGTGGACGATGTACTTGGTATCGTTGCAGGGCCAGGGTACGTCCTGCTGGTCCGGTTCAAGCGGTGCGCCGACCGAGTGCATGCAGGGGACGACACGCTTCAAGTCCTTATCGATCTCGGCGAAGACCGGAGCTCCGATCCGCGCCATGATCCGCATATTGACGACCGCATAGGCAGAGTCCGTCAGCTGCACCCCGATCTGAGACATGGGAGAGCCGACGGGCCCCATGGAGAAGGGAAGGACGTACATGGTGCGTCCACGCATGCAGCCGCGGAAGAGCTGCTTGAGCCTGCGCCGCATCACGAACGGGTCTTCCCAGTTGTTCGTCGGACCGGCGTTGTCCTTGGAGAGTGAACAGATAAAGGTGCGGTCTTCGACCCGGGCAACATCGTTCGGCGTCGAGCGCGCATAGAAACATCCCGGCCAAAGCTCCTGGTTCAGCCTGATGAATGTTCCGGCATCGACCAGTTGGCGGCACAACAGGTCGTATTCTTCCTGCGATCCGTCCACCCAGTGGATGGCGTCCGGCTGGGTAAGATCGGCCATCTTTTCGACCCACCGAATCAGGTGTTTGTTCGTCGTAAGGGGCGCAGAAGTTAATACAGCAGTCGAGTTTCTTTCATTTTTCATAGCCCACCAAAGTCTCCAGATAAGCATTCGCCTGCTTGGAGTGACTGTCAACTGAACAGGGGAAACAGAAAGGTGTTCTTCTCCTCGTAAAAACAGCAAAATCAACACTTAAAGGGAGAAGGCAAGTTTTGGGCTGCAGCCGTTCCGGACCGAATACCGTACCCTCTAGAGATCTGTGACCCAACTACGTGGAGGGGAGGCTGCTGCTTTCACTCCTGGTGCGCGACCTCCAGATATCCAGCAGCGTCGCCGCCGCGGTGAAGGCGAGCGGTCCAAGAACGATTCCCGTGATTCCGAATAACGCAATGCCTCCCAGGATGGAAAGCAAAACCGCGACCGTGTGCTGCCGCAGCTGCGGTCCGACCATGATCGGGTACAGAAAATTATCGATCAGGCTGACGATGCCTCCGCCCCAGACGGCCAATCCGGCCGCCTTCAGCCAGTGGCCAGAGAAGCCGAGATAAAACGCGACAGGCACCCAAACCAGAAAGGCTCCGAAAGCTGGAATCATCGCCATGGTTCCGGTCAAAATCGCCCAGAGAAGGGCATTGGGAACTCCGAGGAGCCAGTATGCGAGACCGGCAAGAACGCCCTGCAGCGCGGCGATTGCAAGACGTCCTAGAGCCGTTGCGTAGATGGTGCCCCGCATCCGTTCCAGAAAATCAGAGGCTTCTCTGTCGCTCAGCGGCAGCAGAGATTTTGCAAACCTGCCGGCTATCTCGCGGTCACGATACAGAAAGAAGAGGATGAAAAGCATCGCGACGATCTGCGTAATCGCTCCGATCGATCTTCCAATCAGTGTGGCGAAGTGTTTTCCCAGAAAAGCGGCAGTGGTCTGCGCAGCGTTGTGCAGATCGACATTGTCGGTAATCAGCTCGATCCGATCCGCAAGCAGCGGATGCCTGTCGAAATAATCTGCGATGTGTTGCTGTGTCTGATCGCTCCGCAGGCTGGAGATCAGGTCCGTAATCTGCCTGCCCACATCCTGCGCCAGGAAAAAGATGGGTACAACGATGCTGAGGATTACGAGGATGAGAGTGACGGCTGCTGCCAGGTTCGGTCCGCGTGTCCGTGAAAGCACCCACAGATAAGGCTTCTCGGTCACTACGCCGATGACAATGGCGCCTACCACGGCTACAAAAAACGGCCGTAAGAGCAGGCAGCAAAGGATCAGAACGCCAAGAGTCAGCAGGTATAAGGAGATCTGTCTCCATGAAGGCGCTTCAGGACTTGCGTGCATGAGACCTCGTCGAGATGGCGTGCCGTAAGGCTACTTCTTATGGTGCAACGGCAGAGGTCGAGGTTGCAGGAAAAGTTTGAACTTGTCTTCGCACTGCTTCGGCGAAGCGCTTTGCGCATGCCGAAGCTGACTGAAGATCGTTTCCCTCTTACTTCGGAACTGCTGAAAGAGGAACCTTCGCGAAGCTGATTCGATTTCGATTCCAGGTGTAAGTGGCATAAACCTCGGAATCCCGGCCCTGAATGATGGCGGGGTACGAATATTCTCCAGGCTCGCTCTCCAGCGTGGAAAACATCGTGAAGTGCTCTCCATCCTTGCTGACTGCCAGGTTCAGCGGCGAGCGCCCGCTGGTGGTGTTGTTGTAGATCATTATGATGCGGCCATCGTGTAATCCAACAGCGTCGATGCCGGAGTTTGGATTTGGAAGTTCCAGCGGATGCGCGTCGGTCCAGGTGATGCCCTCGTCGTAAGAGTCCGCCGCACAGATACGCCCGATATCGCGGGTGGACCGCGCATAAAGACGCAGATGCTTCTTGCTGATCTGAACGATCGTGGGCTGAATGATGCCGGTAACGTGTTCGGAGCCTGACTTCAGAGGAGGCTGAACCGGTGCAGGTGAAGGCATGAGGTTATGGGGAACGGTGACCGGTCCGGAGCGGCGCCACGTCTTGCCATTGTCGGTGCTGCGGTCTACCCATACGGCCCACGCCGAGTAGCTCTCGACCGAAGTCCCGCTGACGATCGTGCCGTTGGGCAGAACCAGTGGCTTGTCCTTAATGGGGCCCAGGACGCCGGCGGCAAGATGCTCCGGCCGCGACCAGGTTTTGCCTTGGTCTGCGCTCACCAGTCGTGCCCCCGTCCACTCGCGTGGATTGCGTCCGTACTTGTAGTACAGCCAAAGCCTTCCATCAGGGCTCTCGAACAGCACGGGATTCCAGCAGGGCACATTGGGTTCGCGCACCAGCAGGAAGGGCTCCGACCAGCCCGCAGAAGTTCGCCTCGCACCCCAGATCGCCACATCGCTAGCGCCCTCTTTTGCTCCGCCGAACCAAGCCGCGAGAATGTCGCCGTTCTTCAGCTGTACGAGTGTCGATGCGTGCGCAGAAGGAAACGGCGCCGTGGTGTAGATGAACTCCTTGGTGATGCCCACAGCGGGAGATTCCGCGATGGAAGGTAAGCAGGCAAGCAGGACAAGGCTGAGAGCAGCAACAAAGAGACTTTTTTTCATGATTGATCGAGGATAACTCTCTCTTGAGAGGGAAGGACGGAATTACTCTGCCTGCATTTTGCGGAGGAACTGGATTGTTCGAGAGAATCAGCATAGTGGAAGCGATTCATTTCACCTTCGCTATGAGCGTTTCTCGGTAGTGATCGACATTGCTCGTATGAAACGAAAGGGCGCGGACGTGTGATGGTTGCGCCCGCGCTTGCTAATTAGCTCAAAACGCGTTTGTTTGTGAGAATGAACTCCTCAAGAGTCATGAGTGGATGACCGATGATCTCGGCGCCTGTGCTATCTGTTCCAGCTAAAAGGCCTTCCTGCTGATCGATCCGAACTGCTTCAAAGTGCGCCCGTTTCGCGTTATCGCCTTCCATGCCCAGCAGTTTGAGGAACGCCGGTACCGTCACATGTTCGAAGTCGATCCGCTTGTTGAGAGTCTGCGATAGAACGCCAGCAATCTCCTGATGACTGTACTCGACGGGGCCATGTAGCTGGTACGTGGCGCCAACATGCTTCTCAGGGTGTTCGAGCACTCCAACGATCACCCGTGCAATGTCGCTTGCAGGGATCGGGGCAAATCGGCTCTCCGCGTCGAATGGCGTTGCGTAGCGGCCTTGACGAATGAGATGGGCAATATAGAGCAGCCACTCCGCAAAGAACGTGACTCGTAGATGAACGGTGGGAACGCCGGACCACGTGAAAACCTGCTCTGTGAGCCAATGCTTTGTGGTCGCTGGACTGTGAGCAAAAGGCCGCGATTGCTTCTGCGACATGTTGACGATGAGATCGAGTTTCTTTTCCTTCGCCGCCTGAGCAAAGACGACGGATGCTTCAACAAGACCATCAGCCAGAGGAAAGACGAAGTAAGCGCCCGTGACTCCTTTGATGGCTTTTCTCATGTCGTTGAGATTCAGCATGTCGCCAATCACAACTTCCGCGCCCAGCTCGCGCAGATCCTGTGCACGTTGATCCTCTCTCCTTGCCAAGGCTCGAACCCGGTATCCCTTCTCGCGCAACAGTTTGACCGTAGGCCGCCCTGTGTCCCCGGTCGCCCCTGTTACAAGGAAGAACCTTTCGTTTGTGCTGATTTGAGGTGGCTCGTGATTCTTCATAAAGAGATTCCTTTCATTTGCTCCGTTCAGCGACTTGATGTGTTCTCTTTTAGAGTTCATATGACCTCTAAAAGATGCGACAATGTTAACGAGGTCCTAGTTCATGCGGAAATCGCGATCGGAAGCTGCGGAATCGAGGGCGCGAATCGTGTCCAATGCGTCTCGTCTATTTCTTACAGAAGGCATCTCCTCTGTAGGCACCCGAGAGATCATGTCTGCGTCCGGGATAGCGCAGGGCGGGTTTTACCGCCACTTCGATTCCAAAGAGCAATTGCTGGAGGAGGCCTACCATGAGGTTTTGGCAAATCTCTTCGCAATGTTTGAAGAACGAACCGCCGGGATGTCCCCTCGGGATGCACTGACGACAATCATCACGTTGTATCTCAGCCAGTCGCCTGCTGTCAGTGATGTGGATCTATGTCCTCTGGCAATGCTCGGATCGGAGCTTAAGCGGACAAGCGAGGATGTACGAAGCGTCGCCCTTCTGGGTTATGAGAGATTCGTCCGTCTGCTTGAGAGCCATCTCGCCAAAATGGATAAGCCGCATCCTCGAACGCTAGCCACTGCAATCAGCAGTGCGCTTGTGGGTGCCGTTACGTTGGCAAGTATCGCCTCCCATGAAGCAACGGCCAAACAAATCTTGAAAAGTACCCGTGAGTATGTACTACGCGATATTGCTTGAGCGCTGATGCCTCAATGGAGAATGTGTGCTCTCCAGAGCGCTAGATTTCCTGATGCGTATCAGACTCATTTAGAGAATCATTCTCAGCAAATTGGTAATGCCAAGTCGGCTTCCCGTCAGTGATTGTTCGCACTTCCTGCCCGCTAAAGCTCCATCGCAAATTGAAGAGAAGAATCGTAAGATGCGGTTTTCGGTTCGGCACACAGATCCAGGATCAGCCGCTCCAGAACCAGCAGCTTGTTTGCGGGGGAGCTGCGCAGTTCGAGGTCTGCCCGTGCCACCAGCCGCAGCGCCCGGGTAAGCTCGCGTCGCGACTTGTAGCGGCGGGCCTGACGGATGAGGTCTTCCGCCGCAAACGGAGGCATGCGGAAACCCTGCCACAGGGCTTGCCAGATCGCGCGCGAATCTCGCACATTCTTCTCCACGATGATCATCATCTGGCGAAAGGTGCGAGCCAGCATGTAGAGATGCCCGATGGCCGCATCCTCGCCCCCATCGGAGGCGTTCAGTAATCCGTGCAGCAGCGCAAGCGCCCGTGGCCGATCATGCTGGGAGATCGCATCCGTCAGTTCATAGAGCGAGCGCTGTTTGGCGGCGAGCACCATCGTCTCCACATCGCCCAGCGTGACGCGATTCCTTGCGATCTCTTCGTTGCCTCGCGCTCCTGCATACAGCAACAGCTTTTCGAACTCGCTGGAGATCAGCATCATGTCGGCTCCCAGCGAGTCGGCAAGCTCTCGGGCGGCATCAGGGTCAAATCGGACGCCCCGTAGCTCCGCCGTCTCCGCAATCCAGCGCACGGCGTCGCTCTCGTCGACCCGCGCAAGCTCTACCATCCCGCACCACTCCCCCAAGGTCTCTCGGATACGGTCGTACCGTTCCTTGTCCTGGTAGTCCATGCGGCGCACGTCGGTGGGAATGCGAATGTGATCTGCAACAAACACCAGCAGCGCCTGCGGATTCGGCGACCGGAAGTAGGCTTCGATCGCGGCAAACTCCTCTTTCTTCGATCCGCGGCCATAGAGCTGCTTCAGGTTGCGGATAAAGAGCACCTGGAAGGGCGCCATCAGCGACGGGGTCTGTGCTCGATCGAGCGCCTCAAAGATGCTGGTCTCGGCCAGGTCCAGGTCGTGGAGCGAAAAGTCGCGGGTGCCTTCAGGGATGAGCGTGGAGAGGACAGCGCGGCGGCAGCGGTCGTACAGAAAGATCTCATCGCCGATGAGAACGTAGCCGGGACGCATCGAAGAGGACGAGGCGATCTCGGCTAAAAACCGGTCTGTGGAGGCAAAGCTGCGAAGCGATGAAGGCATGGCGTAAGACGGACCTGTCGAGAGTAAAACCCCACCTCTACTATGACCTTTGGGGGGCATTTCTCCAAATGAATGGCGATCCGGTGTGTATAGATCGCCAAGGGAGAAGAATTGTCGAAGTTCAGAAGGAATTGAGCATATCGCTGACCAGGGTCTGCGCGAAGTCGCGCGACATCCGCGAGATCGCCGGCGATCCTTCCTGGATAAAGGTGTTTACGTCCTGGGTGGACTGATACTGCTCGCGAAACGTAACGGCATCGTTGCGATAAAGCACACTGCCGTCGTGAGCGGTCAACACCACGCTGGCTGTCACCGAGACCAGGTAGCTGGACGACTGGCTTGAATTGGCGTCATAGGTCAGTGGCGTGATGGTCTGGCTGAGGATAGTGCCGCGAAGGATTGCGTCCGCGTCGGTTGCGTCCGTATTCAGAACGCGATACCGCGTGCGGGTGTTCAGCTCCCGTATGACAGCCTGCGTAAAGTCCATCTCCGTGTGGTAGGCCTGCGTGCGTGTAGAAAAGATGGGCACGGCCATCGTTCGAACGTTGGGCGGGATGTGCGTGGCCGACCCGGCGGTGTGATAGCCGCAGCCGGTGAGGAGCGTGGAGAGTGCAAGAGAAAGTGCGAGGCGGAGCTTCATGCGGTTGGTTTTATTGTCGCATCTTGCGAATCCACGATGGCGAACCGCCGAATGGCGAATATTTGGCATCGTAGTGGGAAAGGGCACGTGGGCACGTATATCAGGATGTGAGGTTTTCTCTATGTATCACCACGTCAAAAAGTTGATGTATACCGTCAACATCGGGGAGCCGGATGTACGCTTCGGCAACATGTTGCTGGAACAGTTCGGTGGGGCAAACGGCGAACTGGCTGCAGCGATGCAATACACGATCCAGGGCTGGAACTGCCTGGAAGATATCGGGCGCCGGGATCTTCTGCTGGACATTGGCACTGAGGAGCTTAGTCATCTGGAGGTTGTGGGGGCCTTAATCCGGATGCATCTGAAGCCGCTAAAGACCAACCGCGAGGCCGCCGAGGCGGATCCGCTGGTGACCATCGCCGGGGGAGGGGGCGTAGCGCTCTTCGACTCCATGGGAAATCCGTGGACAGCTACCTACCTGAAGGTCACTGGAGAGCTGGATGTGGACCTTCGCAGCAACATCGCGGCGGAGGCACGAGCGAAGATCGTGTATGAACGCCTGATCGATCATACCGACGATCCGGGCAGCATCGACGCCCTGCAGTTCCTGATGACCCGCGAGATCACTCACATGAAGGCATTCCAGGCAGCGCTGGAGAGCATGGAGAAGCCGCCGTTCTCGATCGGAATGCTGAAGCCAACGCCCGGAATCGTCGACGAGTACTTCAATGGCTCCATGGGCGACGGAAGCGAAGGGGATACCGATATGCGTGGACCCTGGACCACGATGTATGGTCTGCACGTGGTCGATCCGAAGATGGATACCCCCGGCGGCGGCCTCTCCGTCCAGACAATCAACGGCAAGATCGAAGGCGAAGATCGGGGCAAGCAGGACGAAGCCCAGAAAACGACGACTTCTCCCGGAGACCAGGCCATCGGGAAGAAGTCTTCCGGGAAGAGCAAGACGCCTTCCAAGTCGACCAAGCGAGCCTAAGGCTCAAAAATGTAGTAACCATCAAGACTCGCTTTGATGGTTACTACATTTTGCAAGAAAAAAGAGGGGCAGCCGATGTGGCTGCCCCTCTTTTGACGTTGGGTTGAAGTTGGTTATGCAGGAGACGGCTGCCCCTCGTTGAAGCCCGGTTTGCGGCCCGACTCCGGCTTGAGAACCTTCTGGGCTTCGCCGCCCGCACCGGGATCTACGCCAGCGAGAGCGGAGCGCAGTGGAGGCAGCTCTTTGCCTTCGATGATCAGCTTGATCTCGTTGGCATCCAGAGTCTCGCGTTCCAGCAGGGCTCCAGCCAGACGGTGCATGATGTCCTGATTGGTGTTCAGGATGTTGTAGGCCGACTGATAGGCGGTATCGACGAAGACACGAACCTCGGCATCGATCTGGCGGGCAGTCTCGTCGGAGAAGTCGCGGTGCTGTGCGATCTCACGTCCGAGGAAGATCTGCTCCTCCTTCTTGCCGAAGGTCATGGGCCCGAGCTTGGACATGCCGAACTCGCAGACCATCTTGCGGGCGAGGTCGGTGATGCGCTCGATGTCGTTGCCTGCGCCCGTGGTCATCTTGCCCAGGAAAATCTCTTCAGCGCAGCGTCCGCCCATCAGGGTGGCGAGCCGCGTCTCGAGGTACTCCTTGGTGACGGTGTGCTGGTCTTCCTCAGGGAGGTAGACGGTCACACCGAGAGCCATTCCTCGGGGAATGATGGTGACCTTGTGGAGAGGATCGGAGTGCTCGCGCAGGGCGGAGACCAGCGTGTGGCCAGCCTCGTGATACGCAGTCACCTTCTTCTCCTCGTCAGTCAGGAGCATGGACTTACGCTCGGCGCCCATCATCACCTTGTCTTTGGCAACCTCGAAGTCGTACATGTGTACGGCCTTGCGGTTGTATCGGGCGGCGGTGAGGGCGGCCTCGTTGACCATGTTGGCCAAGTCGGCACCGGAGAAGCCCGGGGTCCCACGAGCCAGCACGTTGAGATCAACGTCCTCAGCCATGGGGACCTTCTTGGCGTGTACTTTGAGAACCTCTTCGCGGCCACGGATGTCCGGACGATCGACGATCACGCGACGGTCGAAACGGCCGGGGCGGAGAAGCGCCGGGTCAAGAACGTCGGGCCGATTGGTGGCAGCGACAAGGATGACGCCGTCGTTGGCCTCAAAGCCGTCCATCTCGACCAGGAGCTGGTTGAGGGTCTGCTCGCGCTCGTCATGTCCGCCGCCGAGGCCTGCGCCACGATGACGGCCCACAGCGTCGATCTCGTCGATGAAGATGATGCAGGGGGCATTCTTCTTGCCCTGCTCGAAGAGGTCGCGGACGCGGCTTGCGCCTACGCCGACGAACATCTCTACGAAGTCCGAGCCGGAGATGGAGAAGAAGGGAACATTTGCCTCGCCGGCGACAGCGCGGGCCAGCAGGGTCTTGCCGGTTCCGGGAGGTCCGACGAGCAGAACGCCCTTGGGGATGCGGCCGCCGAGACGCTGGAACTTCTGAGCCTCGCGGAGGAACTCGATGATCTCCTTGAGCTCTTCCTTGGCCTCGTCAACACCGGCAACGTCCTTGAAGGTGATCTTCTTCTGTTGCATGGAAAGCAGGCGGGCGCGCGATTTGCCGAAGCTCATCGCCTTGTTGCCACCGGACTGCATCTGGCGCAGAAGGAAGAACCAGAGACCAAGAAGCAGAGCGAAGGGCGCGAGCTGGATGAGGAAACCAAGCCACGCGTTCGAGTTCTGATCCTTGATACTGATATTGACGCCATGGTCGCGCAGCGTCTTGTACATGTCCGGGTAATTGGCCGGGATCGTGGTGTGGAACTGGGCCTTGTCGTCCTTCCAGTGGCCGGTCACCTCGGAGCCATTGACCATGACATCGGCGACTTTGCCCTGATCAGCGTCATTGAGAAGCTGCGTGAGGCTGATGTTCTTTTCCTGGCCGGAGCCTGTGCCCTTGACGACAAACTGCCACAGAAATACGAGGCAGGTGATCATGAAGACCCAGATCAGAATTTGTTTGACGGTCGAGTTCAAAGCGGTATTCCTCATTTTCCTTGTCTGCGTCGCCGCAATTGCCTGGACGGCTTGTCAGACCCGGCGCCCTTGTGCACGGAGCCTTCAGGGGAGCCTACATCGTTAGACGATAGCAATAAAGGAAGGTTCCATGGAGAGCCGGTTTCACCCGTGCAAACCGTGGTAACGGTCCTACACCGTCAGATGCTTAAGATTCTACTCTGTGGGGCAAAGATTCAAAGCCGGAATAGAGGTTTTCTGCTGGCTTCGCATGGGAAGGTTCTCCGGAGAGTTCGGCCCGGCGCTGGCGTCTGCGGCGCTCCCGCGAAACCGCAGATCCTTCGACTTCGCCCTTCGGGCTTCGCTCAGGAGGACACTTTGTTTTGCGTGGGACGGTGGCGCTGTGATGATGCCATGCGGTGGTGTTCTCCACGGCGCCTCGTCTCGACAGTGCTAAGCCTTTTGTTATGTGTTTACTCGCGGGAAAGCTGGATCTCTCGCGCTGAGCGCTGGGCACGGAGGCCCTGGGCCAGGTGTACGGAGGCGCCGGATCGGGCGGCTACGGTGGGGAGGGTGGCGAAGCCTGCCATCGCGAGCAGGCGAGTGGTCTCGTCGAAGCTGAGCCGGAAGCCGAGCTGGCGGGCGGCGGCTCGCAGGATCCGGCGACGCAGGGCGGGATCGAGGGAGCGGAGACGGTCGATCTCGATCGAGATCGTGGCGCTGCCAGGAGCTGTGGCGACGGATCGGCCTCCCCCGCGGACGGGTTTGCCGGGGAGAAGGACCTGGGGGAGGATGCGGGCGAGCTCGGCCTGCCAGCGGGACTCCTCCTCGCGGGCCAGCTCGGCCAGGTTGGCCAGACTCTGGTCGATGGACGGGTTGAAGGTGCGGAGCTGAGGCATCAGCTCATGGCGGATACGGTTGCGTGTATATGTCGTATCGCTGTTGGTGGAGTCGGTCTGCCAGGGCTGGTTGCGGGCCTTGAGAAAGGACTCAATCTGGGCACGGGTGGTAGAGAGCATCGGCCGGAGGATCTTTCCGGTCCGGGCAGGACTCTGGGTAGAGGAGGCCGAGACTTCGACAGGGACCACCGGGTGAATGCCCGACAAGCCTTCGGTCCAGGCTCCGCGGAGCAGCTTCATCAGGACGGTCTCTGCCTGGTCGTCGAGAGTGTGGGCGGTCAGGACGGAGTCGACGTGGCCGGAGGCGATGAGATTGCGGAAGAAGGCATAGCGGGTCTCGCGGGCGGCTTCTTCGATGGTCTCGCGGTTTTCCGCGGCGCGGGCGGGGACGTCGGCGTGGTGGATGTGCAGGGGAATGTCGTGCTCGAGGCAGAGGTTCCGGACGAAGGCGAGGTCGGCGTCGGATTCGGCGGCATCGCGGATGCCATGGTGGACGTGGGCGGCGGAGAGGCCGACTCCGAGGGAATCGCGGACTGCGGTGTTGGCTTCCTGGAGCGCGAGAAGCAGCGCAACGGAGTCAGCGCCTCCAGAAATCGCGACGCAGATGCGATCGCCGGGGCGGATGTTTTCTCGGCTAAAGGGAAGTGCGTTCGGCATCAACTTTGTATGTTAGCGGCTGCGGGAGATAGATGTTCAACCCTGGACAGGATGGACACGGGAAGAGGGGGAACCGCAGATCCTTCGACTTCGGCTGCGCCTTCGCTCAGGATGACACCTTCCATCTAGAGCGATCTATAAAACGGATGTTTTCGCTGCGGAAGAGCGTGGCTACCTGGGGCATTGCGCGCTCTGCTAACGGCTGTGTAAGCGTATTGTTTTTATACTTGGCAGATGTTTGAGATGAGATTGGCGACAGAGGCAGATGCCGAGCTGATTACGGAACATCGACGCAGGATGTTTGCGGAGATGGGACTCGATGATCCTGAGCGATTGCGTGAGGTGGCTGAGGCATTTCTTCCCTGGGTCAGAGAACGGCTGGGGGATGGCCGGTATCTTGGCTGGCTGGTCGAGAACGAGGGAGCTGTTGTGGGCGGAGGTGGGATGTGGCTGATGGATTTTCCCCCTCACTGGCATGATCCGCAGCCCTTGCGCGCCTATCTCCTGAACTTTTACGTCGTGCCGGAGGCCCGCGGCCAGGGGCTGGCATACCGGCTTCTAAAGGCTGGCGTGGAAGAGGCGCGGGGGCGTGGGATCAAAGTCGTATCGCTGCATGCATCGGCTGCAGGGAGGCCGATCTATGAGAAGTTCGGTTTTGGAGGTACGAGCGAGATGATGCTGAAATTCTGATCTGTCCCCATCGACTTACGGGGACTTGATTACATCGGCAGAGTGATCGATGAGACATCCTGCGAGGCTTTCATCTCTCGTTTGAGCAGGTCGGGGGCGTTTGATTGCTCGTTGTTCGCTCCCTTGCGGATGAGGATGAGATTGTGAAAGAAAGCCATCTCTACAATGTTCCGGTCGAAGTAGCTTGGGGCGTATTGCTCGAGGGGATACTCGACGTGATTCAGGCCATCGGAGAGATTTTTGAAGAAACTCATGGCGGATTGCGGGTTCTTCATCCCTCCTCCCCACCCGGGCCAGTATGAGGTTTGAGTGTCTTCGATGCTGTAGATTCCATTCGGCCGGAGCAGAGGGAAGAGGATGGTGAAGGTAGTGATGATGTGCGCATTGAGGTGGCTGCCGTCATCGATGATGATGTCGAACCCGCCGTACTCGGCCGAAAGGGCACGGAGTGCCTTCTCGTCGGTCTGATCGCACTGGCGTATGTCGATTCGATGCTCGCGGAAATGGGTCTTATCGCATAGGTCGATGCCGACGATTCGACTTTTTGGGAAGTACGTCTTCCACATGCGCAGTGATTCCCCGCCGGCTCCGGAGTCTTCGTAACCTCCGACGCCAATCTCGAGGATATTGAGCGGCTTATTTCTCAGTTCGTGGAAGTAGCGCTGATAGTGTTGGGTGTACCAGTGTTTGCCCCACTTATCGGTGTGGAAGTGAAGAGCGAGCTGGTTGAGATCGTTTCTGTAGACCGTCTTTGCCAGAGGTGCGAGCCTGCGACGCAGTGGGGAGGGGAGTGCCTTCTTAAGATAAGCGTGCAGACTCATACGGCAACCGGACAACCTCGATGGTGAGCAGAATATAGTCCAGAAAAGCTGTGCTGCAAACTGAAAAATGGATGAATACGTCTCGGCCGAAAGCGGGATGCTGGCCTCAGCCAACATCCCGCACCGCAGATCCTCCGACTTCGGCTGCGCCTTCGCTCAGGTTGACACGTTTTTTAAGAAAACTTATCTAGACATTGAGGCCGATGAGGCGCATCAGCTCGACTCCATTGCTGCGGGTTACCGGGCCGGAGCGGAGAATGTAGTCGAACTTCATCTTTCCGTCATCAATCTGATCCTGAAAGTGCATATTGTGCAGGAAGTCGCTTCGCAGCGCCGTCAGGGCGAGGTCGTGGGTGCTGATGAGGCCGATGGCATTGGTTTCGAGCAGCGCCCGAAGAATGCCTTCGGCCCCGATGAGCCTGTCGCGGGAGTTGGTTCCCTGGAGTAGCTCGTCGAGGAGAAAGAGCAGGGGCGGGTGCCCGGTCGCGAGATCGAGGATGTGGCGCAAGCGGGTGATCTCGGCGTAGAAGCGAGAGGCGCCCTTCTGCAGAGAGTCGTTGATGAGAATGCTGGCCCCGATGTGCAGGGGCGTGAGCTGGAGCGACTGGGCGCGGACGGGGGCTCCAGCCATGGCGAGGACGGTATTGATGCCGACGGACCGCATTAGAGTGCTCTTGCCGGACATGTTGGAGCCGCTGACGAGCACGACGCGTTGTTCGGAATCAAGCGAGAGATTGTTGCGGACGCAGCGTGAAGCAGGGATGAGGGGGTGGCCGATGTTCCGGGCCTGAAAGCAGGGAGGTCCGGAGACGAAGGTGGGCAGAGGGTCTTCCGGGTGCTCAAAGCTATAGGTCGTGAGTGAGAGCAGGGCTTCCATCTGGCCCAGTTCGGAGAGCCACGCCGGTACAGCCGCACCGAACTGGCGGCGCCAGGAGTCGGCGGCGAAGGCGACCTGAACGGAGTAGAGAAGGGGAATGTCGATCAGGCGCATCAGGGGATTCTCAAGCGACTGAATGTACTGTCCGATGGTGTCGAGTCGGGAGATGGCTTTCGACGCTGTGACCTGCCGGGTGGCTAGGCTGTTCTTGAGCTCCTGAAGGTACGGCGTCTTGAAGTCTTCGGCTTCTATGTGGGCCAGCAGCGAGGAGATGAGTTTGAGATCAGCCAGGGCGTGTTCGGTCTGGTGAAGGACGGTGTTGACGCGGGCGCGATGAGTGGCGACGACGCTCCCTTCGAGCAGGAGGACAAGGAAGAAGGGATACCGCAGGCCGGTGAAACTCCAATAGACGGCCGTCGCGACCATGAGGATGGAGAGAAACAATGAAAACCAACGAATGATCTGACTGGGGAGCTGGAGCGGGGATTGCGCCCAGGCTGTGAGCTGATCGGGATGGACGGCTGCCTCGAGGGATTCTCCGGAGACGGCCATGGCCTCACGAAAGTCGATCCGGTCGCGGAGGTCGGGGATGGCCTGGTGCCTCTGGCGAATAGCGTCGAGTGACGATGGGCGAAGGAGCCAGTCTGCCAAGGTGTCTTCACCCATGAGGGTGCGGGCTGCGGAGAGAAGCTGGAAAAGGCTTCCGTGGCCGAAGAGGTCGAGGTCGGAGGCGTAGAGATGCTCGGAGACATCGAAGCGCTCGCCGCGGGCACCCGTGCCCTGCCACTTGTCTTCGATCCGGGCGAGGCCGTGGCGGTAGAAATCGACGGCTCGCTGAGCGAGCGCTTGTCGCGCAAGGAGCTTTGCGTGGAAGGCAGCCACGGCTATGAAGAGAAGAACAGGCACGCCGAGCCACAGGGCCGAGAGGGTGTGTCCCGCAAGGTAGATCCACACAAGCGCGGCTAGCGCCGCCGCAAGGAGGAGGCGAAGGTAGCCGAGGCGGATGTGAATGGTTTCCAGGTGCCTGACGCGAAGCTCACGCGCCTGAAGCCGCTGCCGGTAGTGGTCGGAGGGAGAAGTGGGTTGCGGCACAGAGCTATTATTACTCGCTGAATACCAAGGGTTCGGGAGCGGGCGGGAAACGGCGCCATGATCTTGTATACTTCGCGTTTATGCGAGTTTTTGTCATTCTTCCGGCAGCGGGCATCGGTACACGGATGGCTGCCGGGTCTCATGCAGCTGCGCCGAAGCAGTTTCTGGCGATCGGCGGAGTTCCGGTTCTCGTGCGTTCGGTGAAGGCCTTTCTTGAGGTTGAGCGCGTGGATGCTGTATGCGTCGCTGTGCGGGGAACGGAACGCGAGCGCGTGACGCAGCAGATTCAGGAATATGGTCTTGGTCCCCGCGTGCATGTGGTCGAGGGCGGCGATTCGCGGCAGGAGTCCGTGAGTAACGCATTGGCCGGACTGCAATCGAGCGACGACGATCTTGTGCTGGTGCATGATGCGGTCAGACCGCTGATTGACGCTGCGACGATCGAGCGGACCATCGATGCCGTGGAGCGGCATGGGGCGGCGATTGTGGGACTGCCGGCGGTCGATACGATCAAGCAGGTGGAGCGCACGGCCGAAGGCGCGATCATTACGGCGACGATTCCGCGCGAACGCGTGGTGCTGGCGCAGACGCCGCAGGGTGCACGGGTTGGCCTGCTGCGGAAGGCGTTTGCAGAAGCAGAGGCCGATGGATTCGCAGGAACTGACGAAGCAAGCCTGCTGGAGCGAGCAGGGGTGGAGGTTGCGGTGGTGCCGGGATCGGCCAGGAATTTCAAGATTACGCAGCCGGGCGATATCGAGTTGGCTGAGTTCTATCTACAGCAGGCGGGTGCGCGATGAGCATGAGGATCGGGTACGGATTTGATTCGCATGCGTTCAAGCCGGGCGTGCCGCTGGTGATCGGCGGGCTGAAGATTGAGCATCCGGAGGGTCTGGCTGGTCACTCCGATGGCGATGTTTTGCTGCATGCCATCACCGATGCGTTGCTGGGAGCGGTATCTGCCGGCGATATTGGGACGTTCTTTCCTCCCAGCGATCCGCGGTGGAAGGGTGCGGCCTCGGATATCTTTCTGCAGACGGCGTTGGAAGAGGTAGCGACGGCAGGGTACAAGATCGTGAATGTCGATACAGTGCTGGTGATGGCCCGTCCGAAGATTGTTCCGATCGCCGGTGAGCTGCGCGAGCGCGTCGCCGAGCTGCTGGGAGTAAAGCCGGGAGAGGTTGGCATCAAGGCAAAGACCCCAGAAGGGCTGAACCAGGATGGTGTCGCCGTTGCGCACGCGACGGTGCTGCTGGAGAGTGTGAAGCTGGCGGATGCTCCGGTGAGAATGGCCGCCACTGCCGAGGTGGATGACGACATCGATGAGGTGGTGAAGGGCCTGGTGGGCGAGTCGAGGGATATCTCGGCACTGGGCCGGAAGCGAGCTCCCTTCAATACGGACGACCTTACTTAGCGCAAAGGGCCATCCTCGAGTCGAGTGAGGATGGCCCTTTGCGAATCCCATCTGCAAATTAAGATTTGACGATCGCTAACGCGAAGCCGTCGTAGCCCTTTACGCCGACGGTCTGGATGGCTGTGCCGTCGAGGCGTGGATGCCTGCCGAGTTTTTCAAGGAACTCGCGGGTTCCCCTGATATGCGGGTCTGGATTGCCGGGATCGACGATGGCTCCGTCGCGGATAACGTTGTCGGCGAGGATGAGTGTTCCGGGGCGGGAGAGCTTGACGGCCCAGTCCAGGTAGTTGGGGTTGTTGGGCTTGTCGGCGTCCAGGAAGATAAAGTCGAAGGGTGTGGGCTGCTCGGCATAAAGGGCGGCGAGGGAATCGAGCGCCGGGCCGACGCGGATGTCGACGAGCGCCGAGACGCCGGCACGGTCGAGGTTGGAGCGCGCTATGGTCGCGTGTTTCTGCTCCAGCTCGAGCGTGACCAGGCGACCATCAGAGGGAAGCGCTCGCGCAAGCCAGAGGGTAGAGTATCCGCCAAGCGTGCCGATCTCCAGAATGCGCCGCGCGCCCTGGATGCGGGCAAGGAGGTGAAGCATCTTGCCTTGATTGGGGGCGACGTCGATCGCAGGAAGGCCTGCGCAGGCGTTAGCTTCCAGCGCATCGTCCATGCTGTGGTCGGGTGGAAGGAGAGTCTCGGTGAGATAGCGGTCCACAGTGGTCCAGCGATTTTGATCCATAGAGGATGAGATTAAGGAAGTTGGGTGGGACAAGGCAAGTGACCTGGCAGCGAAGACCGGAGGACGCATCTTCTATGAGCAGGATCCAACGGACACTTCGCGATCTTAAGGAGATTGAGGAACAGGTAAGAAACCAGTACCAGGTGGTGTACAGGCCTACGCGGTTCAAGCCAGACGGCAGCTTTCACAAGATTCGAATTGAGGCGTCTGGCAGGGCTCTCATCGTACGCGTTCGCGAGAGTTATTACGCGCGGGGACGCGGTTCTGAGTCCCCTGTGGAATGGAGACCTCTGTGGAGATGGTTTTGCGCTCGTATTTGTGGCGATTGGATACAATCCGCACATGCCAAGCAGACGAAGCTTTCTATTCGCCGCATCAGCAGCAGTTGCGGCGCCGTCTTTGCCGATCGAGGCGCAGCATTCGTCCGGCTCCGGACGTGAGATGAAACAGCTTCCTCCGGCGATTGCGGCTCTTACAGACCGCCGCTCTGAGGCCGTGCCGATTAAGCTCGGAGAGCGTGAGCATCGCGTAGAGCGGGCGCGAGGGCTGCTGGTGAAGAACCGGCTTGATGCCTTGGTGATCTGCACAGGAACGTCTCTAACGTACTTTACAGGCCTGCGCTGGGGGCAGTCGGAGCGGTTCTTTGCGTGGGTTCTTCCGGCGAAGGGCAATCCGTTTGTGGTGTGTCCCGTATTTGAGGAAGGACGGGTTCGCGAGCGCATGGAGGCAAAAGCGGCGACCCTCCCGCAGGCTTCGGTGACGCGTGTCTATACGTGGAACGAGGACGACAGTCCTTACGCGCTGCTGGCTAAGGCCCTTAAAGAAGCAGGAATTGCGAACGGTCGTGTCGGCGTGGAGGAACGGACGCAGTTTGCCTTCGCTGACGGTATTGCCCACGCAAGTCCGACGCTGACGGTGGTGAGCGGAACTCCTGTAACCGCCGGCTGCCGCGCTGTGAAATCAACGGCCGAGCTGGCGCTGATGCGGTTGGCGAACGATAACACGCTGAAGGTTTACGAGGCGGCCTGGAAGTCGCTGGAACCGGGTATGACGAACCGTCACGTCACCGACCTGATCGGTGTCGGGTACGAGCGGACGGGATTTCCAGGGGATGCGTCGTGCCAGGTGGCGGAGTATTCCGCACTGCCGCACGGCTCTCTGCACCCGCAGGTGATTCAGGAGGGCCAGATCATTCTTCTGGACGACGGCTGCGTAGTGGAGGGATATCAGTCGGACATCTCGCGTTCTTTTGTGCTGGGCAAGGCTTCGGATAAGCAGAAGAAGGTCTTCGATATCGTCCACAAAGCACAGTCGGCTGCGTTGGCAGCTGGAAAGGCAGGGACTCCGTGCCACGCCGTTGATGATGCGGCCCGGAAGGTGATCTCGGACGCCGGGTTTGGTCCGGACTACAAGTACTTCACACATCGTCTGGGGCACGGTATAGGCATGGACGAGCATGAATGGCCTTATCTGGTAAGGGGGAACAGCCTGCCGCTGGAGTCGGGCATGACGTTTTCGGACGAGCCTGGAATCTATATCGTGGGCGAGTTTGGGATTCGGCTGGAGGACGACTGGGTGGTAACGCCCGACGGCGGAGATATGTTCACGCCGCAGAGTCCTTCCCTGGAGCAGCCATTCTCCAGGGCCTGAGCAGGCAGAAAATCTATACCGTAATTCGAATATCGGTGCGGTGTTTCGATATTCGCAAGCAGCCCTGGTTGAAGATCGATCTCTCAACGTAGGATGAAAGTTGACGATCCGGCGATCGCGAGGGCGCGACAGTATGGCAATGATTACGACAGTGCAGCAGCATATCCTTCAGCAGCAGCAGGCGTTGCTGAAGTCGACCGGCCGCGAGGCGACGGGGACCTTCAGCTGGCTGCTGAGCGGAATTACGCTGGCGACCAAGATGATCGAGGCGAAGATTCGCTCTGCCGGTCTGAGCGACGTTCTTGGAGCTGCGGGCGCGGAAAATGTCCAGGGAGAGCAGCAGCAGAAGCTGGACGTCTATGCGAATCAGGCAATGCTGCACTGTCTTGGCCTCCGCGATAGTGTAGCGGCATTGGTCAGCGAAGAGGATGAAGAGCCAGTTACCTTCAACCGCGATGCTGAGACGGGAAAGTACATCCTGGTCTTCGATCCGCTGGATGGGTCGAGCAACATCGACGTGAACGTGAATGTGGGCACGATCTTCAGCGTGCTGCGCCGAATGCCGGCGGAGCTGGGGACGCTGGAGGAATCGATACTGCAGCCGGGGTTCCGCCAGGTCGCAGCTGGATATGTAGTCTATGGGCCCTCGACGGTACTGGTCTACACGGCTGGCGCCGGAGTCTTCGGGTTCACGCTCGATCCAAAGATCGGCGCGTTTGTGCTGAGTAACGATCGCATGCAGATGCCGGAGCAGGGGAGCTACTACTCGGTGAATGAGGCCAATGCAGCGTCGTGGCCCGAGGAGTATCGGTCGTATGTGACGATGCTGCGCGAAGGCGGGTTGGGAACAACGTACAGCTCACGGTATATCGGCAGCCTGGTTGCGGATTTTCATCGCACGCTGCTGAAGGGGGGCGTTTTCCTGTATCCGCCAACCGACAAGCAGCCTAAAGGGAAACTGCGCCTGCTCTATGAGGCGAATCCGCTGGCGTTCATCGCGGAGCAGGCGGGAGGAATAGCGACCAACGGCGTCGACCGCATCCTGGATATCCGCCCGGCGGGCATTCATCAGCGAACGCCTTTCTGTGTTGGTGGCCGCCGCGAGATGGAGGCCCTCAAGGGCGTGGTGGCTGGAGCTTTGGCGTCGTGAAGTTCTCCACGGTCGTAGCAGACATTCGCGAAGAGGGCAGAACCGAAGGCCGTCAGCATTGGCAGGTACGGCTGGAGGCTAGTGGATTTACGGCAGGAGACAATGGCACCCTGGAAGCGGTCGCGCGCAGCGGAGCGAAGCTCTCGATTCCCATTCTTGGAGTCGTGGAAGACGGTGGTGAGATCTGGCTGCGGGTAGAAAAACCATTGATGGCTGGCACCCAAGTTACGGCATGTGTAGAATCTCGCGGCTACCTGGACAGGAATTGAGAGAAGGTCCGCTTCCTGATACACTCGAGAGGTCGTTCTGACCCAGGAAAAACCTGCAGCGGTGAGCCTGGAAATCCTTTTGGGGCTGTAGCTCAGTTGGGAGAGCGCCTCGTTCGCAACGAGGAGGTCAGCGGTTCGATCCCGCTCAGCTCCACCATAGAATCAAGCACATGCGGTTGGGGTACTGAACGCAAGGGCACATTTGTGTCGTTGTTTGTGTCGTAACCCTGCTTCATGCACCGACGATCACCAGAGCTCGATCGTTTAATCCCCAAAGAGTCGAGCGCTGCTCGCCTAGTTTGTAAACGGACGTGCGAATAATGTCGGAGCATCTTCGGCGAAACGTGGCCGGCTATAGACATCACAGTTGCATCGCTCGCCTGCGACTCCGCCAGCTCTGTGATGGCATGATGCCGGAAATCATGGAAGCGGAGGCCGTTCAATGGATTTGTGATCCCTGTCAGAGAGCTTTGCACGCTTGATTTGGATGACAGCTTTTACGCGATGTTCCATCTCATGGAAGCCGTAAAAGAAGTGGTTTTCCGAACCTTCTTCCCGATGATGAGTTCACTATCACAGGCAGCAACCCACCCCAAATCCATTTGGAGTGGGTTGGATGTGAATCCTGATCACCGTAGTCACGAAAAGAAGGATTGTGGTTCGCCGATTCCGATGGAACTATTGGATGAAGCCTTTGGCTTCGCGTGATTTGCAGCTTCTCGGGGCGCTGGAGATTGATGAGTCAAGTTATGAGAACGACCCTTTGGTGGAGGTGCGATCATCCAGATTGTCATTTCGAGTGGCAAGCGAGAAAGGCGATCGCCCCCGCACACTGTCCAAAGTGCTCTAGGAGAGCGTGGAAGAGTCCTGGACGAGCGCTCCGTCCTAAGAGGGCTCGTTCTCCGAAAAGTTTGAAAGCCCGTGATCTGTATGAGATCAGTTCATTCATCTGAAGATCGAGACGGGCGTCGTGAAGCGTGTACCCCCGGGGCCGGGGGGTGGGAAGCCTGATTGGGCAGACATCGTGTCCTCATTGTCCATGCCGAAATTTTTCGAAATTTCGACATTCTCGTATCTTATTATTTTTTCCGGCCCCGTACTGCATCTCGTAGGCGTAAAGGTGCTGTATCCATGTCAAATCGCTAGAGCTTCGTATCGTGCAAAAGAACTTCTCTGAGGGGCTCGCCAGTCCTACATAGCGAGGGGGACCTATCCGCAGCGGCAGTCGCTCTCGCCTCCGCACTTTCCAGGGTTTCCTTGTGAGTAGGTACTATGCACGCCTTCGAGAAGTCCATGAGCATCAGCGAGGGATCATGCGCCGTGTAATAAAGTTATGCCCAAATTAACGCAGAACTTTCGGAACATACTTCCCCAATCCTTTCGGAGAATCTGCGTCCTGCGGAACGACATGACCGTTGGCGACAAGAGATACTGGTCCTTTGAGAAGCGGATCGTTTGTCTCTCTCATCCAGTTATTCAGCCTACTTCGCAACTTCTCCAGCGTGGCCACGGTCTTTGGTTCGGAGTTGGACGCCAGGTTGTTCTGCTCATTAGGGTCGAAGACCAGATCGAACAGTTCCTCATGGGTCACGGAGGGAAGGCTCTTCCATCCTTTGTCCATCCAATAGGTTTTGCTATAGCCGTCGTCGCAGTTCGGCAGCACTACGGTCTGCCGGTCATCGAAGTGGCGTATGTACTTCCAACGCGCCGTGCGCACCGAGCGTTTCGGCTCGTATGCCGCGTGATAGGTCACTTCGGAGAAGACGGCATCATTTACCTCTTTGCTCGCGCCCGCAACCACTGGCAGAAAAGATTTCCCAGTGAGCCACTGAGGATGTTCGATGCCAAGATAGTCGCAGATCGTCGGAAAGACATCGATGTTCGACAGCAGTGAATCATTGACCTGCGGCTTCGAGAAGACGCCAGGCCCCCGCATGATGAGGGAGATCCCGGTGCCTGTATCTCGCAGATTGCACTTCATGTTTGGGAACGCGATTCCGTGATCGGTTGTGCTGATCACAAGAGTATTCTCTGCTACGCCTGCTGCCTCAAGAGCGTCGAGCACTTCGCCCACACCTTTATCCATGATGCGTGCGCTGGCGTGGAAGCCCGCCATATCGCGCCGAGTCGCGGGCACGTCGGGAAGCGGGCTCGGTGGCAGAATATAGTCCGGGTTGTCGACCGGCTCTGGAAACTCGCGATGCGTCTCAAAAAAACCCACGTCCAAGAAGAAGGGCTTGTCCGGTTTGCTGCGAATAAACTTCACCGCCGCCGGGGCCACATCCTTCGCGCTGATCGTCGCATGTGGAAGGATCTCGTCGTAGCCGATCACCGTCGGATCCTTCGCCACGTGCTGAATGCCTGCCAGTACCGTCACATAACCGTGGTCGCGGAGAGTGTGCACGATGTGCTGGTTATAGTCGTGCAGGCTCCATCCCAGATGCGCCAACCCCAGCATGCCTGCCTGATGTGGGGATTGCCCCGTCAGCAAAGCCGCACGGCTCGGCGAACAGGTTGGCGCTGCCGTATGCATGTTGCGAAACAGCGTTCCCTGCCGGGCAAGCCGGGCGAGATTCGGTGTAGGCACATTGTGACCATAAGGCCGCAGGTAGCGTCCCGAGTCGTGCGAATGCACATACACGATGTTGTATCTACGATCTGACGCGGGCTGGGCCTGCGATTGCCTTATGAACACTCCACTTGCTAGTGCAGCACCAGCCTGCAGGAATCCGCGGCGATTTGTATCCATCATTGTTCTCATCTCCTAGAAGGTGACCTTCAGGGCTACCTGTAGCACTCGCGGCGACTGCGTGCTGCTGATTACGCCAGCCGTCGTTGTACCGATGGTTGCATTTGGATTATTGAAATTAGCGTGGTTGAAGGTGTTGAAGGACTCACCGCGCAGATCGGCCCTGATCCGTTCCGTTACGACAAACTGGCGTTCCAGCGTGAGGTCCACGTTGAAGTAACCGGGACCCGTGAGAATGCCCGTGCCCGAGTTGCCGAAGCTGTAAAGAGCCGGGGCTGTGAAAGCCGCTGTATCGAAGTACCGCGAGGTCGTTCGTCCGCTCGCAAGCCTTCCCGAGCCGATACGATCCGGTCGCTGCGTTCCGCCCCCCGCGGAGTTCGAGACGTTGCTGCCATAGAACACCGTAAACGGCGAGCCCGAGTGCAAGGACCACACACCACTCAGGTTCCAGGGCCCTACAATCTGCGCCAGCGGCCCGTGCGAGAAATACTGCCTGTCCTTGCCGAATGGAAGCTCATACACATGGTTGAAGACGAAAGTGTGGCGAAAGTCATCCGGCGTGGGGCCCCAGTTGCAACGGATGCAGCTGTGATCCTGAATGTCTCCATTGCCACCGCCATTGGGGTTCCCCACATCCGAGAGGTACTTCGCATACGTGTAGGAAGCGCCGAAGTTCAGTCCCTTACTCGTACGCTTCTCCACGTGGACCTGCAGGCTGTTGTAGGACGCATCTCCCGCAGCCGTACGATACGCCACATTCACCAGGTTAGGGTTGATGGTGTAGTAAGGCCGCCGAGGATTCTGACCGCCCGTCCCGGGACGCGATTGATTAAGGTTCAGGCTGTTGATCAGCAGATGCTCGGATCGCGTACCCACGTAGCTGATATCGGCGATTACGTCCGGCCGGATCTCGCGCTGGACGCCCAGGCTGTACTGGAAGACTCCCGTCTGCCTTAGATTGACATCCCACGCCGTTGGGCTTCCTGTAGAGATCGCCGCCGTATCGTTGGGATCCGGAGCTACGGGCGTCGAAAATCCATCGCTCAGACGCGTTGCCGGAGCGCCTGCGCTGTCCGTCGTCGTTACCTGTGCGAAGTAGTACGGCAGGTTCTTGTACAACTGCGCGCCTCCCGCCAGCGTATCCACAAAGGACATGCCGAAGCCCGCACGCACCACTGTCTTCTTTTGCGCGTCCAATCCATACGCCAGCCCCACCCTTGGTGAAAAGGTGTTCAGGTCGAAGTTGCGCAGCCTGCGTCCGTTTCCATTAAGCCCCGCGACGCGAAGCAGCCCGCTGCTCACGTCGAAGTTCGCCCAGCGATTATGTACTTCATAGGGAGGCGCACTCACCTCGTACCGCGCGCCGTATTCAATCGTCAGCCGGTCGGTGGCACGCCACGAGTCCTGAATGTACGGAGCCAGCTGAAAGATCCGCATGCCAAACTCGCCGGTCAGGATATTGCGATTCGCAGCGTCGGTTGCGCCCAGCGCGAAGTCTGCCAATGACGTCGCTGCGCTGGTCGAGCCGATCTGACGCGTGAACTGTCCGTTGAAGTCATAGGTGCCGCGCACCGGGAAGGCCGAGAAGCCATTGAAGCGGTGCCTCAGGAAGAGGAAGCCCGCCTTGATCGTGTGTCGTCCTACGGTGTGAATGATGTCGCCGTCGTACTGGAACGTCGTGACATAGCTGTTCTCCGGATAGGTTGAGGTATCACCCAGCGGCGAGAAGTTCGCGATGGTAAAGCCAGGCAGGCCGCCGGACAGAGCGTTATAGTTGATACCCGGAATCCCCAATGCCGTCGCCGAGTCATAGGCGGCGCCAAGTGGCGTCACCTCGGCCCTCCAGCGCACGATGGCGGCATGCGCCTCCAGCAGTGTGGCGGGAGTAAAGACGTGCGAGTAGCCCAGCGTGCCGGATTGCGTACGCAGCGGCGTGCGCGTGCCCTTGCCTCCCGTGCCGATGTACGGCCCTACCGTTGCGACGCCGGAATCCGCTGTACGGATCGTTCCCGGCGTGATCTGCTCAGTTTGGTCGAACGAGTACTTGAAGAACAGGCGGTCGCTGGCATTGAGGTTCTGGTCGATACGCACATCGAACTGATCCGTGTCCTGCGTCAGCGCGGGTGCGATCGTATAGTTGTTGATTGCGTTCGAGTTAGTTGGATCAGGCAGCAGATCGACCAGCTTCACCGCTGCAGGATCGAGCAGCGAGGTCGGAATCTGGTTGTTGGAAAACGGAGTCCGCCTCGCCGCGCTTCCCGTCCCGGTCGCCGAGTAAGGGTTATAGATCTGCGTACCCAGGCCTGCAAAGTTTCCCGTCCGAACCATCTGGCGTTGAGCCAGCGTGGGAATGGTCGTCGTGCTGGTCTGCGGTGTCGACTGACGAATGCCCTGATAGTCACCGAAGAAGAAAGTGTTATTTCGCACGATCGGTCCACCGACGGTCGCACCAAAGGTGTTGCGGCGATACGGTGCGCGCTTGACACCGCTCTGCTTGGCAAAGTAGCTGTTGGCGTTCATCTGGTCGTTGCGCAGAAACTCCCACACGCTGCCGTGAATCTGGTTGCTGCCCGACTTGGTAGAAACCGTGGTGATCGCGCCTGCAGCCTCGCCGTACTCGGCGTTGAAGTTGCTCGTCATCACGCGATACTCCTGGATTGAATCGACCACCGGCACCATTACCAGCGTATTCAACCACAGGTTGCGATCGTAGATTCCATCAATCAGGTAGGAGTTGGCTGCTGCGATGGATCCATTCACGCTGAAATTCGCGCCGCCGCGGATCGAGTATGCGCTTCCCCCCTCAGCCAGATTCGAGGCCGAGCCCGTGTGCGCGCCCGGTGTCAGCAGTACAAGATCGGTGAAGTTTCTCGTCGCCAGCGGCAACGCCACCATCTGTTTGCTATCCACCAGCGATGACACCACTCCACTCTGCGACTGAATCAGCGATGCTGCTTCGTTGACCGTCACCGTCTCCGCATTGCTGCCCACCAGCAGCGTCAGGTCCACGTTTACTGTAGCTGCGCTGGGCAGAGTAATGTTCTCGCGCTCCAGCTTCTGGAAGCCGACCTTCTCCACCGCAATTCGATAGCTTCCGGCAGGCACCGATGCGGCCGTGTACTGCCCTTGCGCATTGGTAATAACCGTACGTTGAAAATCCGTCGCCGTGTTTACTAGTAAAACCGACGCATCCGGTACAACGGCGCCGGTAGAGTCCGAGACAATGCCCACCAGAGTAGAAGTTTGCTGCGCGTGCAGAGCATACGGCAACAACACAATCACCAGGAAAAAACGAACAAGACGAGATAACAAGAGAGGCCTCCTCGAGCCAAGGGCCAGACGCGTGTAGAGTCACGCGCGGGCACAGGAGCGTCTTGCTATGCCTCCTCTGGTCGATGCCAGCCGAAGAGCACAGCCTTCAGGTGCTCAACCTGGTTGCGACATCGAGCATCCGCCGCAACATTATGTAGTTCGGCGGGATCGGTCTTGAGGTTGTACAACTCGTCGCGGTCGTGCGCCCAGAAGATGTATTTCCAGTCGCCTTCGCGCACCATGTATTTGGCGCGCGGCGTATTTAACGCATACTCTGCAAAGACGGGCTCTACCTGCACCCGGCTCTTCGGATTGCGTACCAGTGCGGCAAAACCCACGCCATCGTTGGGAGTCACCTGGCGCACGCCCGCCAGATCGGTCATCGTCGCGCTGAGGGAGACCTGGCTTACCGGCGTATCCACCGCTCCGCTGGCGCCGTCCGGCACATGTATCAGCAGCGGTATACCGCAGGAGCCTTCGTAAAACTCAAACTTCTGCCACAGCCCAAGATCACCCAGCATCTCGCCGTGATCGGATGTGTAGACGATGATCGTGTCACGATCGTGCCCCGTCTCCTTGAGAGCCGCTAGGACCTGGCCCACGCAATCATCCATCTGCGCAAGATTCGCGTAGTAGAAGGCCATGTGCCGTTTCGCCGCAGCCTCATCACTTACTTCGGGTGTGGGGCCGTTATAACGAATGGATTGCACCACCTCACGCGGCAGCGAATCCAGATCAGCCTTCCCCCAGCTTGCCGGAAGCTTCATATCCTCAGGCCGGAACATATCTGCAAACCGCTGTGCAGGCATAAAGGGATCGTGTGGCTTCAGGAACGAGCTCACCAAAAAGAAGGGTCCGTCCTCACTTCGATGGTTCCGCAGAAAACGCGCGGACTCGCGCGCGACGAACGAATCGAACTGATCCTTTTCCTCGAGCAGCGAGACTCGCCCCACATGAACTGACCCCTTGCGCTCATCCTTGTGCCGGACATTCTTCCACGGGTCGCCATTGTCACGCCAAAGGTCGTCGATCTCCGGCTGTCCCGAACCCGAGTTCGGTCTCCCAAGCTCGTCAGCATAGATCGCCGTCTTCGGTCCCAGAGATTGAAACCAGTCATTGAACTCCAGCCTGTAGTCAAAGCCGTGCGTCTGCGCATCCACCCAGTGCATCTTGCCGATCAGCGCCGTGCTGTATCCCGCCGCGCCGAAGTGGTGGGCCATCGTCTTGTGCCGCAAGGAGTAAGGGTGGGCATTGTCCTGCGCCTCGTGGTTGTGGCTGTAGAGTCCCGTCATCAGCGAGGCGCGAGAGGGCGTGCAGACCGGATTGGCGCAATACGCGTTCGTGAAACGAACACTCTTTGCCGCCAGCGCATCCAGATTCGGCGTTCGCGCAACCGTATCGCCGTAAGCTCCCATACAGCTGCGTTTGTGCTGATCCGACATCAGGAGCAGGACGTTCGGCCGCGAGCCGCCAGTTGCCGCGAATGTGCGCCGCCCGACCAGAGAAGAGGTTGCTATCAGGAGGCCATTTTGCAGCAGAGTTCGTCGATTCATCGTTTCCTCGTCCCTAACACACCGGAATCGTAGGCTCCAGCAGCCTGAAGTCCGGTTAAGCCGTCGCAACAAATGAAGTCTATTTTGGGGAGATCAGCGCTGTATTTTGTGGAACAGCACGTACTCAACGTCGTTTAGAGAGACGGAGTACAACAACAGCGCAGCTGACGAGAGAATCGCACTTCGCGTACTGTATCACAACATCTCTTGATGTCGACCGCCAATGCTGTATAAGTCGATAGCCCTCTTTCGATGTGTCACATGTTTTGTTACAAGTTGCTTTCCCGCAATTCTTCAGCTATAAAACACCTACAGTGAAATTTCATGCACAAAACCGTACGCATTGTTGTTGCGTTCTGCCGATTGGCATTGAGCGGACAATGCTGTGTTGTGCCTAACGAACCCATCTCACTCTGAGTTCGACAAGCAGGCCCGGCATCGTCCGGGTCTTTGCTTTGTTCCTTGTTAGCTTTCCATTTCCCCCCCCCCACTGGTGTGCCCTCTCCAGCAGAAAGGTTGGTGTATTCGTGCGCGCTTTTGTTATGGAGTTTGTCTTGTTGTTTTCTGTCAGCTGGTCTCTTCCTGCACAAAGTACCGGGACCGGAACCATCACGGGGCGTGTCACCGACTCGTCAGGAGCGGTGATCGCTCATGCTGAGGTCACCGCAACATCCGCTAGCAGCGCCGCAACCTACAGTGAAGAATCTGACACACAGGGAGTCTTTCATTTCGCAGGAGTCCGGGCGGGCGAGTACAAGATCGAAATCTCTGCGTCTGGTTTCCGCAAACTTACCCAACAATCTGTCCTTCTTGCAGCGGATACGACACGCATCGTAGATGCTCAATTGACGGTGGGTTCTACGTCAGATGCTGTTACGGTCACGGATGCGCCACCGGCCGTCAATACTGCCGATGGTGCCCTCGGCACGTTGATCGGCGGGACGCAGCTCAAAGAGCTGGGATTGAATGGTAGAAACTTCACTCAATTCCTTTCGCTTAGCCCTGGCGTTAGCAGCTCACAGACAGGTCAGCGCATGGGCGTGGGTCAGGAAGGCAATCCGCTCACTTCCATCAACGGCGGCCGCATCAATTCCAACGCATTCACCTATGACGGCATTCTCGCGATGGATACTGGCGGAAACCGCGGCCTGAATCTCTTTCCTCCGATGGAAGCAATTCAGGAGATACAGGTGCATACCAGTAATTTCACCGCGGACATCGGCTCCTACGGTTATAGCCTGGTCAATGTCATTACCCGTTCAGGCGGCGCCCAGTTCCATGGTGATGTCTATGAGGTCCTCGCAAACGATGCGCTCAACGCGCGCAATTACTTCAACCCCTCGAAGCCTCCTCTGCGTGACAACAACTTCGGTTATGACTTCGGCGGCCGCATCCTTCCAAACGCGAAGGGGCGCTTTGGCAGAAATCTATTCTTCTTCTGGTCGCAGGCATTTGATCGCCGATCAGGACCGGAGCTGACCGGCTTCACGACCGCACCGCAGAGCACCTTCACGGCGACCACCCCGACAGCAGCACAGCGAGCAGGAGACTTCTCGTCTTTACCGACCGCGCTGAAAAATCCTGTGACCGGCGCTTCCTACGTGAACAATCAGGTAACCAACATCGACCCAAACGCGACACTGCTGCTGAATGCATATTTCCCGTTACCCAACAGCACGGGCAGTTCCAATTATGCCGTCAGCCCGAAGAGTCAGACGAGATGGAGGGAGGAACTGGTTCGCGTAGACATCCCGATCACGGACAAGGATAACTTCATGGTGCGGTATGCACATGATTCCTGGAGCCAGCAGCAGGCCATCCTGAAGCCGTCAAACCAGTCCTTCCCTACGATCGGAGGATATTTCGCCAAGCCCGGCCAGAATACTGTTCTTCAATGGACGCACGCATTTTCACCGTTACTGCTGAACCAGGCGACCTTTGGATATTCACGAAACAACATTACTCAGACGCCTGACAGCTCTGCCACCCGCTCTGCAGGTCTTGCAATTCCCTCACTCTACAACGCGAACATATACAACCTGATTCCGACGATCTCCATCAGCGGATACTCCTCCATCGGGGCACAAGGACTCACCAACAACACAAACAACGTCTACACCTGGCGTGATGATCTGACGAAGCAGCTGGGGAGCCACGCGCTCAAATTCGGTGTCAACATCCTTCGCATCCAGAAGTTCGACCGGTTTCCTTACTCAGGACAGGCGGGCAGCTTCAGCTTCACAGGCTCGGCGACCGGCAATGCGTTGGCGGACTTCTTGACTGGGTACGCGTACAGCTATACAGAGCAGAGCTCCACTCCGAATGTCTATCTCTTCTCAAACATGTATGAGGGATATGCGCAGGACGATTGGAAGATAACTCGCAATCTTACTGTCAACATAGGAGTACGCGATACCGTCTTCCGTGGCGCTCCAAACGGTTACGACAAGTATGACCATCTTTCAGACTTCGTCCCGTCGCTTTATGTTGCGGCGAATGCTCCCGCGGTGACAGCGTCAGGCGCGCTGGTATCGGGGACGGGAGACCCGGAGAACGGCATCATCACGGTGCAGAATCAGAAGGGCCTCGATCTTCCGCGATCTTTGACCGGAACTCGAAACCAGATCGGACCGCGAGTCGGCTTTGCGTGGGCGCCCTTTGGATCTTCGCTGACCAGCATTCGCGGTGGCTATGGCATCTTCTATCACTGGGACAATGACAACCACGAGAATCTCAGCGCCAATCCGCCGTTCTCACAGTCTGCCACCATCTACAACACAACCCTGACGGGCTTCACCGGTGGAACGCAGACTTCGTTTCCTCCAACGCTAGCCGCCTTTGATACGCGCAAGCTTTATCCGACGGTGAATCAGTATTCGCTTACGTTCGAGCATCAGTTTCCGTCTGCCACCGTGGCCTCCGTCAGCTATGTCGGCAATACAGCAAGACACCTCGATCAGACACCGAATATCAATCAGGCATCGCCAAATGTGGCAGTCGCTGCGGGAACGGTCAATGTAAATACGGTGCGGCCTTATCGTGGCTATGCTGCGATCAACTACGATATCCGCTCTGCTTCGGCAAACTACAACGCATTGCAGGCCACGGTCCGTCGTCGGTTCCAGAACGGACTTCTGTTTGAAGCCGCTTATACCTGGTCCAAGTCCATGGGACGGCAGGTCGGACAGAACCAGTTCGCGACCGAAGCGGGTCCAACAGCCTACGATCGGAGACATATCTTTACCGTCAATTACGTGTACGATCTTCCATTCTTCCGCGGTCGATCGGACGTGCTGGCATACACACTCGGAGGCTGGGAGGTCAGCGGAGTCTCCACATTTCAAGGAGGAATGCCGGTTACGCCAACGATCGCAGTGGATAGGGCTGGCGTCGGAAATACAGGTCAGCGGCCTGACGCGATCAATAGCGTCATCTACAAACACGGCAACGTAAACGACTACTTCTCCAAATCAAGCTTCGCGTTGCCGGCACTGGGAACGTTCGGCAATGCACGTCTCAATACTGTTCGCCTTCCTGGATTAAATAGCACACAATTCAGTCTGGCAAAAAAAGCTACCTTCCATATAGCCACCGATCACGCTCTAACGACGACCTTCCAGGCGCAATTCTTCAACCTCTTCAATCACCCTTCATTCAACGGTGTGGGGACCACATACGGTTCTGCAACCTTCGGCAAGATTACATCTGCCCTCGATCCACGCAATGTCGCATTTCGCCTCAAACTTTCGTTCTAAGAACCTCAGGAGATATCCGTGTCAGAGCAGAATAAGACGAACCGCACCCCTTCCCTATCGAGCGCGCATACGACTCGACGAGACTTCCTGCAGGGCTCACTTGCGGCGGCCGGTAGCGGCCTTCTCTCCACAAGCAACCTGTCGGCTCTCGCGGAGCAGACAAAACCACCCAAGCGGCCCAACCTGGTCTTCTTCTTTGGCGAGGGACAACGAGCAGATGCTCTATCGATTGCCGGTAATCCGATTCTGAAAACACCGCATCACGATCGCATCGGCCGTGAAGGGATCCGATTTGAGAACGCCTTCTGCACGAACGCTCTTTGCGCTCCAGCGCGGGCTACTGTCCTGACTGGCCTTTACTCACGCACGAACGGTGCTTTATCCAATGAGCACATCAATACGCCGCTACCTAAAGATCTCCCGCTATTCACTGAGATTCTGCATGAAGCTGGCTATGAGGTCGCCATTCTGGGAAAGATTCATGTACGTAATGGCGTCGAAGATCGTTATTGGGACTACTATTTCGGACACAACAGTCCCGGCAACGACTACGTGAACCCCTTTTTTAAGGAAGGACGAAAGGGCAAGATCGGTGAACAGAAGCGATACCAGAACGTCTATCCTGATGATCTGACAGTAGACCGAGCCTTGCAGTGGCTCGAAGAAGATCGCGGCGACAAGCCATTCTGCCTACTCATCTGGTTTGTTGCTCCCCACGAGCCGTTCTTCCGTGCCCGCCGTCATTTCGATCTGTTCAGAGATACAGTCATTACCAAACCAGTTTCCTTTGATGATGACCTGAAAGGCTATCCTGGCAAGCCAAAGGGATTTGCTGAAGCGGAGAATAAAATCGGCACGACCACCTCTCATATTGCGGCGGCCTCGCATGAAGGTTTGGTCAAGGACTATTACGCTGGGCTTGTCGCCGTGGATGAAAACATTGGACGGGTGACTTCGTATCTGGAGAAGAAAGGAATTCTCGACGATACGGCCATCGTGCACAGCTCCGATCATGGTTTCTTCCTGGGAGAATTTCGTCTTTTTGACAAGCGACTGATGCATGAACCTTCCATACGCGTTCCCCTCATGATTCGCTACCCTGCGCGAATTCAGGCAGGAACGGTTCGGCAAGAACAGGTTCTCGACATCGATCTTGCACCCACATTTCTCGACCTAGCTGGGGTACCGACTCCCTCGCACTTCCAGGGAAAGAGTGTTCTTCCATTGGCGAACCGACCAGACCCCGAGTTTCGCAAGGAGTGGTACTACGAGTATTACGAGTGGCCCAATCCTGAAGCCGTTCGTCCTCATCGTGGCATACGAACGGAGCGGTATAAGCTCATCCATTATGTATCCGAGCCCCAGGCCTGGGAGCTATACGATCTGCACCGCGATCCTGGAGAGACAAACAACCTGTACGGCAAGCCAGAGGTTGCAACGCTGCAGCTGCACTTGCTCGATCGCCTGAACTCGTTGCAGTCCCAAGTGCCTGAGAAAGAGCTGGCGGCGGAGGAGAAATCAAAACCGGCCTCACTGACCGGCGAATGAAGGGTGACAGGCAATATTCAGGGACAGCCCGTCAACGTGAAGCTTGCCCTCATTCAAGCTGGAAACCAGCTGAGTGGGTCAGGCTGCGTGGGGCCGAAGCAGTACCCTTTGATCGGCTCAGTCGATGGCAACAGGGTGGCATTCGCTCATGACAGCGAATATCAGGACCAGACCTTTACCATCCTCTGGACCGGCACAATTGAAGAAAACGGCACTATTACAGGCCGAGGAAACTTCCAGCCAATAGGACTCACAGGAACGTTCACCGCCAGTCGAAGCGCAGCACATGCATAAGGCGCTTCTCACCACTGGCGAATCGTGTTGCGCGCCCACTCGCCCGACCTCCTTGGATCATAGAGCAGACATGGATGCGTTAGTCTCACCCCTAAGGAGTAAAGTCCGTAACCTTTGTCCTGCCAATTTGGTTCTCAGTTGACGAGAAACGGCAAGCCACTTATCGGCCGCACCTCACAGGCGACCAGTGGAATGATGATGAATTGATGTCGAACAATACATCGCGAGAGAACAACTCAAGGCCAAAGGCGCAGAGACCGACGTCTTCTCTACCTCTTCGGGAGAAGGTATGTGTGTCGTAGTTTGTGTCGTAACTGCGTCATCCCTATCGGAATCGCTGTGGCTCTCTCAGTCTCGCTCAGTATTATCTAATTAGCTGCAAATCATTGAAAAATATTGGCATTTGCTGCCATTCACACTCTCTCTGGCTTTCTTGGTCTCGTCCCCTGTTCGTCAGTAACCTGAATTCGCAACGAGGAGGTCAGCGGTTCGATCCCGCTCAGCTCCACCATAGAATCAATCATTTCCATCGAAGATCCAGGGTACGTGTCCGCCGACGCGCCTGCCCCGAGCGCGAGCGAACTGCGGACGATGCGACTATCACTCCTAATAAAAGAGGTCAGTGGATCGTGAGGATCGATGCGCATGTCGAGTTGACCAGACCGCGGGATCGAGGACGTATTGAGCAACGAGCCACCGAGGTTCAGCATCCTATCTGATATAGAGAGTGAACCAGGATCTACTTTAGCCGCCAGGCTTGTCGCTCTTCTCCAAAAACAGTTGTTGTAATTATGCAAAATTTTCTGTCAGAGGTTTAGGTATGCATGAATTACGGTGCCCCCACATGGATGTGCTGAGAAATCGCCTCATTGAGGCCTATCGTGGTCTCGGCGATACGGACGTCTTCGGCGGCTCGACTGCAGATTGCAGCAAGGCTGAGGTGGAGATGGCTGCGGTGAAGCACGCGATTGCAAATCATCGTCAGGAATGTTTTCTCTGCCGAACACTGCAAGGCAGGCAGGAGGCTCTCAAGGCGTTTGCCGTAGACGAGCCCGCGTGGCGTGGCACGATGGCTAGCTAGCCAAACTTGACTACGAGATCTTGATGATGGCCATCCTGGTAAGTACCGGGATGGCCATTTTGGTCTTGGGAATGCCTGCTGGCGTCCGGGGCAAGGAGAGGGAACGTTCTGATGAAGATGGAACCGCTCTGTGAATTGGAAGGCCGTGACTCTCATCGAGAGTTGCATGATCGCATCAATAATCAGCGTGGACTTCCGGCGCATAGTCCTTGCCGAATTTATTTTTGTGATGCATCGTTAGTGTGTTGGTCCGGTGAAAATCCAGGTTCCCCAACTCATACCTTTCCTTTGGTACATCAATAATTTCGTTGTTTCGTGTCGAAGAAGACAGCGCCAATTGTTCCGCCCATACATGGAGGTGGTAACGGCCCGGTGGAACGTCGTGAATAACGATGGAGCCTGCAGGATCGGAGATCGCATACCATGGGGAGTTGAGAGAAACGACCACGGCGGCCATCTGTGGATGAATATTGCAGAAGATGTAGGAGACTCCTTCGCGATCAAAAAGAACAGAACGGTGACTGCCCGCCTCGTAAAGTCCAAGGTCAAAGCGTTTTCCATTGAACAACGAGAAGACATTATGGAAAAAAGGATCCATATTTGGGAACTCAACGCTTGTGCCGGTGGGAACAACGAGCAGGTGAGGCAGAAACTCCTTGTTTTTCTGGGTTAGTTTCACATTGGTTTTTGGTGTGGGAACAGGAAGAGATGTGCTCATGGGGGTGAGCCAGACGACGACATTGGCGGGAGATACCTGGTGTGGCGTTGCATGGTCTATGTGGACGGTGGCTGTAATCTCCGAGCAATGGGCATAAGAAGTGCAGGCTGCGATCAACAGCGCAACTGTCCATCGGCGAATTCCATGTTCGATCATGTATGCCTGCCTAAAGTTTAAAAACGGTATCCCAATGAAAGCGTGAAGATGTCTGCTGAGGATGAATCGCTGTTGATATTGAATGTGCGGATGTGACGGAATTCGGGTGAGAAGATGAGATAGGTCTTCGGTGTGTAAATGAGATTTGCAGACCACATCTGGTTGCGTGCTCGAAGCTGCATGGCACTGGCATCTGATGGAAGGACCAACGAGTGGAAGTCGCGCGAGAAGCCGTTGTCAAGGCCGAAGGCTCCGTTGGTCTCCAGGACGTTTGTGAAGCGGAATTTGGCTTGAGCCCATCCTCCCGCATCGTTCAACAGGCGGAAGGTGGAGGCGCCGGTGATGGGATCGCTTCCAGTGACGGCATTTTTGTATACGCCGCCACCAAGCCCGCCGATGGCCCGTCCGCGATAGGCTTCTCCGCTGATCTCAAAGCGATGGGTGAGTGGAACCTTCCAGTCTCCAGTGACCGCATACGAATCTCCGTTGCGGTTTGTATAGGCCATACGGGAGTAGTACCCGCCGAGGCCAAGTTGCAACTGACCGGGTGAATCAGGATCTCCGCGATTCCACGAAATTCGCGATTCGTAGGCTGGCTGGCCGCTGCGCTCTCCCGGGGAGGGAGTGCGATAGACACTGGTATTGGTGTATCCGGCCGAGGGTGGATCCCAGAGTCCGAACTCCCAGGAGAAGTTGCCGCGCGAGGAGGTATCAAAACGATGCAGGTAGCGGAGCTGTGGCGCCCACACCCATAGGTTTCCAGCTCCTGCCATGGCGGGTTCGGCGACGGAGGCATAAGACGTAGGTGAAAGAGGAGAGATGAGAGGAGCGACGAAACCTGCTTCAAGGGTATCTTTACTCCAAAGCAAGCTGGCTAAGGCTGTGCGCATGCGAACGATGCCTCCACCCGAGCCGTAACTATTCCCTCCGCTGGAACTATAGCTGCTATATGGAATGCCTCCGTAGAAATCCATGTTTACCTCGGCGTAACTGGAAGCGCCGGCAAGATGAGGGCCGTTAGCCTGGATGCCAAGGATGGTTTGACGGAGGCTCGCGCCAAAAGTCTGCGACGGCGTATCGTAGCTTTGCGGAATCGCGAAACCAGGCTGATCGAAGTTGTCGACGCCACCGTGATTAGAAAAAGCGTTGAAGAGAACAAGTCCGGTCAGCCGTACAGGATATTTGGAGGCACTTTCAACTTTAATCTGATCGTGCTGTTCGACCTGAGATTGAATCATGGCGAGCTGTTCCTTGATATCCGCGGTTGAAGTTGAAGAGGACGCGGTCCCGGCGGCGATGAGCGGAGCTGTGGGTGTAGGAACTGTAGCCGGAGTTGGAGTTGTCGTTGGAGTATGCAGCGCGGAAAGTTCACTTTGCATCTCGCTGATCTGCTCACGTAGGCGCTCCATCTCCTGCTGGGACTGTTGAAGGCGCTTTTCAGCATCTGCGAGACGAGATGCAAGGCTTTGGAGCTGGGCCTGAGTTGGAGCGGGGTTCGTTTCTTGCGTCTGTGCATGAGCCGATCCAAAAGATACGCAGAAAACGATAAACAGGATGACTGAGAGGCGGATAGAAGAGTGATCTGTCACTGTGTCACCTTCGAGATATCTTCATTGGAGCCTTCTTGCGATCCTGGGGGATCGGGCCATGTGTTTCGGGGGAGAACGAGAGAAAAAATGGTGAGATGATCGTCCGTGCGTTCAAAGGCAATTGCGCCGCCATGCTCGGATGCGATGTGTTCGGCGAGTGTAAGGCCGAGTCCGGTGCCGCTTTGTTTTCCTTCGCTGACAAAGGGAAGAAACATGGTTTTGCGGACGGACTCTGACACGCCGGGACCATTGTCAATGATCCTGATGTAGATCATATTTTCATCCTGCGTGAGCTGGACATGGACAGCTGGAGAGGGTGATCGCTGAGCGGCTTCGCAAGCGTTGAGCAGAAGGTTATAGATTGCACGGCCCAGTTTGCGCGTATCTACATATCCCTGAATGTTGGACGGTGCATCGAGAGAGAGGGAGACATTATGAGCCGCCGGATGAGAGCGGATGGTGTTGATTGAGCGCTTCAGCACCGTGGACATGGTTTCGGTCACACATTGGAGAGCCTTACCGGTCTGACTGAAGAGCAGAAGCGATTCGAGAAGATCCGTCATATCATGGACGGCGGTTCGGACCTCGGTCAGCAGCTCTTCGCGCTCTGTCTGGGGAAGTGCCGGATTACACATGAACTCCGCATTTGCATACATGGCCGAGAGGTGGTGACGAAGATCGTGTGAGATTGAGCTTGCCATGCGGCCGATGGTGGCGAGGCGCTCCGATTGGACGAGCTCCTTTCGCGATTGATCCAACTGGGCTCGCATGCGGTCGAAAGAGCGACTCAGCTCGCGTATCTCTTCAGCGCCACCTTTCACTTCAAGCGAATATGTATAGTCTCCGCCAGTCATTGCACGTACGCCATGCATCAGCGAGTTGATCGGCCGAGTAATGGAGCGAGAGACCGAGAGGAGGATGATCATTCCAGCGCATACGACAAGGATGCTGAGAGTGGCAACCCAGCGATTGACACGACGAATAAGGGCCTGTCCCTGCTGGAAAGATTTGAGCACCACCAGATGAGGAGCCGGCACGCCCGGCGCGCCAGGTTCTAGTGGCAATGCCGTGGCAAGATAACGCTGGCCATCGAGACGAATTGTCTGGGCGTTTCCGGTGGATTGGATGTGAGGCAGGTCAGCGATGAGCTGATCATGCAGCGCGGGGCTGAGTGTGCCAGCGAGATAGGTATTTCCGTTGGAAAAGAGAACTTCAGCCGCAGCCGCCTCGCTGACCTGACGAGCCACCTGAGAGTCCAATGCATACCCGACGAGAAGATAGCCCAGCAGTGTGCCGCTGGTGTGGTCGCCAAAGATGATCGGCTGCACCGCGATCTCATAGAGAATGCCACCGAGAACCACATAAAAGTGATCCTCGCCACTCTTGAGATGGTCGGAGAGAGCCTGCTCGAGCGTGGCGTCTGGAAGCGCTCCGCCCCGGCGATAGGCCGCGGAGAGATTGAGATTTGCATCGAAGAGGGCAAAGAGATCGCTGTCACTGGTGTGCCAGAATCCTGCGCTGCCATCCTGAATCGTGTGGCGATCATTTGAGGTCATGAGCGCCTTAATAGTCGGGAGGTCGGCGATAAGAGCTGCCTGGCGCAGCATCAGGCCGTGATGCTGGCGCTGCAGATTCTGATACGTAGATATGGAGTGACTGAGATCGGAGGCGAGTTCATTCCGTGTCTGCTGTTCGACGATAATGCGAAGAATGAGAATGCTCAGCAGGGTCCATCCGAGAAAGACGATCAGCAACGGTACCAGGAGCGTGGTGCGCATGCGGAATCGTTGGAGGAAGTTGGGGCTGAGCATCTTAGTTTGAGATATTACCGACGAATTTGTAGCCGATGCCGTGCAATGTGCGGAAATATTGCGGATTTGCGGGATCAGGCTCCAGCTTTTGCCTTAGCTTCAGCACCTGATTGTCGACGGTGCGTGTGGTGGGATAGGAGTTGTAACCCCAGACGTCAATCAGCAGCTTCTCTCGGGTAATAACGTGCTCGGCGTGCTCGATGAAGTAGCGGAGAAGCTTGAGCTCTTGTGCTGTCATGGCGATGAGCGCACCATCCTTGCGTACCTCCATGCGCGCAAAATCAGCGGTAATATTCCCAAAGCGTGCAGTCTCGGCAGGCTCATCCCGGCGGCGACGTCGGAGCGCGACCTGCACACGGGCGAGAAGCTCGCGCGGACTGAAGGGCTTGGTGACGTAATCGTCGGCGCCGAGTTCCAGGAGAAGCACTTTGTCCGCGACTTCGGAGACGGCGCTTAATATAAGGATCGGTATGTCGGGCATTGACTGCCGAATGGTTCGGCATACATCGCGTCCGGACATCCCAGGCAGCATAAGATCAAGGATAATGGCATCGGGGCGTGCGGCCTGAACCGCGGCAACGCCTTCGTTGCCGTTCCCTGTGATGATGACGTCAAACCCTTCAAGCATAAACTGTCGCTGAAGTGCCTTCTGTATGCGCGGGTCGTCTTCTATGACGAGAATCTTATGCATGTTACGGCCTCCTCCTCATAGTAAGTGTGTCAAGAACGCGACACAGATGTTACGGAAATATCACAAAAATACAATCCAATGACAAAATCCAGACAAATGCGTCTTCGTGCAGCCGCGGGGGAATGGCTGATCCGAACGTTGTGATGCCAATGATAAAGAGTAGTTTGACAAGCACAAGACGGGGTAGTGACAACCCAGACAAAAGGAACTACTTATACTCACCTCGTATCCAGGATCGCGGTGCGATTTTGTCGTACTGCGGGAAGGTTTTTCGAGTTCACGGGGGTGAAGATGCGGAAGTTGATGATGGCCATTCTGTTGGGTGGGCTGGCCTTACAGCCTTGTCAGGCTAGAACCAAATCGGATGAGGTATCGCGGACCATCGAAGTACATGTAAAGCGCTTTGCCTTCTCGCCGTCAGAGGTCGTGCTGAAGAAAGGGGAGACAGTCGATATCCGGTTGATCTCAGAGGATGTTTCGCATAGTCTCTCCCTGCCAGACCTGGGCATCAATCTCGAGGTGAGCAAAGGAAGCCCCGGGGACGTGATAATCACTCCGCAGTCGACAGGGGACTTCCTGGGACAGTGTGGCAGGTTCTGCGGCGTCGGCCATGGGACGATGAAGTTCACAGTTCACGTGACGGACTAAGAAATTGGCCTGCCGTCTCATGATTTGCGCTGCTCTGGGAATGACCTGCTTTGCGCTGCAGGGATGTCGCGTTGCTCCTGCAGGCAAACTGGAGACGACGTTCATTCAGTGGACAAAACATCATCTGACTGTTGGAGGAAAAAAGGATATCAATCCAATCCACAGTACGGCTGAGACAGTAGAACAAGGGAAGAAGATGTTTTCCTCATACTGCGTTGTATGTCATGGGAGAGATGGACAAAATACTGGAGTACCCTTCGCAGCTAGCATGTCACCTGCAATACCGCCGCTGAATTCCAGTATGGTGCAGAGCTATGACGACGGGCAGCTGAAATGGATCATCGAGAACGGTATTCGCCCTTCGGGCATGCCGGCCTCCAAGGGAATTTTGAGCGATCGGGATATGTGGTCGATCGTAGTGTATCTGAGGCATTTACCCCCAGCCGGAAGTCTGGGACAGCCGCGAGCTTATTCGGAAGATGAATATGCCAAGTGAGTGCAATGCGACGGTGGACCGGAGGAAGCTGTCCTCAGGCTATTGCAGCGAACTCTTCTTTCCGCTCGGTTTCCCAGTTCGTATTGTGACGAATCGAGCCGAGGTGCTGGAGATGGCTCGGAGAAGCTGGAGCAAATTCACTCCTATGAGTTCCAGTGAGCCACTTGTCATCGAGCTTAAGTTTGGTGAGGGAGAGTTGAAGAGCTTGATAAAAGCACCCTCAGTGCAAATAGATGGTGAACTGCTGACAGTCGCGTTCGATGAAAAGAGCGTTGTTGTGGCTGATCTCGGACAGGGGGTTGCACGCGGGATGCTGGCCGAGATGTTCCTGAAGATGGAGCTTCACCTTCGCTATTACGTGCTGGAGGCAATTGCCTTATCGATGATATCGACCCTGCGCGCGGTTGCTCTGCATGGAGCGTCTATTGCGTGGAACGGAACAGGTGTGTTGCTGTGTGGTGAGTCCGGTGCTGGCAAGACGACACTGGCTTATGCCTGTGCGCGGTCAGGTTGGAGCTATGTTTCGGACGACGCCAGTTATCTGCTACTGGAAGGAGAACACGCCAGGGTCGTAGGGAACTGCCACCAGATAAGGTTTCGAGATGCCTCTGCGGGGCTTTTTACGGAGTTGAGCGGAAGAGAGAATACGCCACGCGTTGCGGGGAAACCTTCGATCGAGGTGGGCACGAACGAACTGCCAGGCATTAGACAGGCAGATTTCACAGACATCCGGTTTATCTTGTTTTTGAATCGCAGTGGAGAACTGGCCCCCGGGCTCCACGCAATCGCGAGAGACCAAGTCAAAAATTACTTTAAAAAGTTTCTTCTGGTGCCTGCCCCCCATGGATCGCCGACAGATGAAGCGTTGGAACGGCTGCTCGGTGCTCAGATGTTCGAGATGAGATATACAGACCTTGATTCGGCTGTTCAACTTCTGTCGGAAACAATAGAGGGGAGCAAGTGCAGGATAAGGTAGATATTTTAAAACGGCCGGTGATTCCCTCTGAAGCAGTCGCTCTATACGCGGCACTTCATCGTAAGCATCCAGTGGAAAATATGATGGCCCTTAGTGATCAGCAATGGGAGAATTTGCTGCATTTTAGCGATCTGGCGCACCTGACGCTGCCACTCGCAAAGAAGAGATCGCTGAAATTGCCCGAATGGGTTAGAAGCAGGCTTGATAGCAACCTGAAAGATAACCAGGAACGTTTTTGTCGCGTAAAGGACACCTATCTGGAGGCAGACGCCTGTCTGGCAAAGGCGGGAATCGAGTACGTGGTGATCAAGGGATTTACACTTGCGCCGGAGTTCGTGGAGTCTCCGTGGCTGCGGCAACAGTCAGACATCGATATGTACTGCGGCCCTGAAGCTATTGCCGTTGCACAAGCGGCGCTTGTGTCGGCCGGATATCAGCCGAATACAACAGTGGATTTTCGCAGAGCGGACCATAGTCCTACCCTGTACCGGCTGGGCCAATGGACCTGGCGCGGTAATGCATTCGATCCTGAGATGCCGCTCTCCATTGAACTGCACCATAGTCTTTGGAATGAAAAAGTTACGTTACTACAGCATGAAGATGAGATTCGAGGTTTCTTCAAGCGCAGAGTCACGCGTTGTATTGAAGGCATGAAGGTTCCTGTACTGCAGGATATTGATCTTCTGGGCCACCAGTCGATGCATATCCTGAGGAACCTTCTGGTTTATGACACGGTAATTCATCATGTTTATGAGATGGCGGAGTTTCTCGACAGGAAGATGCATGATGAAGCGTTCTGGAGCAGGTGGCAGTCGCAGCATAGCGAAGATCTGCGTGCGAAAGAAGTGATTGCATTCAAGTTGGCAGCGCGATGCTTTGGATGCGATATGCCGGACGTTGCCCGCGAGGTGCTTGACGGGTTGCCGAGAGCACAGAGGTCATGGCTTGAAAACTTCGGACATGTGCCCATGGAGCTGCCGTTTCGTGAGAATAAAGATGCCGTATGGCTACACTGGAGCCTGTTGAGCCAGAGCCATCGCCATCTCAGGAAGACAATTATTCGCAGGACATTTTTCCCCCACCGCCTGCCCGATCCCGATCTTGAATTTGTTGTGCTTAATGATCGGAAGATCCGCCAGACGAGAGGGAAAAGTATTCTTCGCTTGCTGGCCTATTGCTGCAGAAGATCCATCGCCTATTCGCGATTGCATTGTCGGACGATATTCCACGGAATGATGTGGCGCCTGCGTGGTTCAGGTTTCACGCACGCGGTAGTTGAGTGAGCAAACGCAATTTTGACAGGTGCGATCTTCGGCGATATTGAGTGTCCGGCGAAATTGAATAGCTGCGCTAGAGTTGAGTGCTTCTATGAGCGACTGTTCCCGTGTCTCTGCGACGATACGATGAAAGAAGCAGGGCCGAAGAGAGCCATCCACCTCGAGAACGGCAGAGACCCAGGGAGCGTTACAGGGCGGCGCGATAGAGGGAAGTTCACCCAGACGACTGCGAAAGTAACGCGCGATGCGGCGTAGCTTTTCAGGGCCTTCAACGATGTATCCATTCTGAAGATCGACGGCATTATGCAGGATAAGGAGCTCGATCTCTTCTTCGAGGGTCGAGATCTGAGCGGACGTGAGGCCGATCTGTTGTTGAGTCTCTTGGGGCCAGATCAACTCGCGGTTGAATGCTTGTGACGAAGTATCGACTGCCAAAAACGATATAGAGGTGCATTCGAGAGATTTTGCGGCCGCAACAGTTTGTCGCAGCTGAGCGAAGTTACGGCACTGCACGGTGCTCCGTGCATGAATGGATATATTGGGCCGTAGACGCCTAATAGCCGCGATGCCTTCATGTATGAGTTGGAAGGCGTGAGGGATGTTCCGGATTCGGTTGTGTGTTTCTTCAGGACCATCGAGCGAGACGATGACCTCATCGACATGGTCGGCAATAATCTGGGCGCGCTTCTTAAGCAAGAGTCCCGTGCTGAGGAGAGTTATCCGTGTAGAGCATCCGCGGAAGAACGTACAAAGATCTTCAAAGTGTGAATGAAGCAATGGCTCGCCACCCGTGAATACGACCTGTTGCACGCCAAGTTTCTGTAGATCCTTCTGATATTTGCGAACCTGGTCAAGCTCGAGTTCTTTTCCGGCAGGGCGTTTCCAGATATCGCACATTATGCATCGGCAATTGCAATTCTCATGCACGTTAAGGATGAGGATCGGCAGAGATCGGATTTCGCCGGGGATATCGTTCGCGGTTATCGGGGACTTGATCGCGATAATCTCAGTGGACATCGACCATCTCGTTGAGGTGCGTTATACCGCGCCTGAAATAAAGAAAACCAGATTAGTGGACATGCTGTGCCTCTGGAATAGCTATGAGTCGACCGTTGAGGCAGACTCGGTCTGTGCCCAGAACGCCAGCGGCAGCTTCGAAAAGTGATGTGACGGGGGCTGCGATCCAGCGTGTGACTCCGTCTATCAACAGGGGTGACAGGCTATTGGTCAGTTCAGCCGGAATTCGATGCATCATCTCATTGGATGCGAGGCGTATCGTGCCTGCTATGATGACGAGTTCAATGTCACGCCAGCTGAGGGAAACCAATTGTTGTGCCGGTAGCTGTGAGCAAGATCGAACTGCGAAGAGGTCCGCAGGGCCTCCTGGCATGAGGCATCCTGCATAGCCTTTAAGCTGAAGAACTATAGCTGGAGCATGCATGGCAAAGTTGAAGAGTTTACCGGAGGAGAGCTGGAGGTGGGTATGACAGAATCTGATCTCATCCAACAGGTCTCCATCCGCAGTCAGCGATGAATCGCTACCGATGGCGAGTCGGTCTACGGCTGATAGCTGTTCGATTGAGGGAGTCTGAGAGAAAAGAAATTGATTGGACGAAGGGCAGCTGATCAATGATGCGCCGCATTGATTCAACCTGATAATCTCGTCGACGTCCATCGCCAGGCCATGCACGAGCACTGTCCGCTCATCGAGCACATTCATGTCGAGCAGTTGTGTGAACTCACTCTTGGCGGTCGAATCGATTCCTTCACAGGCGTGAAGAATAAAAGGCTTTATCAGGGCGGACTGGGTGTGCATGGAACCGATGTTGGTGGAGAACGTCAGCGAGTGAGCCCAGTCGAATTCGGTGAGGACTCGAACAGGGAACTGAGGGTCGGAAAAGACAGCGGAAGCCGGATTGTGGTGACAGACCGTGGTTGCCCCACATAGTAGATTGCGGAGAGCCCCCCACCATAGACGAATGTCGCGCGGTATTCTGGTGTGCTTTTCGATAATTGGACGACAATGATTGTGAATGTCGCGAGCCCATTCAGTGGCGTTTTGATATGGAGGAGAGCCGAGGCGGGGAAACAGGCCGAACTCCAGATGATCGTGCGCATTGATGAGGCCAGGAAAGAGAGTATATCCAGATAGATCGAGATCATTGTGAGCGCGATGTTGTGGATAGTTTGAGATAACCGACGCTACAGCGTCATTGTGAATTGTGATATTGCCTGTTCCAACCTCCTGACCACCGAGGACAAAGTTCGCGTTCGCCAATGTAATTCGGTCGCCGGGCCTAGTAGTTTTCGGCCTAAGGTGGAGGATGTAGATTGCGGGTTGTCCGTTAGCCTCGTTATAAGAGGCTTGTTTGCCCTGACTGGCGAAGATAGAGTATTCGGGTTCACCGAAGGAAGGTTGATAGAGGCCGACTGTCTGGAAGTCTTGTTGGTCGAACGCGTGCAATATGGCTTCGATGAGGCGTGGTTCGAATTGCAGGTGAAAGCTTATCTCGGAAGAGCGAAAACTACGTTGCCAGCCCAGAGTCATTGCTGTATCGGGATGGAGATCTGTTATTAAGAGATCGCCATCCTCTCGAAGAATGCGACGAAACTGGCTGGCAAGAGATTCGAGATCAGAGATGTAGCTGAGTGCAAATGAACAGAGCGCCAAATCGATCGATGCGGAGAGAAGCGGCACAGTTGGTAGTTGCGCCAGAATGAGTGATGTCTCTCTTGTGCAAGCCCGTCGTGCTGAGGTAAGCATCTCCGGAGAGCTATCTATACCGTGTAGCGACTGCGGGGAACCGATATTGGCTAGTCGTCGAAGCCAACGCCCAGTGCCACAGCCGGCATCAAGCACGTCCTTGCCATCAACGGAAGGCAGGACGCAGTTGAGATATCTCTCTTCAAGAGCCAACATGGGGTTCAATTGCGTATCGTAGACTTCAGCCCACGCCGCAAAGGCGGCACTGTTATCCAGCTGCGCCGTACTGTTCGTTGGAGCTTTCAAAGGCTTTCCCTTTTGGGCTTACGCAAGTTAATAAAGTTATGTGCCCATTGCAGCTCGACGGGATGGTCGTAGACGTGAAGCTTATATCGCCATGCGCTTAGAGCTTTGAGCAAAAAACGGCTCCATCGCGGCGCACGAATATCCTGCACAGTCGGCCAGCGTGAAGCAACGACTAGCTCGAAGTTATCGATAAGCCTCTTGGTCCTGCTCCGCAGCCACGGAGCCCCCGTATCGATCCGTAGCGTGAAGTCGAGCCATCGTTTGCTTGCCCATTCGGCAGGTGTGGAAGGAAATGTGATCTTGTCATCGACCTCACCATACATCTGACCGGGTTGAGGTGTCGGCGTATAGTGCTGAATGATGATCTCGCTGTCAGGGTTGATCCTCTTGATCTTTCGAATGAAGGCGAGGGTTTCACGTGTGTCCGTCTCTGGATCTTTGGGGTTGCCGATGACGAAGGAGAACTCGGGAATGATGCCAAACTGCCGCGTACGTCGTGCCATGGTGAGAGTTTGAGCGGTGGTGATGCCTTTCTGCATGTCTTTGAGGACCCAATCGGCACCTGATTCAGCTCCGAAGAAGATCATGGCGCAACCAGCACGTGCGATGGAAGCCATGGTCTCGTCTGAGTATCGGGACATGATGTCGACCCGAGCCTCGCACCACCATCGAAGTTGAAGCGGTGCTATCAGATCACACAGCTTGCGGGCGTGGTCTTCACGAAGAAAGAAATTCATATCGTAAAACTGGACAGAATCGGCACCGTACAGGGAAACGAGATGTTTGAGTATCTCGAAAGTTCGTTCGGGCGACTCCATCTTCTCGTCACGTCCGTATGCGGCATGCACGCCGCAAAAAGAGCAGTTAAACGGACAGCCAACACTGGCATGATGTACAGCGGTACGCTTTCCGAAGAAAGATGGACGCAGATATTGTTTGACCGGTATACGGTGATATGGCACCCACGGAAAGCTATCCGGTCCCTTCATTGTGCGTTCCGGATTGTTGCGATGAAGACCAAATGCATCCTTGTAAGAGAGGCCACGGATGGTGGAGAGATTGCGTTTCCCTCGCAGGGATTCGATCAACTCCAGTAGTGTCTCTTCCCCTTGTCCGCGAACCACATAATCCACGTATTTTGCGTTGAGGGCGGCATCGGGATAGATGGAGGGAAAATAGCCGCCCCATACAATAGGAATATTAGGGCGTAGACGGCGGATCTCTCGCGAGACCTCCATTCCGGCCACCATCTGCGGACCTGGCATGACAGAGACACCTAGTAGTTCAACCTGGTGGTGATCGATCAAGTCGAGGATGGAGTCAAGTGGTGTATTGTCCAGATTGCCATCAACGATGGCATAGGTCTCGCGTCCCTCAAGAACCGCTGCAAGTGCGAGTATGGCAAGTGGCATACGACAGTTGCGGGGCTTCGTTGCACGAGGATGGAAGAGAATGATCATGCAGGCTTTTTTGCAACATAGATTCGAAATGTTGATGGCTCTCGTTTCCCTTTGAGCTTCGCAATCAACGGGCGAAGATACCAACGTAAGCCGTAGAAAGGAGTGTGGCGTTCCCAGCGAATCCCCAGATTGTGGGCCAACTGGTCCAGGCGCTCATCTGTAAGAAACTCCTGGCTGCAGATGGAGTCCGAGAATATGCCAAATCGATTGAAGAACTGTGATCGCCTCTCAGCAAGCATCTTCCATCCGCTGTCTTCATGCGCATACCAGGGGGAATCGGCGATGATGACCATACCTCCAGGGCGAAGACAGCGCAGAGCCTCGTGCAGTGTCCGGAGGTAATTTTCGGCGTAGTGGAAAGATGCATTAAAGATGACAGCATCAAACTGGGCGTCGCAAAGAGGAAGGCGATCGCTCTCTGCTTGAATTCGAAGGAAGGGACACTTGAGGTAGGTGTCGTAATGGCTTGCGGCACCCAGGCCGTCTAAAGTATTTGTAAGTAAATCGATAGCCACGACGATCATTCCGGCCTGAGAAAGCCGATAACTGAGCCAGCCGTTTCCGGCGCCAATGTCGAGAATGTTTCCGGCTCCCTGTGAATTCGAGCTGATCTGCGGAAGAAGTATCTGTTTGAAGTACCGATATGTCGCAGCGCGGATTTTCCATTGCTCGGCATTGTGGTCGCTATGAGTCGCAAAAGGAAGCCGTAGATAGTAGCTGCTGTCGGCGCTTCCTCTGCCTTCTGCCGTACGAATTGCTTCGTAGTCCTTGATAAATCGTGCATAGTAGGTGGCACGTTCAATGGGAAGAGCCCGCCAGATCTTATCCTTCTGGGACATGGGGAAATGGCATTCAACACATAAGAGGCTCTCTTCCTGTTTCTCGGACCATTCGAATGGTGCAGCACAGCGAGGACAGCGAAGCCTGAACCCGTTAAGGGCGGCATACTGTGAAGAGATGAGAGTGTCTTGGGCCATTATGAGTGCAACCTCTCGAGATGCAACAACATGTGATCTCCGAGTCGATTAATCATCGGCAGGCGATAGATGGCTGTATCAATTCTTTGAAGAGTTTGCAGCAGGCCTGGGCGTTTTGCAATCCAAGGCTCTACATAAGATGGAGGGACCGTGATGCCAATGCCGTAGACGGCGATTAATCGGAAGTCTTGGGCAAAGCTGCGACTGATTTCTCTGCAGGTTGGATAATAGACTGAAAGGATGGTGTCGCCGAGTGTCGTCTCGTGGTATCCGCTCCAGCGGCGGCTGCAGCGAGACAGATCCGCGCGAAGCAGATGCCAAGCGATCTCCCAGAGGCAATATCGCGTCGAAAAGCAGAACAAAAGGGGCGAACCGGGAAGTAGCATTGGAGCGAGCGACGATGACAGGCCATTGAGGTCTTTAACACAGTTCAGCCCTGAAAAATTGGAAAAGCACCCACTGAACGGATGTTTCTCTGGCAGGTCGCCAATCTTCTCGTTTGCCTGAACATAAAACCGAATGTGATCGTTTGTGTGAGTCTGTAGGGCTTTTCTTCGTGCCTGCGAGATCATGGCAGGTGATATGTCGCAGGACGTTATGTTGAAGCCTTGCTCTGCAAAGTGGATCGCATCCTCTCCTGTGCCGCAGTTCAGCTCCAGTAGGCGGCTGTGAGGAGTGAAGATGCTCTTCGCGCATTCCCAGACAGCAGCCCGCTGTGCACTCCCAATGGAAGAATGAGTAAAGACCGCATCATAATCAACTGCGAGATGGTCGAATGCCGCTGCGGCCGCCGTTCTTTGAGGAGTCACTAAGGTCATTGTTCTACCTCATGCGACAAAGCCATCATTGCGGAACGGGATTCATGAATGTTTTGCCGCATCGCTGCAATATCGATGGCATTTGCGGACGTCTCTATCGCTCGTGCGAGAGCGACCTCCTCTCGAAGAAGGCGATCTGCGTGAGCATAAAAGTTACGGCTGTGCCTGCCGCGTATACGCAGTTCGCGGTCGGAGGTCTTACTCCAGGCCGCAATCTGGATAAGTTTTTCCGAGATCTTGTTGTAGTACGGCGTTCCCTTGATAGGGTAGGAGACGGTGGTAAAGAAGATGTCCGGTTTAGATCTCGAGACATGACTGATAGTGGCTTCGATATCCTCGAGGTCTTCTCCTTCATAGCCCCACATAAGAAACATACCGCTCTCCACCTTGCGTTCGCGACACATCTCCACAGCGCGATGAACCTGATCAAGCTTGACGCCACGTCCCATGGAATCGAGGATGCGTTGCGAGCCGCTTTCTGCACCGATCCAGATGCGAAAGCATCCGAGCTCCGCAAGCAGATCCATCATCTCCGGCGTAAGGCGATCCGCACGCGAGATACATTCAAACGGAATTCGAATCTGTCTTCGCTGCATCTCCTGGTAGTAGTTGCGTATCCACTCGTGATTGATGGTGAAGACATCATCAGAGATCCATACCATGTCAGGGGAATAAGTTTCGAGGAGCCACTCTACCTCGTCCACGACCCTAGCGGGAGTGCGACGGCGATGGGACTGGCCATAGACACCATGGCTGCACCACTTGCAGGAAAAGGGGCAGCCTCGCGCTGTTATGAAGTTGACTGACCCCATGCCATGATGCTCGCGCCAGGTGCTTACATAGCGTTGCAAATCGATAGCATCGCGAGCGGGCCACGGCTGAAGGTCGAGGTTCGATATCTGCTCGCGTGGAGCGTTCTGATGATGTTGTCCCTGGGCGTCAAGATAGGCGAGACCCCGGATGCAGGTGTAATCACTCCCGCGGTTCTTGATTGTGAGCAGAAGCTCCTCGAGTGTGTTTTCGCCCTCTCCAAAGACAACGAAGTTGGCGCCCGCCTGCAGATATTCCAATGAATAGGAGCCGGCTTCGGGGCCACCGACGATGACAGTCCATCCGAAGAGTCGCGCGGCCTCGATGATTTCAACGACATTGACGCGCGTCATCAGATTTGCGTAGAGACCGAGCACGGAGGGTTCCTCGCTTTGTAAAAAGCGAAGGAGGTCTGCCTTCGTGGAAAAGGTGGTGTCATAGACATCGACTCTGAAGCCTTTGGAGCGGAGGTGCGAGCAGAGATAGAGGATTCCCAAGGGAGCATAGGGTTTCATGATGACGCGCTCCTTTGGGTCTTCCATCAAAAAATAGCCGTGAGCAAGAAGTAGATCGCGCATCTATGCCTCCGCCGTCCTCGTCAGCTGTTCTGTGTGCACAAAACCAGTTGAATACCTCCGGGTGTTGTCGCCGCTCTGATGGTTTTTCTGACGTTCGGATGTTTCAAGCTTCTGAACCTCATCCCAGAGACATTGCACACGGTATACAACCTCCGGTGTGTCATCTGTCCAACTGTCAACCTCTGCATGCAGAGCCTCGCGAACGGCATAGTAAAAGTCTGTGGAATACTCCGCTTGGAAGAGAATGCAGAGATCGTCGCTTGCGACCCAGTTACGCTTCGAGCCCAGTTGGGCCTGAACGCGTTCATAGAAGACTGTGCCGGGCAGGGGATATGAGAATGAAATTCCTATATCGTCAGGGCGGGTCTTACGTACAAGCGCGATAGTCTGTTGAAGCTCAGTCAAATGTTCGCCAGGATAGCCAAATTGAAGAAAGTAGCAAGCACGAATGCCAGCACTCTTCAGTCTCTCTCTGGCTTCCTCAATCTGAGAGATAGTGATTCCTTTGTCCATGGCATCGAGGATCTTTTGTGATCCAGATTCGACGCCCATCCAGACTTCGACACAGCCTGCCTCTTTTAGCCAACCGACAACCTGAGTTGTCATTAGATTAGCTCGGCTTTGGATCTTGAACGGTAACGCGGCATGACGCGCTGTGACCTCGTGCGCAAACTCCTGCGTCCACTGATGACTGAGTGCGAAGACATCATCGCTGAACCAGATATGTTGAACGCCGGCGCTCGACTTAAGCAGACGCATCTCTTCGGCAACATCAGTTGCGGAACGAAGTTGAAATTTGTCACCTGAGATAGGCTTAGCGCACCAATTGCAGCGATATGGGCAACCGCGGCTGGCTACCATGTTGACGGAAAAGTAGTCATGCGCAGTGATCCAAGCTTCCCGATATTGTGAAAAATCGATAAGGTCGTTCGGGGGTGAGAGGTGTGACCATGATGGATTAGATAAGAGAGTCTGCTTCGGCCGGACAATTTCTCCTTGATCATTTCGTTGAACAAGCCCGGGGAGATTGTCAGGTGTCTTGCCCATAAGGATTGCATCGCAAAGATCGGCGAGTGTGGTCTCCGCCTCTCCCAGCAGCAAATAGTCAATTCCGCGATTGAGAAACAGGTCAGGGTGATCGCTGGCATCGGAGCCATGAATAATGACTGGAAGCGATCGTTGCTTCGCCATATCCACGAACTTCCAGACAACCTCGCGCATGCGACTCAGGCACATCTTGGTGAGGAAGTTAAAGTCATCCTCATAAATAACAAGTATCTTTGGACATTGTTCGTCAAGAACGCGAGCCAACTCATCCGGGCTACATAACATCGTGTCGAAGAGGGTGACACTGCATCCGTGCTCGCGCAAAGTGGATGCCGCAAAAAGCGTCCCCAGAGGGCGATATGGCTGCATCTTTCGAACTTGTTTGGGATCAAAATTCAGGTGGTAGGAGTGAGTCAGCAGGACGTCAACCATGGACTACCTCCTTGCAGTCGTCGAGCTGGTTTCAAGCAGACCGTCAGCACGCGGCCTCCTCCGGTGTTCTTGCAAGTCGTTTGGCATCTACGGCAGGCTTGGCTGCGATGCGTTTCTTGATGCGGTTATTGACCCATAGCTCTAGGGGCGCATTGTAGAGATCGTGGTCGAGACGCCACCGTGCTGGTAATGACATGCTCTTCTGCAAAAGACGTGTCACCCTGCCACGCCGATCAGCACCAATTGGAATACGATCGAATGCCAGGCGCAGATAGTCTCTTGTGATCTGGAGTCGGCGATGTTCTTTGCCATTGAGCCAGGGAAGCCTGGTGTAACGGGGAAAGTAGTCGGCCCATGCTTCAAGGGATGCCGGCGGATCGATACCAAGCTCAGTTGTCCTGGAGAAGATCGGTGAGCCAGGGTAGGGAGTAAAGATATTGGTCCAGAACTCTGCACCTGGATAACGTCGGCAGACCTTCATCATGAAGTCAATGGTTTCGCGGCGCTCTGCACGTCCTTCGCCAGGAAACGCAAAAATAATATTGAAAGAAGGGCGAATACCTGCCTCGAGGCAACGTGCTGCGCTCTCATAGATCGATTCGAAGTCCTGCCAGTCCTTGTGCATGGCTTTGAGTACAGTCGAAGAGCCGGAATCGACCCCTTGACATATTTGCTGTAAGCCCGCACGCCGAAGCATGCGTAGATCGTGTGGTGTTAGCCGTGCGACAACATTGCTGGTGGCCTGTATGCTCCACGTGTAGTGCGAATTTTCGCGCACGAGGCCTTCTGCAATGCCGCGGGCGCGGTCCATATCTACAAGGAAGTTGTCGTCAACGACCCAGATCATATCGAGCGCATAGCGGCGACTGAGATCAACAGTCTCCTCCACAAACTGCTCTGGTGGAAGGGCGTTCCACTTACGGCCGTACACGCCGGAATTCGTGCAATAAGCGCAGTTAAATGGGCAAGCAAGGCTTGAGGTATACATCGCCCATCTGCGGCCGCACTTGCGCTCGTAAGCGTCAAAGTCCGCAAGATGGTATGCCTTAGGCGGCATCTCTATTAGTGGGCGTAATGGCCGCTCTTGCGTGAAAATAAGCTTGCCGTCACGCTTGAAGCCTATGCCTGAGATAAAGTCTGGTGCGGCGCCGGATTCAATATGGCGTATTAATTCAAGAAGACTGTCTTCACCTTGACCGCGAACGATGTAATCGATATAAGGAGCTTCCAACGTTTGACCTGGCAGGAGCGATGGGTGCCAGCCGCCAAGAATAATAGGAAAGTCGTGGTCCCACTCCTTGATCGCCTTGGCGATGTCCACGGTTTCGCGGATCATCGGCCCTGTAACCAGAGACACGCAGAAGCAGAATGCGTCCTTGATTTCGTCGAGGACGCGCTGTTTGAAATTGGGGGTAATAGTTGAATCGATAAGAACGATATCGTAGCCGGCACGGAGCAGCGGCGTGGAAACGGCAAGAATGCCTAGAGGCGCGGTGGCCTCCGAACTGGCGAAGGAAGGGAAGAAGAAGACGACCTTCCGCGATTGGCGCCGCGTTTTCTCCGTGACCATGAATGGAGTCTAGGTAGAACAGGCCGAGGAATTATCAGCCGTTTGTCTCGATATTGTCTTTGCTTTGTTCCGCGTTGTGCTCCACGGAAATGACAATTTTCCGACATGCAGATGACATCCCATCAATGCCGTGAAATCTAGATTGATGCCATGTTGTCCTTTGCAAAATCGCAAAAGCAAAACACGTTGCGAACCAGAGCTATGCGTGCCGGACGCCTGCTTGCGATTCCGGTAGCTGCCCTTCTATGTGGCCGACCAACATGTGCCCAGGAAACGCCTCTTATCTCAGGAGGTGTCGGCTTTTTCACCAGTACGAATGGCGGCAATACCACATATATTCCCGCAATTTCTCCATTGATCCAGGCACCCATTACGAAGCGTCTGCAAGTGGAATCTCGTGCGTATCTGCTTGAAGCATTTTTCCCCAACGGAAGTAAGGGATACGATACGAGTCACTTTGTAGCTCTTACATACCTTCAGGCTAACTATTTAGCGACCTCACATTTGACTATTGTCGCTGGCAGCTTTTTGTCCCCCTTTGGAACCTACACAGAACGCCTGTCGCCCATCTGGATCAGCAATTTTCAGGATGCCCCACTGATTGTTCCTATTGGAACGGGAACTGGCGCAGGCCTTGGTGGCATGCTGCGCGGTAATGCATACTCCAACGGGAAGGTTTCGATCGACTACACCGCATATTTTTCCGCACGCAGCGCAAATGAGCAGTTCAATGCGTCACGGTCAACCGGTTTACGCGTGAATGCTTATCTGCCGAGGCCTAGGCTTGAGGTCGGAGTGTCCTATGGCAGATTGTTGCAGGGCAGTAATTCGGATGCGGTCGGATTCCACATCTGGTGGCTACCTCCCAATACAGCGTTTAAGATGCGCTCGGAGTATGCCCATACGACGCATGCCCACGGCTACTGGGTCGAGACGGATTACCGTCTTTCACGCTTCGGAGGGGCAGAGAGCGCAATTGGGAGGCTTGAGCCCGTCTTTCGTCTGCAGCAGGTTTTCAGAAATGCGCCAGATCCTACGGATGGCCTACCTTCAAAGGATACACAGCGAGCTGACTTCGGTCTTGACTACCATCTACCACACAACGTGCGAATCAATACCAGCTATTCAAGACAATTTTCGGAATCAGGTAACAGGAACATCTGGCAGACCGGCATTGTCTACCGTTTTCTGTTCCCAGCCTGGAAGGGAAAGAAGTAATGAATCTGCTCCGATGGATCGTTCTCGCTGGGATTTTCACCATGCCTTTCGTCGTATTGGGACAATCGACGTCGACTTCGCAAACTCAAGCTTCGACACCGCAGAAGAAGCAGGCGCAACAGCCTGTGCGTATGAACGAAGGTGAACGCGTTTTTATGCAGAACTGTTCGCGATGTCATAACCCGCCCGACGGGTTCTCGCCGCGTATTGCAGGCAGCATTGTCCGACATATGCGTGTGCGTGCAAACCTGAGCGAAAGAGATGCGCAAGCTCTCCTGCGGTTCTTTAATCCGTAGATGTGACAAAGATGCTGAAGACGCGCCACCTTCGTCATCCTCTCCACGCCGCACGCGGCCTGGGGTTACTGCTTCGATTGCATGCCACAGCAGCGCGGCGCGGTTTTGAGGGCCTATGGCATTACAAAGGCGATGCACGATTTCAGCTTGCCTTGGTTGAGCAAGGACTATTGGCTCGGGATGACACTGGTCCATGCGATGAACAGATCTTGCGCCGAATCTGCAGGGCCTACCGAGCAGCTACGTGTGCGCCGGTCCAGGAAGTCTACACGCCTACAGCGTGGTGGAAGATATTGCAGCGCACAAGTCTTCGGCATGTGATCGCGGCTTTAACGATGGGCGATATCACCGCCTTGCAACGAATGTACGCAAATTTCTTTCGTGACTCCTGCAGCGATGGCCTGGTAGGCAAGAACCTGCTGATTACAGCTACGCCCTCGCGGGCATTAGCGGCCCTTCATAAAAGTGCATATCTTGTAGAGGCTTTATCGCGTCTTGACCGATGGCGGAATCTTACATCAGGAGAATACGATCTCTGCGACCTTCGAGGACCAAATGTGGGCAATCCATTTGGAATCGTGTTGGATGGCGTATTCATCGCGAATGGAGCAGAGCATCAGCATTACGGATCTCGGAGAATTACCGATATCACCGAGAAGAGTGATGCTTTGATTGCCGAGATTGGAGGCGGTTATGGGGCTATGGCGTACTATCTGTTGCGCGACTCACCGAAGTTGAAATATTGGAACTTTGATCTTCCTGAGAGCCTCGCTCTGGCAGCCTATTACCTGTTTCGAAATTTTCCAGAAAAGAGAATTCTACTTTATGGCGAGGCGCCGATGAGCGTCTCCGACCTTGATGATTATGACATTGTATTGATGCCCCTATCTGAGTTGCCCAGGATACCATCATGTTTTGCAGATATAGTATTTAGCGCGCACGCAATGTCGGATCTAGATGAGAATGCATTGATGGTGTACTTGGAACACGTGCGACATCTAACCAAAAAATACTTTCTCTACCAGGGGATGCGTGATGCCGCCAGCCATTTTCAGCAGTTGATCGACGAATCCCGTGGTCTTATGCTGATAGATAAAAAGGAGTATTACCTGCATGGGCCATGCAGGCGAGATCATCTCCAGTGCGAGCTGCTATATGAGATATCTAGAGATCAATGATCATATGCGAAGCCACGCCGAGAGGTCTCGATCGATAAGTTCCTCGAGTTCGAGGATATTTTCTTTATAGTAGTTGACCAATATCTCCCGACTTCCCTGAGAAAGCGATGGCTTTCCTCCTCGCAGAAGGCGAGAATCTTTCAGCTTCAATTTCAAAGACCGTGGAATGAGTTTTGATAAAGAACCAAAGCCCTTGACCCTACTGTATTTCCCTATCTGGCTATATCGGGAGAAGTGAGGCGTGGAGGGAACTGCTACCGGCTTCGGGACAAAAGCGTCATCAACCTGCAGGAAGGAGAGAATGCTTTTGAACCAGGACTGATAGTCAAACTGTAGGTCTTCATAAAGGGATAGATGAATTTGGTTCGAAGGAAATCGTTCTTTGAAGCGGCGTACCTGTTCTGTATAGTTCCCGAATGAAAGGAACGGATGATAGATGTTGATTCTATCCTGTCGATCTCTTAGAGCCATTTCAAGATGAATATGGAAAGGATGAGTTACATTTCTATCCGACAGACTCTTGAGATATTGATGAAACGCTCGTTCGGCGGGGTCCATTAGGACGATAATGATGCGCGCATGCGGAATTGTTTTGGCGATCAAGCCTGCTGCTGACGAGGACCACAGATATGAAACGCTCCCTTCCCCAATTGCGATCTCATCCCTCACACCATCAAAAATAGCCCTGTAATCTTCGATGGAAGTTATCATGCCTCCAAAACGCTTTTGAGCTGCCCCGCCATTAAGATAGGTGCTTAGGCTTTGAGCCGATGCCCTTGCCGCGGGCTGCAACTCCTCTGAGAAGTTCTCAATTCGGATCTCGTTTGAGAAGAAGCATGGTTCCTTCAACGGACTCATGAAAATCTGCGGGTGTTGGTCCAGATAGTAATAAAGTTCATCAGTTCCAGCCTTTGGAGCACCGACGATAAAGAAATTGGGCAATTTCATCAAAGCATCCCAGGATGACTGCATAATCATCTACGTGGCCTACAGCGCCATGGAAGTCATATCGACAATCGACAATACCGGAACAAGAATTTCAAAGTGTCATTTGAATATCTTTTTCCGTCGCTCACTCATATTTTTTTGGCCTCAGAGGGATCGGTTGTAGGGGCAGATGGCGTCGTATCGTATAAAGTCTGGACGTCGCCGATTATCAATTGAAAGAGGAGGCGGAACGCTGGCTGATCCAATTGAATTTGGAATGGGCCGTAGAGGTTACACCCTGCGGCGAGTGGTTCGACCAGGCAAGTGAACAGATGGAGCCCGGGCCACACTTTCTCGCACATCTGATCGACACAGAAAATCGCTCGTGGATTCATCTGGATACCGGAAGGTGGCTTCGGTGGCACAGTCGGTATTATGGCGCAGTGCCACGCCCAATGGCCATGAGATGCATCCAGATAAAGTCACCTGTACCGACAGATAGATCCTGGCAGAGCAGGGAACTAACTTGGTAAATCAAGGCAACAGCTAATCGCTAAAGTCGATGGGGCATAGTATTCCATCCATACCTGCTGACACTCTAGCGGCGAAGGTTCGGCTTGAGCCTACCCTATTTACTGCACGGTCAGCCTGACTGAAGTGGTGTGTTGCAAGGTGGTGTTCTGGGGCCCCGCCGCTGTTCCGGTCACAGTAATGGTGTAATTTTTCGGAGTCTCACTGAAAAAACCGTTACCCGCGCCACAACCGGTCAGCCCCGTGATTGCTGCCAATCCAACCAGTGCAATGGCACTCAGCAGAAGGGGCTTTATCTTTTGACTCCTCTTACGTGACACGTCGAAGAAAGGGATGAAGAATATAGCAATCAGAATACCGCTTCCGCTCAAGGTCCTGTGCAGTGATGCAGTAATGCCTGGGGTCGTAACGACCATAGAGAAATTGGTTCCCGTCGGACCTGGGGTAAAGGTCTGGGGAGAAAATGCTACGGTCGCTCCCGGAGGCAGTCCGGTGGCCGATAAGGTAATCGGAAAGGTAAATGCGCTGGATACAGGCTGGAGCGAGAATTTATACGTCGCTGCTTGTCCAGGCTGAACTGTCTGGTCTGTGTCGGCGCCGGAAACAGGATTGAAACTGAAATCCTGAACAACCTGCGAGAGGATCGGGGAGCTGCTTCCAATGAAATTAGGGTCGCCGCCGTAAACAGCCGTAATAGTATGCGATCCTGCGGATAACGTGCTGGTCGTCACGGATGCCGAACCAGAGATAAGCGACGGTGCGCCGAGCACAGCAGGGCCATCGTGAAACGTGATTACACCCGTTGCCGATCCTGCTGCAGCTACGGTGGCTGTAAACATAATTGGTTGCCCCAGCAGGCTTGGCGAAGCATTTGTCACAAGCGATGTTGTTGTGGAGGATTGTTCGGCTGAACCGTTGAGAAGAATTCGCTGCGGTGCAATGTCAGCGCCTCCAAAGGACACAGATCCGTCAGTTGCGCCTGAGGCAAGTGGAAGGTACGCAATATTTTGAGTACAGTTTGCGCCTGGAGCAAGAATAATCGGAGCAGTTGAACATGTTCCGCCGCTCGCCGTCGTAAAGGCCCCAATAAAATTTATTTGTGAAACTGTAATCGGAGCATTGCCGATGTTTGTGAGCGTTACGGTCTGGGGTGTGGAGGGAGTACCCACAGGCTGATGCGCAAAAGCCAATAATGGCAATTTGCTGTTACGGATTCGCTCATTTAAGGTGTCTGCAATCGCCAGATTTCCTGAGGCATCTGCCGTAACTCCTCTGGGCGCATTCAGAAGAGCACTGGTTGCTATTCCGCTATCCCCAGCAAAGCCCTGTTGCCCTGTGCCGGCAAGCGTCACAATGGTTCCATTCCCGACCTGACGAATACGTTGATTGTTCGTATCTGCGATATAGACATTTCCTGCATTATCGACAGAGACACCGCTTGGCTTCGCCAGCAGAGCAGCCGCTGCATTCGCTCCATCCCCGGAGTAGCCACCCGCGAAGGTTACGGTGGTGCCACTGCCTGCGATCGTAGATATCTTACCTGCCGGATCTACGACCCGGACTCGATGATTGTGCTGATCCGCTATATAGATCTTCCCAGAGCTGTCGACTGCAACTCCTGTCGGCAAATCGAGTGAAGCAGCTACCGCTGCTCCGCCATCACCCGCAAAGCCCTCATTCCCATTGCCCGCGACCGTTGTGATGACGTTTCCAGCAACCTTACGAATACGCTGGTTATTTGTATCTGCAATATAGAGATTGCCTGCTGAGTCTGCAGCAACGGATGAGGGAAGCGACAGCTGCGCAGAGGTCGCCGCCCCTCCATCTCCCGAAAATCCGGCGGTCGCTGTTCCTGCGATCGTAGAGATTACACCATTTGCAACCTTCCGGATACGGTTGTTGTGCGAATCTGCAATGTAGATATCTCCACTGCTATCCACTGCCACGCCGGTCGGAGTGTCAAGATACGCCTGCGTGGCGGCTGCGCCATCACCGCCGAATCCCGCAGTGCCGTTGCCGGCAACCGTTGTGATGGTGCCATCGGCAGATACTTTACGAACGACGTGATTCTGCGTATCCGCAATAAAGAGATTTCCATTTGTATCGTATGCTGTGGCTGAGGGGGAGGCCAGGGTTGCCGATGTGGCTGTCCCTCCATCGCCGCCATAACCGACGACTCGAGTTCCCGTGTTCGTCGCGATGGATCTGCCAGGGGTGACGGACAGAATGCCCTGGGCCAGCAGAGGCGTCGCTCCACAAAAAAACGCGCATGCAATGGACGGAGCCGTTTTTTGCAGGAACTTCTTCGTTAACTTACGCATCAATCAACCTTTATTCGCCGATTTACTATCGGTAGCTCTCCAATGCATCTCTACCTGGAGAGCATCGCTTGCTATTTCCTGAAATCCAAGCCGTTCGTATAACCTTCGAGCCGGATTTCCATGATCGACGCTGAGTGTGATCATGGCTGCCTTTGTCGCAGCCTTATATTGCAGCTCCGACAGCAACTGTGTCGCAATTCCTCGACCCTGGTACGCACTCGAAATGCATAGATCGACAACCCGTATCTCGCCGGCGCTATGATTTAGAAGCAGCTCGCCAATCGGCTGCTGCTGTATGTCGCAAATTACGAAATCCTGCAGGCCGGAAAACTGCTGAGCAAATCCCTTTATGCGTGCCCGATACTGCATTTGCAGGACCGGGCGAAGTTGGATGTCATCCCATTCCAGAGCCGCGAATTTCGGTGAATTCCTTTCGACGAAGAGAGCCAAAAGGAAAGAGGCATCTTCATCGCAAGCGATACGGAGAGCATGATGGATGCTCCTGGAATCTACGGAATGGATCGCTGCTGCTGACATGCGGGTTCGTGTGTCTGGCCGGTCCTGCTTTATTGCCGCGAGGGATATATTCCCGTCGTCGCGATGATGTAATTGACTACCAGGTATGGCTGCACGACGGGGATGGGAGCACTATTGCCAGTTTGGGCAATGGCGGAGGGATCCATGACCGCGTTTGGCTTGTTTTCTGTAAACGCGAGAACTGGTGTCCCACTGTTATCCGACCCTGCTGCCCATACATCGCCTGTCGGATCGGCGAGGGTGGCGTCGACATTGCTTCCAGCTACGATATGTGTGTGGGCGGGCAGCTGCTGTGCCGTCATCGTTATACTTTCGCTTCCCCCCGTTCCTCCCTCGGTATAGTTCGTTCCCAAAGTGGACTGCCCCCAACTTACAGAGGTGCGCCCTCTAAGGTCAGGAAGGTTGAAGTTCGTGGTCCCATTGCCGCCGAATTGCACTCCAAGCAGCGAAAATAAGGCCTGGTTCTGCGCAATCGGCAACGCCTGGCCATTGCAAAGCGCCCATCCACGCGGCGCAAAATTGAAGCTCACAGCCCGGATCTCTCCCAGATACCAATTTGCCATCTCAAAACTCCTTTTCGGTTTTGCCGCTGCACTCTAAAGCCCACCGCAAGTGGTTAGCCCTGACTTGGGAATACTCCCGCGACAGCGATCATGTAATTTACCGTCAGATAAGGTTGCAAAATTGGGAAGGGCTGGCTCCCACCTGTAGAAGAAATCGTGGCGGGTGCAAGAGAGGCATTTCCTGGAGGTGCTGAGTAGCCGTCCAGGATGGTGGAACCGTCCTGTGTCACTTGTGCCCATGTTGCATTCGAGGTGGGAGCCTTGAGCGTCGCAACTTCGGTGCTGACATTGACTGCGTGTGTGTGTGCCGCCATCTGTGAAGGCAGAATCGTTACTTGTTCTGTTCCAGCCATCTGTCCTATGACGTAGGTGCTGGAGTTTCCATTCAATTTGCCCTGATGGACAGCGACACGTCCTCGCAGGTCGGGAATTCCGAAGGTGTTTATGCCGTCGCCGCCATACGTAGTTCCCAAAAGGGCGTAAAGCGTATCGTTTTCTGATATTGACAACAGGCGTCCATCACAAGGCAGCCATCCTGGAGGTGCGAAACCGAACGCTGCTTCCCGAATCTCGCCTAAAAAAGGTGTAGCCATTAAATCTCTCCTTGAGCCACAAAAACTCATGCAACAGTAGTCATTACGGACGCGGCGGGAAAATACCCTCGAGGGCAATGATGTAATTGAGGGTCAGATATGGCTGCAGAATGTTCATCGGCTGGCTCCCTCCCGTGGGACTGAGGGTCGTCGGCGGCATCGTTACATTCGGCGGTGGAGGAGCGTAGTCGTTATAGCTTGTTCCGGCGCCGTCATTTACCTGCGTCCATACGGAACCTTGAGGCGATGTATTCCCTCCAGGATTCGCATTGGCAGACGCTAGATGGCTGTGAAGAGGTATCTGGTTCAGAGTGAGAGAAACGTTCTCTTCGCCAGCGCTTTCGCCGATCGTATAAGGGCTTAAACCAGTACCGGTTCCAAGGCCAATCCCCACTCTTCCTCGAAGATCAGGGAGGGAAAATGTAGTGGTACCGTTTCCCCCGAAATATGTTCCCAGTAGAGAAAAAAGTGCAGTGTATCGAGAGATTGGAAGAATTTGCCCCTGGCAGAGAGCCCAGCCGACGGGTGCAAAATTGAACGCCGTCGGTCGAATCTCGCCTAGATATTGATCAGACATCTATTACTCTCCTTGTCAGTCAATTTCCTGATGAAAGAGCCATGACGTTGCATGAACGCCAATAGCCATGAACCTGCCCTGTCAAACATTATTGACAGACGAATGATGTGTAGAACGGTGGATTTGAAGTTGCTGCGAGTGTTACAACCTGAAGTGTGACGATGTCACCCTGAGAAAGACTCGCACTTAAAGTGCAGGTCTGCGGAGCAGAGCCACCCGATGGGGAGCAGGTATCGAGGGTTGCTCCAGTCGTTAGAGCCTGAGCGCCGGCATTGGGAGTCAACTTCACCAAACTGTAGGTGACCCCTGTCGTTGCATAAGCAGTCACGTTTAATGAGGCGGTGCAGTTAGCAGAAGCTCTCAAGCTATTTTGACCATTCGGCGTGGCTGTCGCAGTACCATTCGAGTTTGGATTGAAATAAATTGTTCCCGCAGCGGTAGCCATATTGTGGCCTGCACCACCGATTGAACTGCCTCCTGCAGGACCTTGCGGACCTTGTGGTCCTGCCGGTCCCTGTGGGCCGGTCGCTCCAGTCGCTCCGGTTGGTCCCGTAGGCCCGGTTGCTCCATCGGCGCCTTTCAGAGCGAGAACAGCCCATACGCCCCCAGAGCCTGCTACGTCGGTCGCGGGGTCAATTGCCAGATTGGAAGCGAGCGCGATATAGCTCGTGCCACTCTCCGCAACTGCGTCTCCGATGGAATACATCGTCGAGCTTTGCCATGTGCCGCGGAAGTTGACTGGAGGTCCTTGTGGTCCTGTGGCCCCCTGTATGCCCTGAAGGCCTGTTGGCCCTATCGGTCCCTGAGGGCCCATAGGGCCTGTGAGGCCGATATTTCCCTGGATGCCTTGAGGTCCCTGTGGGCCTGTGGAACCTGTTGCACCATCAATACCCTTCTGTGCCAAAACAGCCCAGGTACCGCCTGGGCCTGATACATCGATAGCGGGATCGACATTGAAATTGTTTGCGAGCGCGATATAACTTGTTCCGCTCTCCGCAACGGTATCTCCTATGGAATAGATCTTTGCGCTATTCCACGTCCCCTGAAAGGAGATTGGCGGCCCGGCGGGGCCTGTGGCCCCTGGTATACCTTGTGGGCCCTGTATGCCCTGCGCACCAGTCGCTCCTTGTGGGCCAACCGGGCCTATAAGTCCCTGGATACCTTGTGGCCCTTGAGGTCCAACGGGGCCTGTCGGTCCAGCGACACCAGAGGTCGCACGCCAAGATGTCGGGTCAGTTCCGGGAACGACGTTTGTACTGTCCTGCAGAGCAACGTAGGTATTTCCGTCGGTCGAATAGTACACCACGGAACCTGCTGGATAGGTCACGCTCGCCGACCATGCACCGCCAACGAACGGTCCGGCCGGGCCGGTTGCGCCAATTGGGCCAGCCGGTCCTGTTGGTCCGGCAGCTCCTTGCGGGCCGATCGGGCCCGGTGTTCCGGGAACGCCCTGTGGGCCAGCAGGACCCTGTATTCCTTGCGGTCCGACCGAAACGACCGTCACATCGAGATATGCAGCGTGTCCCGTCTGATCGTTTTCTTTGCTGTCCAGAAGTACATTGGCGCCGGATGAAGCAAGAGCCACGCCGTAGTTGCTGGCGGGAGTTGTAATCCACCCCTGCACGAGCGAGGTGACATCGACGGTAATATATTGTCCCGCGGCCGAAACAGGAGTGGTGGCAGTAGCTGCGCCCGCGCCGGGGGCTGTTGCTGCGGTAATACCGTATTCAGACCATGCACCGGTCACCGGTGCAAGTGTCAGAGATCCGGGCGTAAACACGCGATTGACGAACAGCGTGAGAGTCGCTCGAGATATCTGGGTCGAGGTAATACCGGCTGGCAAACTGCTGAGATCGAACTGCAGATAGGCTGTATTGCCGTTCCCAACATACAAATTGGACATGTAGCCCAGATTGACATCGGATCGAGCCGCACTGACGTGGGCATCTGCGACCAGGGGGGCCTCAGTGGCGTGTGCAGAAACATTGTAGAAACCCAGCCAAAGGCACAAGGCAAAAATACGAGCAAAGCCTGAAAGTCTCAGCGCAGGCACGGGTACTCCTCTTATCGATCAGAATCGGGAAATTCAAAAGGTCAATCTGTCGCGCAGGTCACTTTAACTCGCTTTCTTGCAAGGGGAAAGATAAGTCAGATGTTTCCTGAGCGCACCTCACACAGTGGCGCGTTACGCGGCCAAAAAAAATACACATTTAGGGGAATGGTGTCCGGGGGGATTTTGACTTATCTTTACGGCGTCAGCCGTTTTGCCGCAAATGCCATCGAAGGCCCACCCGCCGAGGGGCTGGATCCGATTTGAAAGAGATGGGAAAGGATCCCGTTAATGCGCAGACAATATTTCCGATGGTCACGCAACTCTACAGACAGACATAGAGAACATCTCTCAGGCGGAGATATTCGCGAGCCATTCCTGGAACATTCTGGTTGCGGAACCAACCAGAGCCCCTTGATCATCTTTCGCATCTTTGCGAATCTGGCGGGGATCGATGCCTGCCGAGGCCAATTCTGCCGCGTGTCCAATCAGCCACGCCTCCAGGTTGGCTGGGTTAGCCTCAGGGTGAAACTGTAGCCCAAGGATATTGGCGCCGATGGAAAAGGCTTGATTTGGGCACAGCGGTGTCGATGCCAGCACGGTCGCATCCATGGGCAGTTCCAGATTGTCTCCATGCCAGTGGAGCACTGGAACCCCTTCGAGATGACGAAGCGCACTGACTCTTCCGTCCGGGCTGAGCGAAACAGGAGCAAAACCGATCTCCTTGCCGCCGCTGGGAGCAACCCGGGAACCTAAAGCCGCTGCAATTTGTTGTGCTCCAAGGCAGATGCCGACGGTTGGGAGATTGGAGGCAAGCCTTCGCTGAAGAAGCCTCCGCTCCTCAAGGAGGAATGGATAGGTCTCGTCATCGTAAACTCCCACAGGTCCTCCTAGTATGACCATGATGTTTGGGGACAATGAATCGACCACGGAGAGATCATGAGTTCCAGCATCTAAATAGCGCACCTCATATCCGGCCGCCTGCAGAACCCCATGAAACAAACCCAGATCTTCAAAATGAACATGCCGAATAGCTACAACAGACTTCATGCGATTGCGTCTCCCGGTATAGTCGTCACAGCTCTAAAGAGTACTCGTTCCCTCCGAAAGGAATGCCTGACGGCAGATAGATAGCTTCCACGACCAGAGCGTATTCCGTGATGCTAGGGCTTCTCCGGCCCTATCGATCTCAAGAGAGAGCCTGCCTGATTATGATGGACGAGACATGCTGACGATCGAGCAAATCCTGATTATCATGGCGATCCTGCTCGCACTGGGGGTGGTCGCGAGCAAGGCGTCCAGTAAGCTCGGGGTGCCGGCATTACTGTTGTTTCTTTTGATTGGGATACTGGCTGGATCGGAGGGACCGGGCCGCATTCCCTTCGATAATGCAGGTCTGGCTCAATCCGTCGGCGTGGTGGCACTAGCCTTCATCCTTTTTGCGGGCGGCCTGGATACCAACTGGCGTGTCGTCGCGCCAGTATTGTGGCAAGCCTTGAGTCTGGCCTCGATTGGCGTCTTTATTACGGCAATCATCGTAGGCTGGTTTTCCACAGTGCTGCTCGGCGTCGACTGGCTCCATGGCTTGCTCGTGGGAGCGATCGTTTCCTCGACCGATGCCGCTGCGGTCTTCTCGGTTTTGCGCTCTCAGGGAATCTCGTTGAAGGGCAGAATCCAGCCGCTCCTGGAACTGGAGTCGGGCACCAATGATCCCATGGCCGTCTTCCTGACGGTCGGAATCATTCATCTGATCCAATCTCCTGGCCAAAGTCCCTGGCTGCTGGTATTGCTGTTTTTAAAACAGATGCTGATCGGCGGCGTGGCAGGTTGGGCAATCGGAAGAGCAGCAGTGCCCCTCATCAATCGATTGAATCTGGACGCGGAGGGACTCTATTCAGCCCTAACTGTAGCCATCGTTCTGTTCAGCTACGGAGTCACTACGGCATTGGGAGGAAGCGGATTTCTGGCCGTCTATCTCACTGGGGTGGTGATGGGAAATAGAGACTTCGTCCATCGCCGCAGCCTGACGACATTCCACAGCGGTCTTGCATGGCTTATGCAAATCATCCTGTTCCTGGTTTTAGGTCTTCTGGTTTATCCGTCGAGACTGCTGCCAGTCATGGGAGTTTCTGTGCTTCTTGCGCTGTTTCTGGTCGTGGTTGCACGTCCTCTGGGCGTCTTTATCAGCCTCGCCTTCGGGAAGGTCGGATTACGCCCCAAGATCCTGATCTCATGGATCGGTCTGAGAGGAGCGGTCCCCATTGTTCTGGCGACTTTTCCGCTGCTTGAGGGAGTGCAGAATGCGGAGATCTACTTCAACATCGTCTTTTTCACGGTATCGATTTCTTTGCTCCTGCAGGGAACCACGATTGGATGGCTTGCGCAGAAGCTGAAGTTGCAGAAGCCATTGCCCGCTACTGACCGAAGATTTCCTTTAGAGATGCTCCCGGCTGGAGAAGAGCAGGGCCAGGTCGTCGAAATAACAGTGAGTGAAGGATCAAACGCTGTGGACAGGCAGCTTGTTGCCCTCCATCTCCCGCGCGAGGCTCATATCATGCTGGTGACAAGAAAGAACGAGCATCTGGTACCGCGAGGCAGTACAACAATCAGGGCCGGAGACATCCTTTCGGTATTAGCCGATCAGGAAGCTCTGGGAAAAGTCCGTTCCATTATGATCAAAGCCCCTCCCGTCGAGCACGACCCGGAAGCCTCATTCTGACGCCAGAAGAAGAACGCGTCGAACCGTCAGGAACTCTGGTTGCCGACCGTAATGCGGTACCGCATTCAGCTCGTTTTAAAACGGCTATCTGCTGATGTGGTTTATGTTCCACCCACTGCCATGTTACCGTTGTTGTCGAAAGAAGCAGACCATTGCGATGGCTCGGCTGAAAAGTGAATTTGTCTGAAGCCTTGTTGAGCTTTACGAAAGCTGAGATCTGATTCAAGCATGCCGAACGCCCGAATCCTTAACTGGAATATGCAGGATTGCGACCCTACCAACGCGCGCTTCCTCGATATTGTCGAAGCCACTGCAATGGTTGTCGCAGATAACCGGATTGACATCCTCGTATTGCCGGAAGTGAATACGAAGAATGGTACGGCTGGCGACGTCTATAGCACCCATCAGAGATGCCCTGAGTGACTATGACGCCAGGCACTCTCGGACCTGCGTCATGTCTCCGAATGCGAATCTCAGGTTCGATGCGTTTTTCGTACGCGATACGACTTTCACCGCACCCTGTATTTATCAATGTATTAAATCCTGTTCCCCCGAATTTTAGGGACGCAGGAACAAACATTGCGGAATGGGATTCCTTGTAAATCCTGTGCTAATGAAAAGGAGAACTCATGAAATTGAGCGGAAGCAGGCCGAACTTTCTGATAATCATGGTGGATCAGCAACGTTATCCTGTGAGCTATGAAACTCCGGAAGTGAAGCAGTATCTGAAGCGCGGCCTTCAGGCACAGGAATGGATGCGTTCCCGAGGGATGGAGTTTCACCGGCACTATGCATCGTCCACGGCCTGCCAGCCCAGCCGCGCGACCCTGTTCACCGGCCAATACCCTTCGCTGCACGGTGTGAGCCAGACAGCTGGAGCCGCGAAAGGTTCCTTTGATCCGGACATGTTCTGGCTCGATGCGAATACCATACCGACGCTCGGAGAATACTTTCGCGCGGGTGGTTATCGCACGTACTACAAGGGCAAGTGGCACTTTTCGCATGCCGATATCGTGATGGGGGGCACTCACGAATCCATCGATAGTTCGACCGATGCCGGCAAGCCCATTCCGGAGATCGCAGATATCTACCGGCGCGCCAACCGGCTGGACTCATATGGCTTTGATGGGTGGGTCGGCCCTGAGCCGCATGGCCCCAAGCTGGCAAATTCCGGAACGCGTCGTGATCCACTCTACGCCCGCGAAGTTGTGGCACAGGTCGAAATGCTTGATAAGGAGAGGAAGAAGTCGCGTTCGCCGCTTCCACCGTGGCTGATGGTGAGCTCGTTCGTAAACCCCCACGATATTGTCTTCTTCGGGGCCGCATGGAAAAAGTTCGGATTACCCTACACGCGAGGTCCGGTTCCGGAAATTCCGAAGCCCAAGACCGAGCGTGAAAATTTGGACACTAAACCGAGCTGCCAGAAGAGCTACGTAGACGTTTATCCGAAGATGCTCACCCCGCAGCCCACTGTGCAGGAATACCGCCAGTTTTATTACTACCTGCAGAAGGAAGTGGACTCCCATATTCAGAAGGTGTATCGCGCGCTCGAAAACTCCTCGTTCTTCGAGAACACCATCGTGGTGTTTACCGCAGATCATGGCGATCAACTGGGCGCGCATGGAGGGATGCAGCAGAAGTGGCACAACATGTACGAAGAATCCGTGCATGTGCCGCTTATCTTCTCCAACCCGGTTCTTTTTAAGGAACCGCAATCAGCCAATCTCTTGTCGACACATGTGGATCTTCTGCCTACCCTGCTCGATCTCGCCGGCATCGATCCGGAGAAAGTGCGTACCGAATTGGCGAAGACTCACACCGATGCGCGTCCGTTGGTCGGGCGTAGCCTTGCCCCCGCGCTTCTGGGCAAGGCGAACCGTGACCGCGCCGAACCGCTGTATTTTATGACGGATGACGAGATCAGCTCCGGCCTCAATCAGACGACCATGATGACAGGCAAACCGTATACCTCGGTCATTCAACCGAATCATGTGGAGGCGGTGTTCACCATGATCGAGACGGACAGTGGGACTCAGATCTGGAAATACGCTCGCTATTTCGATAATCCCCAATTCTGGACCAGCCCGTTCCAATACAACGTTGTGGATGAAGACAAACAGTACAGCAAGCCGAAACCGGCGGAATTCGAGATGTACAACCTGACCGACGATCCGCTGGAACAGGTTAACCTGGCTCATCCCGCCCATCGCGATCGCAGCACGCGGAAGATCGAAAAGCATTTGCGGGAGCTGCTCATGGAACAGCGCAAAGGGAAGAGGCAATATCCAGAAGCTCTCAGGGAATACGCCAGCTATTTATGAACGATGCGTTGAAAGACGTACAGCATCCATCACGGCCGTCGTTGATTTTGTATCGAATGGAATCTGCAGCGGCGCTAGAACAAATCTCTCAACCGGCTGATGGGCGGCTTGATCTCGCCGCAGGATGTTATCGCAACGAAGCTGATCGACATCAGTGGGCAGCGGGTCACTCTACTCGGGTTCTTCTGTCTGCTCGACAGCGATGAACCGGCCTTCCCGATCGTCACACCCCGCACGGACGCCAGACGGACATGGCTTGCACTGGGTCGTCTGGAAAGCATTGCTGGAGCCGTTGATGGGACGGCTTCTGAAGACACAATGATGGTTCACCCAGCGATCGCACAGGCATGCCCGTTCATCGGTGAATTGCCGCGTGGCTGCTAATCTCGCGTTGTCGGATGGGTCACCTCGTTTCGGAACCGAAAAGGCCACACACGAACTAAGGCACTCGCAACACGATCGCACCCTTCGACTTGGTGACGCCTGGCGGGCAAACCTGGAGGGTGTTAGCGACTTCTAAATACAGGTTGAGTATTTTGCCGTGAAGAGATAGCTGAAACGATGTAGTGGAAGTCTTTGGCGTTGGAGGCTCGCTCATTCGTAATACCTTGCGAGCGTCAGGGCGGCCACGTGAAGCTTAATTTCGAGGTCCGCACGTGGGTGTTTCTTGGACGAGCATCCCAATTTGAAATGGGGCGTATCTATGATCATCCTCGTTAAAACTTGAATAGTACAGACCCCGAACTATCGTTGACATTCCACTTGTCTGGCTGTTAGGGTTTAGCCCGTTTCGCAAAGGATAGTTATTTTCTCTCGCTGATCAAATTTCTGGAGGCACTTGTTATGCGACGTTTCTATCTCTCCGGGGGGATTACCCTGCTATTGCTGGCGTGCTCCTGTATAGGGTTCGGGCAAGCGGTCAATGCAAATCTGGTGGGTACGGTTACAGATCCAACCAAAGCAGCCATTCCCGGTGCGACAGTAACCATTACAGAGACAAAGAGCGGAGTGACCAAAAGCGCTCAAACGAACGAGAGTGGCAATTTCGATTTCGAAGCCCTGCAGCCTGGCACCTATGACATCGTTGCAGTACAAAATGGTTTCAAGCAGGCCAAGATCGAAAACAGATTGCTTTTGGTCAATACGACCATGCGCGTTGACCTGACGCTCGAAGTAGGTTCCGCGACAGAAAGCATTACCATCTCTTCAGCCCCCGAAGCCCTCAAGACGGACCGGGCGGATGTTGGAATAGATATCTCCTCTCATCAGGCAGAGGACCTTCCACTCACAACGAATCGAAACGTACAGGGGTTGCTTGCACTTGTGCCGGGCGCCACAAAACCGCATCTTCAGCACTCCAACTTCTTCAATGCGCAGGCGTCCCTTTCTACCGAGGTCAATGGCCAGTCTCGACTTGCCAACAACACCGTCATCGAAGGAATTGACGATAATGAACGTTCCGGCCTGCTGCAGGTTCTCATTCCTCCCAGCGAAGCGATTCAGAGTGTAAGTGTATCGACCAGCAACTATCCGGCTGAGTTTGGAAGAGTGGGTGGAGCGGTAACCGACATCATTTTGAAATCAGGCACGAACGATTTTCACGGCGCGGCCTACGAGTTCAATCGTGTGAGTGCATTGGCCGCCAAGACCTACTTCCAAACTGGCCCCAATCCGGTAACGACCTACAATTACTACGGAGCCAATATCGGTGGGCCAATCATCCGTAACAAACTGTTTATCTTTGGCGACTACCTCCATGTTGCCGATCACCAGGGACAGTTCAATACGATTACTGTACCCACCGCCGCATTTCGTAACGGAGACCTAAGTGCGGGTGGCTTCAATATCTATGACCCCCAAACCGGCAATCCCAATGGGACGGGAAGGTCTCAGTTCAACTATCAAGGCCGCCTTAATGTCATCGATCCTGCAAGGATCAGTCCGATCGCCAAAAATATTCTGGCTCTCGTCCCGCTCCCCAATGTTCCCGGAGCGGGCCTAACGAATAACTACTCCAAGAACACCCATTTCACTCGTGACACGAATTCTTTCGATGTTAAAGCCGATGCCAATCCTCATGGGGAGGATCACCTCTCCTACCGTTATAGCTGGCAAAAGGTTGACCAGAACCAGGAGGCAATCTTTGGATCTGTGGGTGGGCCTGCGCAGGGAGCGAATAACGCGCATGGAACGCAGACCGCATACAACACCGCCTTCAACTACACTCATGTCTTTGCTCCGACATTGCTGACAGAGATTCGCCTTGGGCTCAACCATTACAAAAATGTCGCTCTTCCCGTTGGCTATGGCACAACGGCTTCAACGGCGGTGGGCATTCCCGGAGTCAATGTCGACCAACTGACAAGCGGCATGACTGGAATTGATATCGCAGGCTTCTCCTCTCCGATGCTCGGCACGGGTGCCTCCTATCCCTGGAACCGTGGCGAAACCAACATCGACCTCTCGAATAACTGGACCCTGATCAAGGGAAATCACAGCTTCAAGTTCGGCGTAAATTACCGTCGTGTTCGCGATGATCTTCAGCAAGGGCAGGTCTTCGGACAGAGAGGTGTCTTTCGGTTCCGCGATGGACAGACTGGACTGAAGGCTACCTCCGGAACTGCGCCAAAAACGGGTCAGGCAAATGATTTCGCGAGCTTCCTTCTGGATATCCCGAATGAAGTAGGGCGCGATGTTAATGTAAAAGACGCCTCGTGGAGAGAGTCACAGGTGTTTGCCTTTGGCCAGGACACATGGCAGGCGACATCGAAACTCACATTAACCGCTGGATTGCGGTGGGAGCTTTACGTTCCGCCAACGGCGCGCCATAACGGGGATTATTCGAACTACGATCCCACGACGAACTCATTGATTATCGCCGGAATTGGCGGCAATCCTGCGAACCTCGGCATGAAGACGCGATACTACTACTTCGCTCCTCGCTTCGGCCTGGCCTATCGCCTCGATAACAAAACGGTCGTCCGTGCAGGATATGGAATCAGCTACCAATCCTGGCCGGATAACCTGAATGTTTATGCCACCAATTTTCCTCTGAAGCAGAATAATTCCTTTCAGGCACTGAGTACCTATACCCAGGCATTGGCGCCGGATGGTTCTGGAGCATCGATGGCGGCCGGGTTCCCGGCACCTATCATTGCCACCATTCCTGCCAATGGAATTATTCCGGCAAACACGCCTTCGTTGATTGCCCAGACTTACTACACCATACCGACCGACTGGAAGGCTCCTTACACGCACTCCTTCAATGCAGCCGTACAGCGTGCTCTTCCGGGCGGATTCGTGCTCGATGTCGCTTATGTCGGGAACGTCGGGATACGGCAGCCTCAGGGCTACAACATGAATGCAGGACTCATAGCCGGGGCCGGTGCCGCGGGGCAACCGGAGTACGCACAGTTCAAAAGAACTGCCGCGACGAACATCTTCAAACAGGCCGGATCGAACTACAACTCGCTCCAGGTAAAACTGGATCGTCGGTTTACGAATGGACTGTCCGCTACTACCTCCTATACCTATCAGAAAGCGCTTGGCTATACGACCTCGAGTGGAAGTGGTGTAGGTGGCACAACTTTTTATACTGATTTCTCACGTAATTATTCATTGCTGGGAAACAACCGGAAACATACGTTCGTTCAAAGCTTCATCTATGAGCTTCCCTTCGGGAAGGGCAAGAAGTGGCTCAACAGTGGAGTGGCAAGCTGGGTAGTTGGAGGGTGGCAGGTTACTGGTGTTCTGTCGCTCGAATCGGGGGCACCTTTCTCGGTGACAGCAAGCACTGCCAGCCTGAATGCTCCAGGAAACGGAACGCAGCTGGCAAACACCGATGGAACTTTTCATAAGCTGAAAGGAGTGGGAAAGAGCCTGTGGTTCGATCCGTCATCCTTCAGTCAGCCTTCCGCCGCAACAACGGGCGTTTCTGGTCTCGGAAATAGTGGGCAGAACGCCTATATCGGACCGGGCTTCTTCAACCTGGATGGTGCGCTCTTCCGAAAATTCGCAATTACAGAAAGAGTCGGATTGGAGCTGCGTGCAGAAGCATTCAGTCTTACAAATACCCCCCAATTCGGCAATCCGAACGGCAACGTTACAAGTCCGGATTTCGGGCACATCAACTTTACGAATGGCAATGCAACCGGAAACCGCATAACAGAGCTTGCAGGAAAGATAACCTTCTAAAGAAACTTGCGTTAATAAGGAAAATGATTCCCGCAATAGGCGTCGCTTTCTTGCGAGAAAGCGACGCCGTATTGTTATGGATGATCCACAGATCCTGGACGGGGATGCTTTGCAACAGACCTGCAATTTCAAGTCAAGCGAAGCGCGTTTCTATGACGGGCCAACCTTCTATCAGCGGCTATTCATTGAAGTATGCCGCTGGCATTCCATATCTGGAAGCATCTCAATAAATTGGCAGTAGAAAGGGCAGGGCGATATGCGGTCGTGTAAGACCTTTGCGCAATATATTCGGCGGTCTCCAGGCCAATGAGTGTAAAGCGCAGCCGCTGTCAGCATGCCGCAACAAGGGGCCAGAAAATAAATCCACAAGCCAGCCCACAGAAACGCAAACAGAGCGGACGAAAATGAACGGGCAGGATTCACGCTGAATCCTGAAAGATTAGGACTCACGGTGTAGAAGATGATGGTCAATCCTGCCACCCAAAAAGGTGTTGAACCCACCAGGCGAGGTCGATTGGATGCGAACAGGATGGTTCCCATTACTATCCCGGCGAAAAGGAATATTACGAGGAACGCCGATCCAACCCCGTTCATCCCCGGAAGGGTTATTACGTAGGAGACCGGCGGCATGGAAAGACGGCGTCTGAGGATCAGCTTTGCAACAAGGACTCCTCCAAGCCCGCCGAGGAATTGGGACAAAATATAAAACATCGTGTCCCACCTATGAATAAAACCGAGACAATAGTATGTGAATGTGAGTGCCGGATTGAAATGAGCCCCCGTTCTCCTCCCGAATGGAGACCAAATAATGGCAAGTGTCACTATCGCTACCAGTGTTCCCATGACGAAAGCGTCCACTGTCTTTGGAAACGTCGATAGCGGGGAAGCCTTCCAGTAGATGTACGATCCCGAGAAGCAGATGCCAAGCATAAGCGCGCCCAGTTCCGCTCCTTCCATGAGGTATTCCCGCCAGTGAACTCTGATGGCATCGGATAACGTTGCATTCTGTGGAAGGGCTGTGACCGGAAACTTAGGCGCAATTTCCCTCAACGCCGGATACCCAGGCGAGTGCATCGGCTGGCCTCGAAATTCTTGGAACATGCGCATACGACTTCTTATAGGCCGAGGGTGACATTTGATTGGAGGTCGAACAGCAGATGAGAGTGCTCCCCCGAGCAGGATTGTCCAAGGACTCTAGGGCATAATCGAGTTATTCGCTTAACAAACAACACTTGCAGGCGTAGCATACACCGCTTCAACATGATTATCTGAATCGCACGTCATACGCCTTTGTCAGTTCATTAAGTTTTCGAAGCAGGTTCATGCCAGCAGTTTGTTGTAGGGCCCGCTTCCCGGGATGAGCGGCCCGTAGACCTCCGGCCTGGTCTGACGATCCATGTTGTCTCATGTCTTACGCAGACACTCGGTTCAGAACGACAGATTTCTTCCCGAAGTAGCCGATCAGATAGAAAGACACCCCGAAGGAGATGATGTCTTTGAAGAGGAATAGACCCAGGAAAGTCATATATCGGATCCCATGAACCAGCATAGTTGTTCCGGGAGTCGAGATGATCATGGTGCTTGTTATAAAAAACATGAGGGAAGCAATGAGTCCACCGATGATTCCTGCCTGAGGCTTGAAATATCCCGCAATGATGAAGAACGCTGCAAGCCATTCTGTAATCCCGATCAAATCCGAACCGATATATGGACCAAACAAATTGAAGTGCCACCATATCAATGGGCTGTTCGAAACTAACGGGATGATCCCTTCAGCTCCCGGAGCAGTCATCTTGAACGCGCCGGCCCAGAGCAGCATGACGATCATGCTAACGCTGGCTATCAGAAACGGAATGTTCCGATCGTAGATCCACACAGCCAGGCGGACCAGCCGCCCCGAAGCTCCAGCAAAGAGATTGCCGGAAGGCAAACGGTCTCCGTTAGGCGCGCTAATTGATTTCGCTGAAACTACCTGGTTCACAAGTCATCTCCTTTTCCTTTTGGGAAATACCTTTTCGCTTCGCCTGCGGTACTTAGGTAAAGCGGCCACTGTATCATCGGTATCTTCTGGTTTGCAGCATGTGACCTCACCTCCGTTGATCTCTCTCGTCGCCTGCGACCCGGGCGAATCCAGATGGCAAGTGCGTGACGGAAAGCTGACACTGTCTGAGCTCAGGCAGATTATTCGTCACACCTTTATTGCTATCGCTTCTCTTTAATTGGCTCACTTATTTTGCAGAGTTCGTGCCAACAGCCTCGATGATCAAGTCGACAACGGAGTCCGGGGCTGTGTACATCGGTGAATGGTCGACTTTCTGAGTCCGCATGTTCGCATTCATTCTCTGCGCCATGAATCGCTGTGTTTCTGGATTGACCATCCGATCCTTCTCTGCGACCAGATACCAGGACGGCGTCTTTCTCCATCTGGAGTGTTGCACCTGCTCCTGAATGCATTGCACGGCGATAGGCCGTTGAACGGCAGACATGATGGCGAGTTGATCTGTCGAAGCTTCGTGAGCAACGGCTGAACGAAAACCTTCTTCGGGCATCCAGATCAATCCGTGAGCGTCCGGTTGCAGATGCGGCGCTTGTGGGTGTGGCAACGCGCGATAGAAAACATCGGCGACGGTTTCTCCCTCGGCCGGAGCCAGCGCCGCAATAAATGCTAAAGACGTCACCTGGGCCGAGAGAGTGGAGCCAATTACCGCGCCCGCATATGCATGCCCGACCAGCGTGACAGATCCTGAAGTCCTCTCGATCGCGCGCTGCAATGCATCTGTGTCGTCGATCAGCGATGTCAACGGAAGTGGAGCTGCTATTATCTTCAAGCCCATTCTTTGTAGTGGACGAATGATGTTGCTCCAACATGATCCGTCTGCCCAGGCACCATGAACCAACACCACCGTGTGAGGGGTCCTCTCATTCATCGCGACGCTGTCTTTCTGTCTTCTGCACGAGCGCCATCAGGGCAGAGAAACTCCTTCATTGCCGACGCGATCTCTGACACGTGAGTTTCTAATGCAAAATGACCAGTTTCAAGAAGGCGAACCCGCGCACCGGGGACGTCTTGCCGGAAAGCTTCTGCACCAGCGGGAACGAAGAAAGGATCGTTTTTTCCCCATATGGCTAGCAGGGGTGGAGCGAATGTACGAAAGTATTCCTGAAACCGAGGATACAGCTTAAGGTTCGACGCATAGTCGAGGAACAAATCTAGTTGGATATCCTTATTCCCAGGACGCTCAAGTAGCGCAGCATCCAAAGTGTAGGATTCAGGAGCAATCTTGCCCGGGTCTGTTACACCGTGGGTATATTGCCAACGCGTACCTTCGAAGGTCAGGATGTCTTTACGTAGGGCCTCACGATTCTCTGCAGTGGGTTGAGACCAGTAAGTTCTGATCGGTCCCCAAGCATCGCCAAGGCCTGCTTCATATGCGTTGCCATTCTGGGTGACGATCGCTGTCACCCGCTCCGGATGGCGCATTGCCAGCCGAAAGCCGATCGGTGCACCATAGTCGAACGCATAAAGTGCATAGCTCTGCAGTGCTAACACCTCAGTGAAAGCTTCCATGGTGTCCGTCAATGCGTCGAAGGAATAGATGTAATTGCGATTCTCGGGGATTTCGGTAAACCCAAAACCTGGAAGATCCGGAGCAATTACGCAGTACTCGTCTGCGAGACGCGTGATCAGTTCGCGAAACATGAATGATGATGACGGAAAACCATGCAGTAAGAGAATAGTAGGAGCAGCAGGATCGCCGGCAGACCGGTAGAACACCTGAACGTCATCTGTCTCTACTCTGGAAACTGATACCCGCGGTATCGCATCGCTTCTGTTTACAGCTTCTGCTGAATTGATTTGGGTCATAACATCCCTCCTTGGGTGATCGAGTCAGGTTGATAGGGGTTTTCGCAGTGGCGGAAGCGTTGTTTGGGAAGCCCATTCGCGCCCGCTAAATTCCGTTTCTGTTGTATTTCGTCGATATCCGCGTTCCTGCAATACCCATCCATTGCCATCTGGATCGGAGAAGTCGGCGAAGCTCGCATAGTCTCCACGCATTGGGTCGACGCCCGATGCAAATCCGCCGTCCCATCTGCCGATTGGAGTTTTATGCCGAATATCGCTAACCATCACCCCACGTTCGAGCAAACTATTCCGTGTGGTTTCAAGATCCGAGACAACCAGATAAAGATTCTGGACTGAGCCTGTGGGCTCGTCGGTAAGTCCTTTACCAATTTGGATAGAGCAATTCGAGCCTGGTGGAGTGAGTTGAACGATCCGGAACGTGCGTGTGGGCGAATAGTCGACATCCAGGACGAATCCGATCTGATCGACGTAGAAGCCTATTGCGCGCTCCACGTCAGCTACCGGAAGGACAATCACCTCGATTGAAAAGCTAGCTTGTACCACGGTCAGTTCCCCTATTTACGTCTTTCATTAGAGCGTTGCCACCAAGCTGCTCATGCCCGAACGCCCGGCTGTCCTTCTTCAATAGTGAGTAGACGATCTGGGCCATGGGCAACTACTGTCTGGCCCGGCTCAAGCTTCATAGCCTTACCGTCCAATTCAACCGAGACGATGTCTGGCTCGAACGAGACGAACCCGGAGATGCGGTCAACTTCTGAATAGGCCTTCGGATAGGACCACGCCCCAAGACGTGCAGCTCCGATGTCGTAATAGTTGCAGAGTCCTTTGTACGGGCAGAAAGTCTGATGTTCTACCGCCGTTAGAGAAGACATGTCGACATCAGCATGGGGAACGTACCACCGAGGAGCAAAGCCAGATTCATAAAGGGCAAGTGGACGGTTTGTGTTTGCAATGATGCAGTCGCGATGTCGAACGACAAGGCTTCGAGATGTCCGGCGTATGTCGATCCGATGGTAGCTATCCGTAGCGTGGCCTAAGATGCGCTCATCCTCTTCATAGAAGGCCTCCATCGCGGCCCATGCAAACGCGATGTGATCGCGCAACTCGTCTGCATAAGCTGGCAGTTCGATATGCTGCCAGGCGCCTCGTGAGGCTCGTTGCCCTCCTGCCTTTACGATGTGCCAGGAGGTGCGGCCGAGGTCTTGGTGCTGCGTCGTATGCGGAGTTGCCTCCAGAACGTCTGGAGCGATGTCTGTTTCCGGAAAGTAGGCGACCGGATAACGTCCAGGTTCGAAGAGAAGAATCACATGTTCGCTGTCAGCGATCCATGTTCCCCCAAAACGAACCCGCATGCGCCGTCGCAACGGTTCGATGTAGAGTAGCCGTTTTGGTAGGGGCTCAGGAACTAGAAATCGGCCTATTGCTCCCGACGATAGTGGACCTTGCTGCCAAGACAATCCCATGATCGACCTTCAATATTCTGCGGGTTGGTGTGAGTGCCCTCCGACATACCAGCTTCGGGCCGGAGCACTCCTTTATGGATTTGCTTGCAAGTCACGAGCCAACAATCTATTCGAATTAAATGTGCTGCAAAATTCGTCGTTCCTATCAGATAACAATGTTCCAACTGTGGATAAGGATGAACTCGCCTGACAGAACCGTGACGGAATACCAACAGTGACAGGAAATAGACAGCGTACCGACAGGACACCGCTGTTATCGCTGTGGGCTATTACAAGTCCATCGGGGAGGCGAGAGGGAACGCATACGGTCCCCGTTGGTTCTTCCGCGTGTTCTCACCGAAGCTCTGAGTCACGTGTGAGGCTTGCAATTGAGGTATTGGTGAACTTGTAGCTATTTTCCATGTGAATGGTTTGTGTTTCCAGAAATGAAATGTGCTGGGGCCAATCCTTTCAAATAGCCAAGCGTATTCCGGTGAATTGCCAACGCATGGCTGGAGGGAAGAAGTTACGGTAGGTCGCACGCACATGATCTGCGGGTGTGACACACGATCCTCCCCGCAAAATCATCTGATTCACCATGAATTTTCCGTTGTATTCACCCAGTGCTCCGGGAGGACGTTTGTATCCTGGATATCCCGTATAGGGGCTGGAAGTCCATTCCCAGCAGTCGCCAAACATTTGTGTGACACCAGACTCGGTGACCCGCGAGGGGTGCAGTCTCCCGGTATCCAGGAAGTTTCCATGCTGAGGCAGCTGGCTGGCGACGGACTCCCACTCAGCTTCGGTGGGAAGGCGGCATCCACGCCAGCGCGCGAATGCGTCGGCTTCGTAGAAGCTTACGTGACACACAGGCACATCGAGCAATCCTGAAATTCCCTGCCATCCCCTGAGGGTAAACATCCGCCAGCCTGTTTCCTCGCTGGCATCGCGCTCCCAATAGAGTGGCGCTTCCCATCTACTTTCCTGAACTGCGTCCCAACCATCAGAGAGCCAAAGCTCCGAACGGATATACCCGTCATCAGCCATGAATTCCAAATACTCTCGGCAAGTCACTTTGCGATTCGCAAACTCGAATGGCTCGAGGAGTACTCGGTGGCGCGGAGTCTCGTTGTCGAAGCAGAAATCAAACGGATCTTCGAAGTTCGGAGAGCGACCGATCTCGACCAGGGCGCCAGAGAATTCCCGCCACTCGAGACTTGGCACAGAAAATGGTGGTGTTTGAGGGGTGTCTGGCGATCCGTACACCGGGTGGATCGGATTCGAGAAAAATGCATGCTTGATGTCTGTGAGCACCAGCTCCTGATGTTGCTGCTCATGATTCAAACCGAGCACTATACGTCGAGATACTTCTCCATCGATTGTGGAAGCGAACAGTCGTTCCATTGCATGGTCGACATGGTCGCGAAAGGCCAGAACCTCATCGAGGGAAGGGCGCGAAAATGAAGCCCGAAGCTTCTTTTGGGGGATCTCCTCGCCGAGGGAGATGTAGTAGCTGTTGAAGAGACGGTGAAAGTCTTCCCGGAAGGGGCGATAGTCTGGAAGAAATGGCCTCAAAATAAAGGTTTCGAAGAACCACGTTGTATGGGCTTGGTGCCACTTTATAGGACTTGCTTCGGGGAACGATTGAACCATCTGGTCCTCAGCAGACAATGTGGCCGCAAGAGATTGGGTCATAGATCGCACTGCTTTATATTTTGCTTCGACATCTGGCATGGCTAAGATGGTGGCCGGACTCGCGAAGCAACTCAGACATACACGCGATTTCAAACATTCAAAGCTGGTTCCTTACCGGCGAGACATCAAGCTGCAAGCGAGATGCCAAAGTCCGAATACGCCACAAGCGTACTGAGAGTGATCTGAAGTCGTGTAGCTTCGAAACGAATCCGTTCCCTACGGTCTTAATCCGGTGACGAACCCGTGACCAATGTCCGTCACTGACAGTTCGCCGTCTCGCCGCTTGGCAGGGATCAAGGTTGCAGAGAGGTTGCAGCTCAATCAGAGGAAGCAGGCTTTCTGAAACTGTTAGCGGAATAAGAATTGCGGCCGATACCAAGCTTCTGCATTTTGTAAACCAGTGACGTCCGTTTTAATCCCAAACGCTCTGCTGCACCGTGCCGTCCTCCGACCACCCAGTTGCTTGCGTCAAGTGCTCTCAGGATGTGGTCCCGTTCCATATCCTCAAGATTTGATAGAGAAGGAAGATGCCCTTTGGACGCGGTATACGGCTCCAACTCCGTGATCGGCGCGCGTAACACCGTATGGGGCGAAAGGATCACCGCGCGTTCGATAAAGTTCTGCAGTTCCCGCACGTTTCCCGGCCATCGATACTTGGTCAACGCATCTATCGTTTCGCGGGGGATGTCATCGATCTTTTTGCTCATCCGGCGCGCATATAAATCGACGAAATGTCGGACTAGACGGGGAATATCTTCAGTTCGCTGCCTCAGAGCAGGGATCTGGATAGGGAAGACTTTCAGGCGATAGTAGAGATCCTCGCGAAATGTCGTTTGTTTTACCATAGCGGGCAGGTCACGATGCGTAGCCGCAATCACGCGAACATCAACTTTGTGCGTGTGAGTTCCGCCTAGCCGTTCAAATTCCTGCTCCTGTAGAACGCGCAGCAGCTTCGCCTGAAGTTCCAGCGGGATGTCACCAACTTCATCCAGAAACAATGTTCCTTTATTTGCGAGTTCGAATCGGCCTGTCTTCTGTGCGATTGCTCCGGTGAATGCTCCTCGTTCGTGGCCGAACAGCTCGCTTTCGAGAAGGCCTAGCGGAATAGCTGCGCAGTTCAACTTTACAAAAGGTCGATTTCGACGATTGCTCAGGTTGTGGATCGCACGTGCGATCAGCTCCTTGCCTGTTCCGGTTTCTCCCAGGATCAGAACGCTGGAATCTGTGGGAGCCACTATCGAGACCATTTCCAGCGCGGCTCTCAATGCGGGACTATCTCCGACAATCTCCCCAAATTCGGAGCGAACCTCTTCTTCGAGATAAAGTCGCTGCTTCGTCTCTTTGTCTCGATCCGTTATTGCCTTTTCATATTCGAGTGCATTCTCGATCGCCAGGGCCACTTGGCGGGAGAGTTGTTCAAGAAAACTGATCTCATCGTGCTCCAGCGTCTTTTTTGAGCGATTTAAGGCGGTTAGAACGCCAATCACTCCATTCCTGCCCAGGAGAGGAAGGCAACATCCTGATACAAACCCTTCCTCTGTGAACCGCTGCTGGGTGCGCCTTCCTCCACTATTCGCGACATCTCCTACGGCAAGACGAAGGTCTTCGAAATCGTTCAAGAATTGAGTCTTGCCTGTTCGAAAAGCCTCGCCACACAAAGAACCAGCCTTCAGTACATACGGGCCATCCGCTATGGAAGCTCGCGCCTCCGGATTGTATAGCGTCGTTACGCTCAGATTTTCCTTGTCGTCATTAGGAAGAAGTACCGCGCAGAAATCACACAGCGTCACCCTAAGGAGATCGGTAGACAGTGTCTCCAAGAGCTGCTGCAAATCAAGCTTGGATGCCATGCTGCTTGTAATCTCTAGCAGCAAGCGCAACCGATCGCGCTCAAGCCGCAACTTCTCCTCATTCTGGTGGCGCTCGATCGCGATGGCGGCAATACGGCTTGCATTCTCGATGACCTTGATGTCTAGAGGATTGGGGCTACGCACTTCACGATAATGAATTGCGAAAGTACCCAAGACCTGGCCGTCTCGTGTGAACAGTGGCTGCGACCATACCGCCCGAATCCCGAAGGGCAGGATCCGGTCACGATAAACATCCCAAACCGGATCCTCAAGTACATCAAGAGCAAACACGGGTTCTCTTCTGTATACGGCCGCGCCGCAGGAACCCCCCTGAGGTCCGATCTGCATGGTTCCAGCTTCAACCACGAAACCGGGCATACTTGGAGCGGTCGCACAATAGAGGCTGTTCCCTAGAGCTGTCGGGAGCCAGATTGTGCACAACATTCCGTCTCCTTGGAGTCGACCAATCTGGCAATGATCGAGAGAACGTCTGTTAAAGACGTTCCTGAGAGAATCAATTTCAGAATATTCAGCACAGACTCGCCAGAGAACGACTCCGGATCGCCGGAGAGTTGCTGGCTGGGGATTTGAGATACGGGAGAAGGTTCGTATTTCTCCATCATGTTTTCCTCGCACCGGCTCCAGGCAAAAGATCGGCTTTTCTATTTTTTACTAATTAGAGACTTCGCGCGAGCAAGACTGGACCGATCAGCCCAGGAGGATGCGTATATCAAGAGTGGCCGAACGGGCTTCGTAGGCTGCCCAACTTCGCAGGCTTCAATCCTCCTTAAATTCATTCGTCCGATTGCTGAAAACGTGCGCATCAACAAGCGGATCGGAGGGCGCATCTTCCGACATTCATACGGCACACCTGGGAAGTCTGGAGGTTGAATTCAAGGTGATGCAAAAGCCGATGAGACATTTGTCCTTAGGTCCAGGTGGCTGCCACAGACCTCGACTCAGAGATTAATGGAAGAGCCTTGACGTTCGGATTTACCATCGACTAGATGGCGAAGCCCGTTATATGTGCCTGAAAGGATTTGGCGTCCCCGACGGGATTCGAACCCGTGTTATCGCCGTGAAAGAGAGGCGCAGGGTTCGTTGTTGGTCACCGTTGTTGGAACCTTTAATGGCGATATTGTTCAATAATGACGCTATGTTTACGTTGTTTTATTCCGTGCAAAGGGTCGAGTCGTCCGCAGAAATTTCTTGAAATTTGTGCCCGTCTTTTTGAAAAGTTTTTGATATTTTTAGGACATGGCAAGACTCAAAGGAAACCTCAAGCTGGACACCCGGACGGCCCGCCGCTCCATTCCCGTCAGCGCGAAGCTGCACACGACCAAGATTCAGACCGGCCTTGCCCTTGGCTACCGCAAGGGGCTGCGCGGCGGGTCATGGATTGCCAGACGGCACGAGGGGGGCACCAAATACAGCTTTGAGCCTTTGGGCGTGGCTGACGATCACGCGGACGCTGACGGCATCGCCGTGCTGTCCTGCGACCAAGCACAAGTGAAGGCAAGAGAGTGGGCAACAAGGAAGGCCGCAGATGATGCCGGTGAGGTGGTCAGCGGCAAGTACACCGTTGCTGACGCAATGGCCGACTACCTGAAGCATCTTGAACGCGAGAAGCGCAAGCCTCAAGACCGCACCAAATCAACCATTGATGCCCACATATTGCCAGCGTTGGGCACCATTCAACTAAGCAAGCTGACGCACGGCAAGGTGAAGAAGTGGCGCGATGCTCTGGCTGACGGTTCACCCCGTACACGCACAGGGTTCGCCAAGGAAAAGGTCTGGTGCGTCCGCATGGTTCATGGCAAGCCAAAGGGCCAATACAGAATGCGCGTCACAGAGACGAAGATTCCACTGAAGCAAGCACACCGGGAAATAGATGATGACCCGGAAACACTGCGCAAACGTCAGGCATCTGCAAATCGCATACTCACGGTTTTGAAGGCTGCTTTGAACCATGCTTGTGTAGAGCGGAAGGTTAGCACTAAAGCAGCGTGGGAAAATGTCAAAGCGTTCCGCAATGCTGACGCGGCCAAGATTCGTTTTCTTTCAGTCAGCGAATTGAAGGCATTCATTCCTGTATGTGAAACAGACTTTCGGCGGTTGGTGAAAGGCGCACTGGTTACAGGTGCGCGTTACGGCGAACTTGCTGCGATGTTCGTTGAAGACTTCAATGAACCCAATGGAACGGTCTACGTTGCCACAAGCAAGAACGGGGAGTCTCGCCACATTCACTTGAACGATGAAGGAATTGCCTTCTTCAAACAGATGGTGAAGGGACGCAACCCGAATGACCCAATGTTTGTAAGAGCGAACGGCGAACCGTGGAAGACCTCAGAGCAACAACGGCCAATGGATGCCGCTTGCAAGGATGCCCACATTGAGGGTGTGACCTTCCACATATTGCGACACACATACGCGAGTCACAGCGTTATGAACGGAATGCCGCTAGAAGTGCTGCAAAAACAGCTAGGCCACAAAGACATTCGCATCACCATCAAGCATTACGCACATTTGTGCTCTGACTACAAACAACAGTCCGTTCGTGCTCATGCACCATCGTTTGGATTTGCTGAACCTGTTGAGATTATGAACGGGCCTCTGCTGGTGCAGCGGCAGGCAAAGACGGCTTAGGTTATGGGAAGAGTGTTTTCTTTGCGGTTTCAGAAATCACGTCAACAATAATTTTCTGAACAGATTCCGCAAAGACCTTGCCACCCTTCTTGACAAGGCTTTTCATCTTCAAGGCTGCTACTTGAGTGCTTGGTGTTGCTTCTGTGGAGATAAGATCGGGCAGAATTTCATTCAGCGTCTTGCGGTCGTTGTCAGTCAAGCCATCAACAAGCTTCGCAACCTCACGAACCGCATCAAGTTTTGATTCTGTCCACGGAAGTGCCTTGCCGCAGTGTAGGCAATACGCATCAGGTTCTCGTGAATGAATCAAATCTCTATACGAACCGCGTAGCGGCCAGTGGCAAGAGGGACAAGCTGCAATTGTTTGTTTGCCACAGGAACCACACCAACGTTGATAATCACCACCCTCATAAAAATTAGTGGCGACATGGCCGTTTATACAGGTCACTTGGCCATAGTATTCAGATGAGAAATTCATAAACCGCCTATCCATCTCTAATGTTTTATTCGACGAATACCATTGCCGATGACATAAGGCCTTGCACCATAGTCCAGCCTTCAGTTCTTGTTGCGGCAAAATGATGTTTATATTCGGCCACAGCTTCATCAACGGTTGGAAACATTTTTCGCGTGTCAAGCTCATGATTCCACGGCGGTGTCAGTTCACCATTTGATTCAACTGTGCATTCTTGGTCACCATAAATGAAAAGTGCTTTACCGTTTGGGATTTCTTGCACCACTAGAAATCGGACAAGCGAAACGTTGTTGATGCTCTTGGTGAATTGCGACATGACATGCGGTTTTTTCATTCAATACCTCTTTCACTAACAATCTAGTTCAACAACACGCCTAACACTGTTGCCATGCCATGCTCCACCGCTGGGGCTTGGCACCCCCTTTTCATTCAAGGTTGTTGCAACCGCTCTAAGCGAACTTGCACCTTCTGCCTGTATCGAACGGATGACCGGCAACAGGTCTGCCGCCCGGTTCTGAGCCTTGGCCCGTCTCGCTACGGCACTCGCCTGTGCGCCTACAGCGGCCTGTGCTGCGATCTTGCGATGACGGCAACCCAAACGTACCCCTCGGGCCTTCGCAGCCGCCAAAGCAGCCTTCGTTCGTTGGGAAATCATCTTGGCTTCGTGTTCGGCAACCGCACTAAGAATGTGAACCGTCAGCCGGTTGGCCGCTGGCATATCTACTGCAATAAACTCAACACCTGATTCCATCAAGCCTGAAATGAAATGGACGTTGCGGGCTAGACGGTCAAGTTTGGCAATAATCAACGTTGCACCATGAACACGACACAACGCCAGTGCCCGCGCAAGTTCAGGACGATCAGTGCGCTTGCCGGATTCGACTTCAACAACCTCATCCACCATGCGCCAGCGGCCACCGTTCAGATAGCTGCGCACGGCTTCCTTCTGAGCGTCTAGGCCAAGACCTGACGCGCCTTGCTTCGCTGTGCTGACGCGGTAGTAAGCCACAAATTTGCCCTGGGCCATGCCGAAATCTCCATTGTTACGTTTACCTATACGACCGTATCAGCTAACGTGTCAGAACGTCCACAGAGATTTGCCTGTGTTCAGGACAAAAGAAAAGCCCCCGGTGACTTGGGGGCATCCAGCATGGAAGGAACCAACGAGGTATGCAGCACCATACCGCAGGTCAAAGGCGGAAAGCTGATTTATTTTGCCGCCTCAAGAGATGTAGAAACCGTTGTTACCTTGAATGCGTTGCTTGCCTTGCATCACATCAATCTGTGACTTCAACCCCCGCGCTTCAGCTTGCGCGTTACCAGCTTCAGCATTGGCGGCATTCTCCATCATCACAGCGTTACGCACGGCTGTTGTTGAGAGTGAATAGGCGTACTGTGCATTGTGGGCAGCTTGCTTCGCTGCTTCAACCTGCTTTGCCTGTTCAGCAACTTCCCTTCTGGTCTTCAGACTCCTATCGTGATTGATGGAATGGTGAAGCCGTGCCAAGGCATTATCAGCGTTCCGCATATTAGATTCAGCACTGGCCTGCTGCTGCATCGCTGTGAATGTCGCGTGTTTCAACTTGGCAGCATTCTCAAGTAAGTTGCGTGCACGTATCACTGCATCGTCAAACCGCTGCTCCAAATCCGCAATACGGTCTTGTTTGTTCTTCTCTACAATCTCGCTGTACCGCTGGCAAACGAAAGTTATTTGCTGCACCAATTCATGTTCACCCATACGAGCAAGCATCATCAAATCGAAATCGCCGGTTCCCTCAATCACTTCTGCTGTTGGTGTCGCGCCGAATGCACTCATGGTTTTCCTCCGTTGGTTTGTTGTTGATGGTTAGCGTTGGAACGACTTGCCGAAAACACCAACAGGCGGCAACGGTTTCGGCTGCGTCCACTTCTGTTGCGGCAAGACCCGCCCATTGAAGTCCTGTGTTGTGAAGTAGCGCATCGGGTCAATATCTTCAGCGTGGGCCTGCAAGTTGGTGTGGTTGTGATTGGCTGCACGTTGTACGGTCTGATGACCCATGACAACCCGCCGTAGTTGTTGAACGTCTTTATCCATTGCTGTTTCTCCCTATTGCAAAACGGCCTTTAGTAGTTCTGCTAATTGCGTTCCCGAATTGTCCGAAACCGAAGCCAACACGATTTCCGTCTCAGGTGTTGTTGTTCCCAATACTGAATTGGCGAACGTGTCAAAAAGAGTCTGTTGCCGCATGAACCTGTAACTTTTGTCCGGCATTTCAAAGCGCACAGTATTACTGCCAACGTTCGCTTGGAGTTTCTGTAAGCGTTTGTGCAGACCCTTCAAATCCCCCATTGTTCTCATCGGTGGTTTTCCTTTCTAGCTCTTCAATGCGATCTGCCAATTGCTCGATAGTGCCCACACGCAATGCAAGTTCAATCAGAGCCTTGCTACTGGACACTCGCGCCATATCTGAGGATGCAGGTGAAGCCGCAACTTCAATCAATGTGCCCACAGCGTTGAATGCCGCTGTCTTCAGACGTTGAATTGCAGAGTCCAACAATTCATTCCGTGCGGCTTTCAATGCAGCAGCAAACTCCGGTTCATTGCTCCACCTGATTAGCGTGCTGTAACCAACACCAGATTCCCTTGCTGCATCCCGCATCGAAGGATTGGTAAGCAACGCAGCAATTGCCTGCTCTCTGAGTCGAACTGTCTTGCCGCGTTGAAATTTTCCGTTTGCTGTCACTTGCTGTCTCCGATCTGGAAGGGGTCGCATTCGCGCCTGGATGGCCTGTCCTGCTCGTCCGGCGTACTAGATGGGGGTAGCCTTGCCCACATGGTTTGTGCCTTGTTGTCTACGCTTTCGTGAGGTCTATGCGAATCTCTTCAAGCTTTGTAACAAGGGCTATTGCTGTTTGCAGTTGAATGCTCATATTGAGCAATTGGTAAAGTTCCTGCTTGTCGTAGTTCTCTTGCGATCTGACATAAAGCAGGCTACGGTTGACGGCTGATAGCTTCTTGTTGAATTGCTCTATTGTTGGGTCATCGTCAGTGTGGCTTATAAAGCGATCAAAGTATTCTGCCCAAGGGCTTTTCATTTCGTTACATCCTTTCTGTTCAACAATTGATTGCGAATCTGTTGCGCATCCAAATTCAGCAATCCGCACAACTCAACAAAGCGTCCGTTCGTTGCGGTGAACCAAAGCATGCTGCTGCGATCACCCTTCATTGCGGATAAGAACGCCTGCTTGATGACCTCTGCCCACAAGGTTCTGTATGCGCAGTAAGTGCCGTTGCTTGCTGTTGCGGATTGAAGTGCGTAGCTCATATTCACTGTTGCCGACAAGAAGACAGCCGACTGTATTACCCCTTATGTCTTGTCTTCTTGTCTTCTTGCCAACTGAGAAGAAGACAAAAGAGAGAAGAAGACATATATCTAATCCAGAAATCATCACTACTGAATGGAACCGTTGCTGAAACCAACAGCAACAAAGCTCCACTTCCAACCCTTGTTTGCACCTTCGTTGATTGTCTGAATGGTTAGCTGCCGTCTGGCACGTTGTAAGGTCTTTTCAGAAATGCCCAATTCTGAATGCGCTCTTTCGATTAGCTCTCGCGCATAACGTGGGCCATTCTTCAACTCTTCAACAAGGAACGTTTTTGCTTCATCAACCTGTGAACGGTTTTCGTCCTTGCCGTCCTGATGTTCAACCGTTGCCAGAATCTCGCGTGAACTGCCTTCAATTGCTCCACCCCAATCAATGCACGTTGCAGTGATGTTGTTGTTGAGCGGGCGTGCCTGAATGGCGTAGTAAAACCCGCCTGTATCGTTGCTGATGTTGGATTTTGCTTTTACAAAGACGCGCCGCTCTGTCTCTTCATCTTTCGCAGCAACCAGCACAACACGCGCAAACGCGCCGAACGCAACAGAGCCAATCACACGTTCAGCGGGATTGCGGCCTGTTGTGCCTTTAGCAAAGTGAGTGATTCCGATGACTGCACAATTGCACTCGCTGGCAAGGTCAACAACAGCCTGCAACCCTTGCCGTACTTCGTTGGCCTTGTGCATGTCACCAGCAACAGCAGATGTAATGGGGTCAACGATGAATAGACCAATTCCACCGTTTGCAACAATTTTCTGCTTTAGCAGCGGAATGTCTCTGGCAGGATTGAATGGAAGGCGTTGACCATCGGCACCAACCGTTGTTTTCACCAGATGTATTTTTGATACGTCTGCGCCCATTGCCAGCAGGCGGGGAACGATGGTGTCAGCCGGGTCATCTTCAGAACTCCAAATGAGAACATTGCCCGGACGGTTGCACCTTCTGCCGTCAGGCCACATTCCACCGGACGACACAATTGCGGCGATTGAGAAAGCAAGCGTTGATTTGCCGGTTCCACCTGCGCCAGCAAGCAAGGTGAGTTTGCCCTTTGGTAGATAGCCGTCCCAAAGCCACTCAATAGCCTCTGCAACGATTCCTGACAAACTGACAACTTCAATGTCATTTGCAATTGGCAACAGGGGAATGTTTTGAACCTGGGCCTTTGGAACGATCAGTGTTGAGGGATTGAAAGGAAGCGGCAAGCGTTGGTCAAAAGCCTTGCGCACCATGTTGCCCACATAGTCATTGCGTTGTGCTTTGGGACGCTGACCTAACGCTGACGCCCGGAAGATGTGCACAACCTGTTCTGCATTGTCTGTATAGAAAGCAACGATGTTGCAGAATGCTTGGTCAGCTTCAGATTGCGATGGATACTTACCTTGCCAATTGCCATTCCACAGAGTCTTGAATAACTCACCATTGGAAGCGTTAGCAGCCTTGTTGCAAATCTCTTGGTCAGAGCCAGTCTGTGGCTGACTTCCAAACAATGTGGGCACATTGGCTTTACTCTGCCCGGCGTTCAGTCGTTCCCACAGTGCTGTCAGAGTTCCGTTGCAATCCTGAACGGGCACGTTGTTGATAGCGTTTCCAGTGAACGTTATGTAACGGTCTTGGTTGTATATCTCGATATGATCTTGCGATGACCTGATGGAGCGGGCAATTGAACCCTTCATCCAAAAGTGGCTTCCGCCGTTTGGTGAGCGTTCGCTGTATGTGTTGCTGAACTGCCGCTGTATCTCTTCATGCAAGGCAATAACGTTTGGGTCTGTTGTTTTGTGCGTGTCAAGGTCAATGCAAACCAAACCGGCTGATGCCGTCAGTACAAAGCCGATACCAACACCATCGTTTGCAGCAGCAGAAGAAACAGCTTGCGCATGGTCGCTCCAATCGTCAGGATTCGTGACACTGGCGTTGAAGCCGGTGCGGGGATTCAAAGGCACTTTGTTGCTGTGGCAGACCCACTGCCTGTGAGCAGCAAAAAGTTTTACGAATTCGTTGGTGTTCTGTGCTATCTCTTGCATGGGGGAGTCCTAGACACTCTCTCTTTTCAGTTCGGCTTGCTCTGGTCGCTACACCGGGCAAGCCTTTTCTTTACTCGGTCTCAGCCACGGTTGCGCGTCTCGCGTTAGCAAGCCGATCTGCTACCCAATTGCGCACTTCATGTTCAGACCAACGTGCACCGCGAACACCAACGGTGACTTGCGCAGGGAACTGCCCTTGCTTTGCAAGCTTGTAAACAACGCTTCTGCACAAGCCGGAAATTTCCATGACTTGCGGAAGACGTAGCAATTTGTCATTGAAGGTTTCTATCGTTGGGAGTGTGCTTGACCACATGCTTTTAGCCCTTTTCGCCGTGAAGTTCAGCGAACCTAAAGGGAACCGGGCGGATGGGTCAAGGAAAATTTCGAGGTCAAACCGTTGTTGGAATGGCTTGCTGGAACCAGCAATGACACGTCAACTCTCAACCTGAATTAGCAGGGAACGTTATCGGGTGCTGTCAGAGGAGGGGTGGCTTTGCGGTGTTGCCTTCAGACGTTGGTTGGCCTGAACCTCCCGGCTTTTTGAAAACTTTTTGAAAAGTTTTCTATACCGTGCAGGCAATCCCTTGTAAGCTATTGATTATATTGGCGTCCCCGACGGGATTCGAACCCGTGTTATCGCCGTGAAAGGGCGGTGTCCTGGGCCGGGCTAGACGACGGGGACGCTTTCCAGGGCAGGCACGTCGTGCCTTGTTAACCATATCAAATAGTTCTAGGTATCGTTGAAATCCTGGCGCATAGCGCATCCGGTGGCGTTCCCGTCATCGTCGCGGCATACTATCAGCATCAACTTTGTCCATCATGGCCAGCCATTCGGGAGCTTCCCGGTACAAATATCTTGATGCGCTAACGACCGCATTCGTTGTGATTCTACTGGTCTCCAACCTGGTCGCCCAGAAGGTCTGCCAGATTGGTCCCTTTGCCGTCAGTGCAGCGATCCTCCTGTTTCCGGTCACCTATATCTTTGGAGACATATTTACCGAGATCTATGGATTTGCCGCCTCCCGAAGAGCCATCTGGCTCGGCTTCTTCGGGACCGCGCTGCTGTACCTGATAGGCACTCTCACTGTTGCTCTTCCGCCTGCGCCGGATTGGCACAATCAACAGGCGTTTGCAGCCGTCTTCGGCTTCATCCCTCGAATTCTCGCTGCCAGTCTAGCCGCCTTCTGGGCGGGCGAATTCGCCAACTCCTACACCATGGCTCGGCTCAAGCTACTCACAGAAGGTCGCATGTTGTGGACTCGAACGGTAGGGTCCACCGTGGTGGGTCAGGCGGTGGATACGACAATTGTCGTTCTTCTTACATACGTCGGGGTGGTCCCCTTCAAGACTATGGCAAATATGATAGCGACCGGGTATCTCTTGAAGGTAGGATACGAGGTGCTGGCCACGCCCTTGACCTACATGGTGATCTCCTGGCTTAAGAGGGCGGAAGGAGCCGAGGCCTTTGACCGGCATGAAAGCTTCAATCCCTTCAATTTTTCGCAGATTCATGGTGTGGAAGAATAACCAGCCCGAAGGGCTTCCCATCTTTTCGCATCCTTGATCTTTAACCATGCATCTAAGCTGAAACACAAAGCTTATTTTCTGATAGCGGATAATTTTGAGCATCCTGCGCCCTTCGATCTTGTCTAATTTCCGAGGGATCGATAAAAGACGGTAGATCTGCTGTTCTTTGTAGTTTTCTGAGGAGAAAGACCTTTGTCCGAGATGATGTCTTCGAGATCCAAGTTTGTCCTTTCCCTGGCGTTTAGCGGGGCGTTTACGATTCTGCTCGTCGGATGCAGGCACCATGCCGCAGCGACTCCGGCGCCCCAGGCTATGCCTGTTAAGGTTGAGTCTGTCTCCAACTCACCGGTATCCTCGTCCGACACGTATGTCTCCACGATCAAGGGCCGCCGTTCTGCCACCCTGCAGCCGCAGGTCGAAGGCAATCTGACGCGCATCCTGGTCAAATCCGGAGATATAGTGCGCGCCGGCCAGGTCCTGATGCAGATTGATCCGCTTAAGCAGGCGGCGGCAGTGCAGTCGCAGCAGGGAACCCAGGCTCAGAAGAAGGCTCTCTACGATTACAACCGGATTGAGCTGGACCGGCAGAAAAAGCTTTATGAGGCTGGAGTTGTCTCCCGCGATGCCTTCGACCAGGCGACACAGGCTTATGAGAACTCAAAGGCCGATTATGAGGCGAACTCAGCACTGACTGAAACCCAGAAGCAGCAGCTTGGTTATTTCCAGATTCGCGCTCCCTTCTCCGGCGTTGTAGGCGACGTTCCGGTTCACATTGGGGATTACGTGTCTTCCTCGACAGTGTTGACGACCGTTGATGAAAATGTCGATCTTGAGGCTTACATCTACGTCCCCACCGAGCGTGCCGCGCAAGTGCGAACGGGTCTGCCTGTCGAAATCCTCGATTCGGACGGAAACAGTCTGATTAAAACGAAGATCAACTTCCTTTCGCCCCAGGTGTATAACGGCTTGCAGAGCATCCTGGCGAAGGCTCCTATTCCCGCAGGCACAAAGGGGCTTCGTACAGAGCAGCTGGTCAAGGCCCGGGTCACCTGGAACACCAACCCTGCTCCTGTGGTTCCTGTACTGGCGGTCACCCGCATCGGTGGGCAGCCGTTTGTCTTCGTCGCTGCGCCGAAGGACGGAAAGTATACGGCGCACCAGGTTCCGGTCAAACTTGGTGAGCCTGTTGGCAATACATATCCCGTGATCGAAGGTCTGAAGCCGAATGACAAGGTCATTGTCTCTGGACTCCAGTTCCTGCAGGATGGTGTCCCTGTTCAGCCCATGGGCTAGGAGCAACAGGACACCTGCTAGATCGTTCATCCCTCGCCGCACCCTCCTCTGGTCGGGAGCGAAGGTGATTTGAATTCCCCACGGTGCCAGCCGCGCCGGTAAGAGGTTCATCTTGTTTGTCGATTTCTTCATCCGCCGCCCGATCTTCGCTACGGTCTGCGCTCTGCTCATTGTTCTGGCTGGCGCAGTTGTCATACCGTCGCTCCCGATATCGCTCTATCCTCAGCTGGCTCCTCCTCAGGTGGTCGTTACCAGCAACTACATCGGCGCAAATTCCCAGATCGTCGAATCGGCCGTAACTATCCCCCTTGAAACCTCCATCAACGGTGTCGAGGGAATGCGATACATGAGCTCCACCAGCTCGAACGATGGAACCTCGACCATCACCATCACGTTCCGTACCGGCTACGACCTGTCCATCGCCGCGGTCGACGTTCAGAACCGCGTTGCCTCTGCGCAGGGACGACTGCCCGCTGCGGTCAATGCCACCGGCATCACGATTACCAAGGCGAACAGCAACTTCGTCTTCGCCGCGGGCGTCTTCGCGCGCGATGGAAAGTACTCCCAGGAATTCATCTCCAACTATCTCGATGTGTACGTCAAAGATGCGTTGAAGCGCGTGCCCGGCGTGGGTGATGTCATCATCTTCGGAGAGCGCAAGTACGCCATGCGCGTCTGGCTCGATCCTGCGAAGCTTGCGGCTCGCGGCCTTACGGCTCTCGATGTTACCAACGCGCTCTCGGAACAGAACGTGGAAGTTGCCGCGGGGCAGCTGGGCCGTCCTCCGGCTGACAGTAAGCAGGAATATCAGATGGCCGTCCGGGTCGTGGGACGCCTCTCTGATCCACGCCAGTTTGAAAACATCATCCTGAAGAACTCGCCCGATGTCGGAGGCCTGGTCCTTCTAAAAGATGTTGGACGAGCGGAAGTAGGCGCCGAGAACTACGACACCAGCCTCAAGTTCTCCGGGGGCGATGCTGTCGGTATGGGCGTGCAGCAGCTCTCGAACGCGAATGCGCTTGAAGTAGACCGCCAGTGCAAGGCCGTCCTGAAAGAGCTCTCCAAGTCATTTCCGCCAGGACTCGAATATGTGATCGCCTTCGATACCACCACCGTTGTCAGTGACTCGGTGCGCGACGTGATCGAGACCCTTATCGAAGCGATCATCATCGTAATCGTCGTTATCTATTTCTTCCTTCAGGATTGGCGCGCAACCATCATTCCGGCAGCCACCATCCCAGTCTCACTCGTCGGAACCTTCGCCTTCATCAAGATCTTTGGCTTTTCCATTAACTCCCTCACCCTGTTCGGCATCGTTCTCGCTACAGGACTCGTCGTCGACGACGCCATCGTAGTTATCGAAAACGTGCAGCGCCATATCCACGACCAGCACTGTGACAGCCACCGGGCTACGTCCGACGCGATGGCCGAGGTCACCAGTGCCGTCATTGCAACGTCACTTGTGCTGATCTCAGTGTTTATCCCGGTCAGCTTTTTCCCGGGAACCACGGGTATCCTCTACAAACAGTTTTCGTTGACCATCGCATTCTCCATCGCCATCTCGGCGTTCAACGCGCTAACGCTTTCGCCGGCTCTCGCTGCGATCCTGCTTCGACCAGAGCGCACGCACGGCGGCCTGCTGGGGCTCTTTGAAAAAATTCTGCAGAAGGTCATCTCCGGATACGCTTATCTGGTAACCCACGTCGTCAAACTGCGCGTCGTGATGCTTCTGCTCTTCGTCGCCGGCCTCGGTGCGACGGTCTACATGTATAACCATGTACCGACCGCCTTTGTGCCCTCCGAGGATCAGAACTACTTCATCAACCTGGTGCAGGCGCCTCCGGGGGCCTCGCTGGAATACACCACTGAGCTTGCAGATCGTGCGGCTGCTGTCATCCGCCAGAACGATGACGTCTTCGGAACCTTCTCTGTCATGGGCTTCTCGCTGGCGGGTGGAAGCTCACCGAACTCCGGGGTCATCTTCGCTCCTCTGAAGCCTATTGAGGAGCGCAGTAAGAAAGGTCCGGGTCACTCTGCGCACGATATCGTCGCCGAGCTGGCTCCCAAACTCTTCCAGGTTCCTGGAGGCATCATAGCGGCCTTCGAACCCCCGGCAATTCAGGGCATCGGATCCGTTGGCGGTTTTCAGTTCATGCTGCAAGACCAGGGCCGAAACACCTTTGAGGATATCGATCGTATCGCCCACACGATGATCGGTCAGAGCCGCGATCCGCACTCCGGCCTGGTTGGTCTCTACACGCCCTATACCTCAAACGATCCCCAGCTCTTCGTCACGATCGATCGTGAAAAGGCGAAGGCTATGAGCGTTCCTCTGGCGCAGATCACCTCTGCTCTGGGAACCTACATGGGATCGAGCTACGTCAATGATTTCGACTTCAACAACCGCTCGTACCGCGTGTACGTACAGGCGGACCAGAACTTCCGTCGCAATTCGAAAGATCTGCGCCAGTTCTACGTCCGTTCCGATACAGGTCAGATGATTCCGCTGGACAATCTCGTCAGCATCCGCGAAACTTCCGGGCCGCAGGTGATCTATCACTACAACATCTTCCGTGCGGCGGAGATCGACGGCGCTGCGGCTCCGGGTCTAAGCTCGGGTCAGGGCCTCGAAAAGATGCAGGAGCTCTTCGAGAAGAACAAGATTCAGGGCATGATGTATTCCTGGACCGGACTGGCGCTCGAAGAAGTGGAATCGAGCGGAAAGGCAGCCATCATCTTCGGACTTGGTCTGCTGGTCGTTTATCTTACCCTCGCCGCGCAGTATGAAAGCTGGGTTCTCCCGTTTATCATTCTGCTGGCCGTGCCTATGGCCGTACTCGGCGCACTTGCTCTGGTCTCTGCAAGGGGGCTCGTTGATGACGTCTACGTCCAGATCGGCCTGGTCATGCTGATCGGTCTATCCGCAAAGAACTCCATTCTGATCGTGGAGTTCGCCGAACAGCAGATCGAACACGGAAAAAGTGTGATTGAAGCGGCCATCGTCTCCGCAGAACTTCGACTGCGGCCGATCCTGATGACATCGATCGCCTTCATCCTCGGCGTACTCCCGCTCTACTTCGCAACCGGTGCAGGCGCTCTCGGCCGCCACTCCGTAGGAACCGCGATTGTAGGAGGCATGGTGCTCTCCACCTTCCTCAATCTCTTCTTCATCCCGGTTCTTTACGTTGTGGTCAAGAGCATTCTGGTTCGTTTCAGCTCGCGACCGCGACCGCGTCCTGATGGCTGCGACGATGACACCAGCGATCTCGAGCAGTCGCAGGTCACCATCTCACAGTAGTCTTTTTTGCTCTCACTAACAGAGAAGCTCGCCACTCAACCAGGCGGGCTTCTTTCTTGGACGCGCATGCATCGCAGGATAATTCTGCATCTTTATCCAACGTCCGTTGAATAATCATTCGTATTGACGCTGGCTTTCACAAGGTTCATCCTCTTGGTCCAAGAGGACGCAGATGTGCACACAATCCATCGGCGAATTGCACGCCCTTCCATTGAAGTCGGCTGGTTCCAATTGGCTGATGTGCTTTCCAGAGTTCTACGACGTGCAGTACATCATTAATCCGTGGATGGAAGGCAACCTGCACGCAGCTTCGCGCGTGCAGGCCATCGAGCAATGGCGTGGCCTCTACAACGCGATATCAGGGTTCGCGCACGTCGAGCTGATCTCTCCGGAGCCGGGGCTGCCTGATATGGTCTTTACAGCCAATGCTGGGCTTGAGAGAGACGGCATTGTCGTCTCCAGCCATTTTCTTCATACGGAACGCCGCAGGGAAGAGAGCTTCTTCCGGGAATGGTTTAAGAAAAAGGGATACACGATCGCCGATCTCCCGCAGGAGATGGCCTTCGAAGGTGAGGGCGACGCACTTTTTTCAAACAATGGAACAGTTCTGTGGGTTGGCTGCGGAATGCGTACTGATCGAAGGAGCCATCCGCTTCTTGCGCATGTCTTTGACGCAAAGGTCACCTCCCTGCATCTGGTCGATCCGCGTTTCTACCATCTCGATACTTGCTTTGCACCCCTCGCAGATGGTTTTGTTCTCTACTACCCTGCAGCGTTCGACAGCAAATCGCTTGAGCGGATCCACTCCTTTTATCCGCAGCACAAACGAATTTCGGTCTCGGAAGAAGACGCCTGTCGATTCGCCTGCAATGCCATTAGCATTGGCCAGACCATTGTGCTGAACGAGATCAGCAGGGAATTGACGAGTAGACTGGAGAACGCAGGATTCCGTGTGCTGTCATTGCGGCTCGATGAATTCCTCAAGGCAGGAGGAGCGGCAAAGTGTCTCGTGATGAGGCTGGGTTCACCGGCTACAGCTTCAGCCCCTGCTTCACCTCATTCATCTTCATCCATGGATCTTTCTTCAGCCGCCCCTTCCACTCCGGAAAGTGAGCCACGCTGAACGACGGCCTCTCCTTCATCTTTTTCAGCTCGCTCCAGTTCAGAGGCATGGATACCGCCGCTCCTACACGCGCGCGGGGAGAATACGGAGCCACGGAGGTGGCGCCACGTTCATTCCGCAGATAGTCCAGGTAGATCTTTCCCTTTCGTGCAGTCTTTGTCATCTTTGTCAGGTAACGATCGGGTGCTGCACTCTCCATGGACATCACGATCTGTCTCGCCACTTCCTTGATCTCCGGCCAGCCGTACTTTGGCTCAATGGGAGCGACAATGTGCAACCCCTTTCCTCCCGTCGTCTTGACGAAGCTTTCGAGTCCCAGTTGTTTCAGCAGATCCTTCACCTCCATCGCTGAATCTACGATCTCTTTCCACGGCAAGGTCTCGTCGGGGTCAAGATCGAAGATCAGCCGGTCAGGATGCTCAAGATCTTCGTTGCGCGATCCCCATGGATGCACCTCCAGTACCCCCATCTGTGCCAGCCCGGCAAGGGCTTCGGCTGTATTCAACGTGATGTAGGGCTCTACCTTGCCCTTCTTGTCGGCAATATCGATTCCGCTGATTCCCTCAGGAAGCATCGCATTCACATGCTTCTGAAAAAAGCATGGCTTGCCTGCTCCCTCCGGACAACGCACCAGGCTCAGTGGGCGGTCCGCGATATGCGGCAGCATCTGGTCTGCTACAGCCCAGTAGTAGTCAGCCAGCATCTGCTTGGTCAGTCCCGAAATCTGATCGAGAACCTTATCCGGATGTGTCAGCCGAACTGGCGCATGCTTTCCCACCGCAGCCCGGATCTCGTCGGAAGAATTCGCCACAACGCGCGCGCGGCTGTCTTGTTCAGCCACTTTACTCCGAGACTTTCTTGGACCAAAAGATGCCGCTGGCTCTTCGCGTGTCACCTCAGCAGCAGGCTTGTCCTCTCTTATGCCCAGAAACGCCGCCTGCCGCACCAGATCATCTGCGGTCCATGTTGCAAATCTTACCTGCACGACCATCTCGGGTTTGACCCAGTGCGCATCCTTGCGCGCGTCACCGGGCAGCGAAGCAAATGGAGACAAATTGGCCTCTAGATCATCCAGCCTGTCCCGCACCGTCCGATGCGTCTTTTGTGTGAAACCCGTTCCGGTTCGCCCCGCATAAATCAGCCTTCCGCCTTTGTAATACCCCAGCAGCAGTGCGCCCACGCCGTGAATACCATTCGCCGGAAGCGTAAAGCCTCCCACGACAAACTCCTGTTCATGTAGGCACTTTGCCTTCAGCCAGTCACGTCCACGTCCGGAGACGTATTTGCCTGCCGCTCGCTTCGAGATGATTCCCTCCGCCTGCAGTTTGCAGGCCTCCCTCAGCAACTCGACTCCTCCACTCTCGATGTGCTCACTCAGTCGTACCCGCTCTTCGTTTGAGCCCTCAAGCACCGACCGCAATAGTTCTTTGCGCTCCTTCAACGGAAGATTGCGCGTATTCTTTCCATCCAGATGCAGAAGATCGAAAGCGAAGTACGTCAGCTCATTCTTTGTCCCTTCCTGCATCGATGCCTGCAGATCCGCAAAGCTGGTTGTACCGTTCGGCGCAACAACTACCAGTTCTCCATCCAGCGTTGCTTTATCGGCTGGCAGTTGCGCAATCTCATCTGCGATCCTGCGCATACGCGCGGTCCAGTCCAGTCCTTTCCTGGTCAGCATCTGGACCTTGCTTCCGTCCTTGCGTGCCTGAATCCGGTACCCATCCAGCTTCAGCTCATGCAGCCAGTCTGAACCCGATGGAGGTATCTCTACCATCGTTGCAAGCTGGGGCTCGGTGAAAGAAGGCTGGCGCTCGCTCGGAAGATCCTTGATCTCTTTCTGCAGCTCTTTGTCACTCACCCGCGCACGCGTTTGGGATTTCGTCTCACGAGGTTCCTGTCGAAACCAGGCCTTCGCCCCGGAACGCGTATCCTTTGAGTTCCACACATGATCTTCGTTACGAGCGATCTCTTCGATCGACCGGCCGGTGATGACGCTGTCAGGTTCAGTCTCGGTTACGGGAGCTTCCTTCTCGCTGTGCTCGAACTCATCATGCTCTTTAATCAGCAGCCAGTTGGGCTTCTTCTCTCTCTGCCACTTTCCGCCCATCCGGATCAGTGCCCATTTTCCCTTCAGCTTCTGACCGTGCAGGATGAACTTGAGGCTGCCATCCCGCAGGCCGGCATCTACGTCGGTGTGACCGGCCTGCGGCTCCCATCTGCCCTGGTCCCACAACATCACGGTGCCACCACCGTACTGGCCTTGCGGAATGATCCCCTCGAATCCTCCATATTCCATCGGGTGATCTTCGACCTGGACGGCCAGCCGCTTATCGCCGGTAAAGTAGCTGGGCCCCTTCGTTACCGCCCAGCTCTTCAGAACGCCGTTCCATCCCAGCCTGAAGTCGTAGTGAAGATGCGAGGCCGCATGCTTCTGCACGCAGAAGGGAAGCCCCTCGCGGGGCTCCTTACGCGCATGGCCTCCGCTCGGCTCTTCCGTAATGGTGAAGTCGCGCATCGACCGGTAGCGTGCCAGTTGCTCGTCCACCGCATCGGGTGCAGAACTGGTTTTGATCGTGCGCTTCTTGCGTGCAGCCGTAGTCTTCCTGGCCGTCTTGCTCGATCGCTTGCTGGCTGCCTTCTTCGAACCCGCCATGCTCACTCCTGCTTATGGATCGGCGAAGTTCGCGGCATTCCCTCAAGCTCTTAGGCCGATTTGCGTTTGCTCGAGGACTTTGCCGACTTCACCAACGAGATGCCCTTCTTTCCCTTCGATGCAGGAGCCGCTTTCTCCGACGCCGCGGGCTTCTTTCTTCCCGCCGCACTCTCTGTTTCCTTGCCTCCGCCAACGCTCTTACGCAGCGCATCCATCAGGTTGATCACCTGGGCCTTGCGTGGAGCCTCGGTCTCTTCGGTCGGCAGAGGCGCATGCTTCACCTTCGCCTCTACCAGCTCCCGAACGGCCGCTTCGTACTGGTCTTTGAACTTACCAGGATCAAACTTTCCTGCCTTGCGCTTGATCAGCTCCATCGCCAGTTCAAGCGAATCTTCGTTCACCGCCACCTTCTTAATGTCCTTGAAATACTCCGCGGGATTGCGAAGTTCTTCCTGGTACCTCATCGTGTAACCCATCATGCCGCCCAGCTTGTCATCATCGTCTGCGATGATGGCGAAGACGTGCTCTCGTCCGCCAAATGCGATCTTGCCCAGCGCCGCTTTCTTCGTCTTTTTCAGCGCTGCACGCACAACCGCGAAGGCCTCCGCCTGCACATCGTCCTCAGGAACGATAAAGTAGGGTTTCTCCATATACTCCGGCGTAAGTTCGTTCAGGTTGACGAACTGCGACACCTCAATCGAGTGCTTCGAAGGAATGCGAAGCGCCTCCAGCTCCTTCGGCTCGATCGTCACATACTCGCCCTTGCGATACTCGTATCCCTTGACGATATCGTTTTTGTCCAGGGCTTCGCCGGCCTCGGTGGGATTGTCTTCCACCGCACTCGCCGTCACCTTCTGATGCCGTACTCGCTCCCCGGTCTTTCGGCTGATCTGGTGAAACCGGATCTCGCTCTTTGCCTCGGTCGCGACAAACAGTTTCACTCCAAACGACACCAGAGAAATCTGGACCTGCCCAGACCAATACGGACGTGCCATGTGTAACCTCGCGTGCGAAGAATCTTATCGAATCAAGCCGATCTAAGGCAGAGAAGACCCTGCCTCTTTCCATCAGATTCCCCACAATACCGCGAAAGATGCCATATTTCTTCAAGATTTTGGGGAGTCGCGCGCCGACCACCATACATGCGGTGGATCACAATAGCAACCCCGTTATGCGGTGTTTCCGACGCAGCCACTCCCCAAATCCTGCATTCGAAGATCAACTTCAGGCGAACCGGAAGGTAACATTTCCCGCGTGAGCAAACCTGGCCTCGACAACAGAGCCAGCGGTAGCCAGCGTATTGCCAGTCCAGCTTCCTGTCGTGATCCAGTCGCCCTTGTTCAGTCCCTCTGTACGGCCGGAGCCTTCGTTCGCAAGCCACACAAGCAGCCGCGTCAGGTCACCCGCCGTGTTCGAGCCTGTTCTCTCCACGCGCACCGCGCCATCGATGCACAGAGAGACGCTCTCCTTCGAAAAGTCGATACTCTTCCAGTCAGCCACAGCGTTGCCGTATACGAAGCCTCCGTGCATCGCCATATCCGCCACGGTTGTTAGCTTCGTCGCCTGGTCCGGATCGATCAGTCCCGACTCCAGGATCTCAATGGCCGGATGCATGCTTTCAATCGCTGCGAAGACCTCCTCGCGTGTATACGGAGTATCCCGTGGTGGCAGGTTCGCTCCCATCTTGAAGGCAATCTCCGCCTCCACTCCGCGGTACCGATGGGTCACGCCTCGTAACTCACACCCCGTACAGGTCATCCAGCACGCCGGCATCGGGGCAAAGGTCGGCGTGGCGTCCGGCGTTGGAGCCCCCACCTTCCAGCCGCCAACATCCTCGTACGCCCACGACATTCTATCCTGCACAAAGTAGGCCTCTTCCAGGCTCGTTGGCCGTAGCTCGTTCGGCAGGTCAGCGATTGGCTGGCAGTTTCTTCGGGCATCCAGCAGCAGGTCTGCGGCACTTATCAGGTCTTTTTCACGCGCACCAGTAATCATGCCGACCAGTTTGCTCTCACTGTGCCTCCTGACGCAACCTAAGGCCTTCTTTCGTAACGAAAATGGCGCTCTTGTTACTTTTCGGCCGAGAATAAATCCAACGTACAGGTGTGTTTGTCTCTAAAATCGGACGGGACGCATCGGGAAAGGGAACTATCATGCTGCTGCGCCGGTCTAACCGCTTCGATGCGAAGGTTCAGTCATCCGAGATCACTCCGCAGGAGGCTTTTGAGAGGTATCGTAGGCAGCGACGGTTCGTTATCGGTGGAGCAGCCACACTTACCGCCGGTGCGCTGGCTGCAGCCCATCTTCCGCAGATCTTTTGGCCCTCGTCCACCGTTCACGCCCAGGCCCTTCCCGCCGCTCCAAGCAAATACAACACGACTGAAAACCAGACGCCCTTTGCCAAGGCAACCCACTACAACAACTTCTACGAGTTCGGAACCGAGAAGAGCGATCCGGCAAAGAACGCTCACACCCTAAAAACCCGCCCGTGGACCCTTCAGGTCACCGGCATGGTCAAAAAGCCCCAGACCATCGACATCGATACTCTCCTGAAGTACCGCCCCATCGAATCCCGTGTCTACCGCCACCGCTGCGTCGAGGCCTGGTCCATGGTCATCCCCTGGGATGGCTACTCGCTCTCGGAGTTCATCAACCTCTGCCAGCCCCTCCCCAGCGCGAAGTACGTGCAGTTCGTCTCGCTCGTCGACAAAAAGCAGATGCCTGATCTCCCAAGCGGCTATGACTGGCCCTACAGTGAGGGTCTGCGCCTCGACGAAGCCATGAATCCCCTCGCTCTACTCACCTTCGGCTGCTACGGCCAGGTGCTTCCTAATCAGAACGGCGCTCCCATCCGCGTCGTCTCCCCCTGGAAGTACGGCTTCAAAAACGGCAAATCCATCGTCCGCTTCCACTTCACCGACAAGCAGCCCCACACCACCTGGAACGAGATCAACGCGCGCGAGTACGGCTTCTACTCCAACGTCAACCCGCACGTCGATCATCCCCGGTGGAGCCAGGCCCACGAGCGCCGCATCGACAGCTCCGCGTTCCCCCGGACCATCCCGACCCAGATGTTCAACGGCTATGCCGACCAGGTAGCCAGCCTCTACAACGGCATGGATCTCAAGCGCTACTACTGAGCGGGACAGGCATCTTCCTCCATGTCGAAACGCAACATCATCCTCCTTAAAACGCTCGCACACCTGCTGTGCCTCGCGCCCTTTGCCTGGCTTATCCGCTTCTACACCTCAGGAGCACTCGCGCTAGATCCCGACCCGGTCGCTTACATCACCCACTTCACCGGCGACTGGGCACTCTGGATGCTCTTGGCCTCACTAGCCATCACACCCCTGCGCCGCCTCTCGCCGCGCATCAACTGGCTCATCCGCTTTCGCCGCCTCATCGGACTCTACGCCTTCTTCTACGCCTCACTCCACCTCGCAACCTACATCTTCCTCTTCTCGGGATACGATCTGCCATCTGTGCTCATCTCGATCCGCCAAGGTCATCCCGGCGCAATCAGCGACGAGTGGAAGGTCGTCTGGCCCACCATCTGGGACGACATCCGCAAGCGTCGCTTCATCCAGGTCGGCTTTTTCGCGTGGCTAATCCTGCTGGCCCTCGCTGCAACCTCACCCGCAGCAATCATGCGAGCCATGGGAGGCAAAAACTGGCAGCGTCTCCACCGCCTCGTCTACATCGCCGGAGTCGCCGCAGTCATCCACTACTGGTGGCTCGTCAAAACCGGCGTAAGGACACCCCGGAAGGTCACTGCAGTCCTGGTCATTCTCTTCCTCGCGCGCGTAGGCTACACTGCCTCAAAACGCCTCAACAAACCGCGTTCCGCTCTCCAGACCACCAGAAGCTGATCGCTACCTGAGGGATCCATCCTTCCCTCTGCCCCATCTAACTGCATAGCATGAAGAACTCCATCGATCGCAGAACCTTCGCAGCCGGAATCCTCGCTGCAGGCGTAACCGGCAGCACAGCCTCAGCCGCGCCCGCGACTGTCCAGCCCGAGCAGCTGCACCTAAAGCCCAATGGCTGGATGCCCAACAACGCGCTGCCCGTGCTCCTCTACCGTCAGGCACTCCCCGTCACCGGCGATCTCGCCGACGCGATGGAGCAGCTCTTCACTCGCAACGGGTGGCCTCCCCAGTGGCGCAACGGAGTCTATGACTTCCATCACTACCACTCCACCGCTCACGAGGTTCTCGGCTTCGCCGCTGGACACGCCGAGATCATGCTCGGCGGAGAGAAGGGAACCACTGTCACCGTCCGCGCTGGTGACGTAGCCGTGCTTCCCGCCGGAACCGGCCACTGCCGCATCTCAGCCTCCGATGACTTCCTCGTCGTCGGTGCCTATCCGCCCGGAGAACACTGGGACATCTGCCGCACCGCCGCAACTCCCGAAGTCCTCGCCCGCATTCGCGAGGTGCGTTCCCCCGCATCCGATCCCGTCTCCGGCAGAGCAGGCCCTCTGCCCCGCCTGTGGATCGCCTAACCTTTCCTTTCAGGCAAATAGAAGGAACTCTGCTGCATCTCACTGTGCGGAGTCCAAGACGACCGTGACCGGCAAGAACAATTCTCCGAAAGAGCCTCCCCGCAACGACCAACCCCGAAAAGACCGCTTCGCCCTTTTCGCCAACACTTGCAGCAACTACATGGGTTCCCGTTGGGCCTTTGTCTTCGCCGTCGGTGTCATCGTGATGTGGGGCGTCACTGGACCGATCTATCATTACTCCGACACTTGGCAGCTCATCATCAACACCGGCACGACCATCGTCACCTTTCTGATGGTCTTCCTCATCCAGAACACCCAGAACCGCGACGCCCGCGCCATCAACCTCAAGCTCAACGAGCTGATCGAATCCATCAAGTCAGCCCGGAACGAGATGATCGACATCGAGCATCTCTCCGACGCCGAGCTCGACGTCCTCGCTCACCGCTATGAGGCTGTGCGCGAGAAAGCAGCAGAGCGCCACCTCGCTGAACCTAAAGGCGCCTCTAGCAAATGATGCGCTAGACCCAGCTCGCCTCCGCGAACGTGTACGGCGACCGCTGCGGACGCGACAGCATCGCATTCGCGGCATCATCGCCCTTGAACTGCTCCCGCTCCGGATCCCAGTGCAGATGCCTTCCCGTCTTCATCGCGATATGGTGCAGCAGGCAGGTTGAGCACGCCCTGTGCCCAATCTCAATCGGGGCCAGCGGCTGCTTCCGCGACCTCACACAGTCCAGCCAGTTCGCGTGATGCTCAGGCGACGTCTCCAGGTGAATCTCGTTCGGTCCAATCACCGAAGTCAAAATCTTCGGATCGCTCGCCTGCAGCACCTCCACCTTGGGCACCGGATCACCCGGCTTCGCCGTAGGCGAGTTCATGCCATCTCTCTGCACGAAGATCCAGCCCTCGGTCCCGTACCACTTGATGCCATTAGGAAACTTCCCGGAGATATCCATCGTCACGCCGTTCGCATAACGGCCATGCGTCAGAAAGTCGCCATGCACGTCCCACAGGCCGCTCTTTGGAAACTCCGCCGTCCCCCATATCTCCACCGGGCCGGTGTACTCGGTGTTCATGCCCCAATGCGCCGTGTCGACGTGGTGCGCACCCCAGCCCGTAATCATACCCGCGCCAAACTGCTCCATCCGCAACCATCCCGGCCGGTCGAACCCCTGCTGCGGCATCACCCGGTCCACCGTGTAGGGAACGACCGGCGTTGAGCCCAGCCACGCGTCGTAGTTGAAGCCCTTTGGCACCGGCATCGGGGTTGCATCCCCTCCCGCGGGGTCGCCTGGCAGCCCAATCTCCACATGCTTCACCTCACCGATTCGGCCATTCCGCACCAGCTCGCACGCGCGATGGAACTGCTTCCACGATCTCTGCTGGCTTCCGATCTGCACAATCCTTCCAGAAGCCTGCACCGCGTTGCTCAGGTAGCGGCCCTCCGCAATCGTCAGCGAAGCCGGCTTCTGCAGATATACATCCTTGCCCGCCCGCACCGCCGTCGCCGCGACGATGGCATGCTGGTGGTCCGGTGTAGAGATCACTACCGCATCGATATCCTTGTTCGCCAGTAGCTCGTGATACTCGTGATAGACCTTCACCGCGTCATACGGCTTGCCCAGCTTCTTCGTATACGTCTCCGTGACTAGTTGTCGTCCCAGCTCAGCCCTGCCCGCATCCAGGTCGCACACAGCAATTACCCGAGCGCCTTCATACTTGAAGATGCCCGGAAGGTCGTGCCCGCGCGAGATTCTGCCGACGCCGATCGCACCGACATTGATCCGCTCACTCGGGGCCATCTGCCCGAAGACAGTCGAAGGCACGATCGTAGGGAAACCTGTCACGGCCGCTGCTCCGGCCGCAGTCTTCAAAAACCTTCTCCTGCTTACATCTCCCATGCGCTGGGCTCTCCATTTTGAACGAGATTATTTGAGAGCGCGATTCTACCCTCTGCAAAGATGCTTAGTCAGCCATAAGAGCACCCCTTGCTCCTGCGGTCGCTCATTGCGCGTGCAATCGCCAAGCTTATTGCGCATGAAATCGCCGCGTTTATTGCATACGAATCCGGCGGTTGTTGCACATGCAATCCCCAAAGCCGTCATCCTGAGCAAAGCGAAGGATCCCTGTATTTTGTCTGCAGCGTCTATACAGCCCTAGGCAAATAGGAATCTGTCCGATGCACTTCACTCAGCTTCAGGATCTGCGAAACAGTACACCTCCATGGAAATCACTCCACACAATTTCACCTGAAGGTGTCATCCTGAGCGAAGGCGAAGCCGAAGTCGAAGGATCTGCGGTTCGGCGATGCTCAGCCAGCCAGCAGATCTCAGATCGGCCTCGCCACCCGCGAGAGAGCCGCAAAACAAACCTAGCTCTTGAGAGTCACATGCTGAGCCTTCATCTGCGCCCGCACTACCAGCTCCGCCGCCAGCAGGCACTGCGTCTGATCCTGCGCCGTATGGGTGCGGTTCACCACGTCTGAGACAAACTGCGCCCCGAACGGAAGCGTCACATTGTTGCAGTCGATAAACCTCTGCTGATTTTTGTCCACGATAAACAGGTTGTTACCCTGCTTGCTTCGCGCCACATCGACATACTTGCGAACTTCGATATAACCCTCCGTCCCCAGGATGAAGAGCCGTCCATCGCCCCACGTTCCCAGGCCATCCGGAGTAAACCAGTCCAGCCGCACATACCCGAACCCTCGGTCGCCCCGCAACATCATGTCTCCAAAGTCCTGGAACTTCGGCTTCTGATGATGGTTCACGTTTGCTACCTGCGATGCCACCACCTCCGCCTGCGTGGAGCCGGTGTAGAACAGGAACTGGTCCACCTGGTGCGATCCAATGTCGGTCAAAATGCCGCCATACCGCGCCGGGTCCCAGAACCAGTCCGGCCGTCCTCCGGCCCCTCCCGCATAAGGATCCATCCCGTGCTGCACAATCTGGTGTGGCGCAATATTGATCGTCTGGATCACGCGCCCGATTGCACCCGCCTTCACCATATCCCCGGCCTTGACCGCTGCCTTCACCTCAAAGCGTTCACTGTACAGAATCCCGTAGATACGCTTCGTCTCCGCAATCGTCTTGCGAATCTCGTCGATCTGCTCGAGCGAGGTCGCGCCGGGCTTGTCGCTCAGATAGTCCTTGCCTTTCTTCATCACGCGCACGCCCAGCGGAGCACGCTCATCGGGAATCGTCGAGCTCAGCACCAGCTGAATCGAAGGATCATTCAGGATCGCATCCTCCGACGAAACCATCTTTACGTCGGGAAACCTCTTCTTGAAGTTCGCCAGCTTGTCGGGCTCTGCCCCGTAGGCCGCCACCAGAACGCCACCGCCCCGCTGGATCGCCCCCACCATGCCATAGATGTGGTCATGGCTCATCCCGCAGACGGCAAACTTGATGGAGTGCTTCGGCGCTGCCTCAGCGTTCTGGTCCGGCTGCGCGACCTCATACGCTACGCTCGCTGGATCAATCGCGCTCATCTCCGCCAGCGCAGGAACCCCAGCCATCAGTCCCACCGAACCCACAGTGCGCAGAAACTCCCGCCGCCCCAAAAAATCCATCGCCATCGTACCTTCTCCTGAAAAAACAATTTCGCTGCACCCCGAACTATATCAACCGCACAGTCCAAATGGAATCCAGGTCATCCGACATAAAGCAGTAGTAATAAGGCCGACAGCATGTAGCGCGGCCAGCCAAGCGGTATGTAGTATGCGGCTCTATAGACGGTGTCATCCTGAGCGAAGTCTCTCGCAGTCTTTCGCGAGAGACGCAGTCGAAGGATCTGCGGTTTACCCGGAAGTCCTCAAAATGTGAGAGAAAAACCGCAATCACGCCCCTTGGCCTATCGATGGGATCGCCCTACGGAAAGAGTCTCGTCCGTGTCCATTCATCCCCCTTGCGGACAAAAAGAAACCGGTTATGCAGCCTGTAATCTCCATCCATCCATAGCTCGATCCGCTCCGGAACTACTGCATAGCCGTGCCAGTATTCCGGGCGGGAAATCCCCCCTGGATGCTCGGCATCAAACCGCTCTACCAACTCTTCAAGACGCTGCCGGCTCTTAAGTGGCCTGCTCTGTTGCGAAACTGCAGCGCCCACCTGGCTCATGCGTGACCGGCTCTGGAAGTACCGGTCCGCGTCCTCCGCCGGCAGCTCTACCACCGGACCCTCCACCCGTACCTGGCGCCGCAGGCTCTTCCAGTGAAAGCACAGTGCTGCCCGCGGATTCTCCTTCAGTTCGCATCCCTTACGGCTGTCGGCATTGGTGTAGAAGCAGAACCCGCGCTCATCCACCTTCTTCACCAGGACCATTCGGACGCTGGGAGCACCGTCTCCAGTCGCCGTCGCCAGCGCCGCGGCATTCGGATCGTTTGGCTCGCTCTTCTCCGCCTCTAGCAGCCATTCATGAAAGATGGGAAGGGGATCGAAGGCTTGTTCAACGGCACGCCAGTCCATGCCTCTAGTCTACCCTTCAATAGAAGTGGTCGCGAAGGTATAGCAGAGCTGCGGTGTCAGCCTGCCAAAAAGCAGGCAGGCCAACTCAGGACAAGCCCTCGAACAAATCCGTCATCTGCCGCGCTGGCTTGGGTTCCTTCTCCGCTACCAGTGTGTAAAACTCAGTACCGCCATACTCCGCAAAGAACGGCTTTGTGCGCTCCATCAGCGGCGCCTGGGAGGCGTGCCTTTCGAAGGCTTCGCTCTTCCGCTTCCGCGTCGTTTCAATATCCAGAGCTACCGTCCAGGGGCTCGGTATGGGCGGCTGACGGTCTGGAAGGAACACATCGGTGCTCAGATGGAATAACCGCCTTGGCTGGAAGACGGTGGTTATCTCCGGAAAGCGGTTGGAGCGGCCCGCCCAATGGAAGGCCGTCGTTGTCCAGAAGGAGACCATCATGTGGTCCAGGTGTACATTCAGCCCGCCATCGCTGCCGAAGGTAATGACAACGTCCGGTTGAAATCGCCGCATCCGCCTTACCAGATGCTCCACCGCTTCGAGTACGGGAACATTCTGGAGCTGTCCATCGTGATAGCCCAGAACCTCATGCTCGGTCACTCCAAGCACCTCGCAGGAGGCCGCGAACTCCCTCCGCCGGGAGGCTCCCAGCTCCAGCCCGGATTCAGCCGAGCCGCGGTGGGTTGCCGCCTGGCCGTCTGTCATACAGAGGACCGATGTCTCGATAACGTGATCTGCAGCCAGCGCCAGCGCTCCGCCAAATCCAAAACACTCGTCGTCCGGGTGCGCCACCACGCACATCAGTCGTTGGCCCAAGTTGCGGCTCCTTCCTCTGGATCCATCTCGAAGAGGTCGCCCGCGACCAGGTCCTCAATCGCGGCATCCGGATCGACCGCTCTGACGGGAGCAAAGGTCCTGCGGTGCAGGGCACAAGGCCCCAGCGCCGTCAACGCCCTCCGATGTTCCGGCGTGCCATAGCCCTTGTGCGAGGCCAACCCATATCCGGGATGCACGGTATCCAGCTCGCGCATCAGGGCGTCACGATGCACCTTGGCGACGACAGAGGCCGCCGCGATCGAAAGACTTAGGGAGTCCCCGTAGATCAGCTTCGTCTGCCTGCAGGGATGATCGATCCGCATGGCGTCGATCAGCAGATGGTCAGGCTCGATCGGTAGCCCTCGAACGGCCGTCAGCATGGCGATCCGTGTGGCCTGATAGATGTTGACGCGGTCGATGGTTTCAGCGTCAACCTCCGCCACGCTGATAGCCAATGCAACCTTGCGGATCTTCCGTTCCAACCGCTCGCGGTCTTTGCGCAGAAGCTGCTTGGAGTCCTTGAGTCCGGCAGTAGCCAGCCCCTTGATCCGTTCGGGAAGAATCACCGCAGCGGCAACCACGGGCCCGAACAGAGCACCCCGGCCCACCTCGTCTACACCGGCTATGACGCGATAGCCGCAATAACGGAGAGCCTGTTCCGGAGCATCGCTGCAGATCAGTTGCCGCAGCATCTGCTGCTTCGCCGTAGCCGCGGTGACGGTTCTCTGGGTGCGCAGTGGAGTCGAGGAAGCCATGTGCTCTATGGCAAAAGTTTATAACCCGCACAAAAGAAAACCACGGCATGCAGCCGTGGCTTCTGTGGAAATAAGGGGAAGTTAGCTAGCCCGCTCGACCTCGCGGAGGCGGGCAGCCTTGCCACGCAGAGCGCGAAGGTAAAAGAGCTTCGAACGGCGAACCTCGTAGGAGCGAATCTTCTGGACGCGATCCACGACCTTGGAGTTGTAAGGGAAGATACGCTCCACACCCTGGCCGAAGCTCATCTTGCGAACGGTGAAGGTGCCGTGAGGCCCCTTACGGCAGGCGATCACAATTCCTTCAAATGCCTGGAGACGCTCTTTCTCACCCTCACGGATCTTAACCTGAACGCGGACAGTGTCGCCTGGAGCGAAGTCGGGGATATCGGTCCGCTCAAGCTTCGCGGCCAGTTTCTGCATGATGGGATGAATAGACATGAGGATTTCCTGTATGAACTCGAGATTTCAGTTTACACGATTTCAGCTCTTTAAAACGATCGAAACCGCTCAAATCCAGGAAAGCCCCACATCTGTTACAAGGACTGATCGCGCATCCTTTCAGATTCTTGCCTCAGATCCTCCAGGATTCTTCGGTCTTGCACGGTCAGGTCCGCTTTTTCCAGCAGATCTGGCCTGTTCTCCAACGTCTTGCGGAGAGCCATTCTCCGGCGCCACGCCCGGATGGCTTCATGGTTGCCCTCCTGCAGGACCTCCGGGACCGTGATACCCGCGAACTCGGCCGGGCGGGTGTAGTGAGGATAATCCAGAATTCCTCCAGCTCCGTGCGTTGTCCGTGGCGCGCCCCCGGAATCCTTGGATTCGTCAGCGCTGTCCTGCGCTCCGAAGCTTTCAAAGCGCGACGAATCCGGGTGCCCCAACGCTCCGGGGAGCAGCCTTGTCACCGCGTCTACGATGACTGCAGCGCCCAGTTCTCCGCCTGAGAGCACATAGTCGCCGATCGACAGCTCGCGATCGCACAGAAGCTCATTCACCCTTTCATCCACGCCTTCATAACGCCCGCAGATCAGAACCACTCGCTCCAGACCAGAGAGATCATAGGCAATCTTTTGGGTGAAGGGCCGACCCTGCGCGGAAAGTAAAATGACCGACTCTCTCAGGGGATCACGCTCCCGCTTATGGGTGATGTTCAGCGAAGAGACAGCATCGTAGAGTGGTTCTAGTTTGAGGATCATGCCTTCTCCTCCGCCGAAGGGCCTGTCGTCAACGGTACGATGCCGGTCGTGGGTAAAGCTTCGTAGATCGTGAGTTGCAATCTCTACCAGACCCGCGCCGCGAGCGCGTCTGAGGATGCCGTACTCAAAGATGCTGGCAAAAAAATCCGGAAAGATGGAAATGAGGTCAAAGCGCATTGGGGATCTATCAGGCCTTCTCTAAGCGAACTGCACAAACGGATCAGGAAGCTTCAGTTCAGAGCTTCAGGGTAAATACAACCACGACAACATGCACGTCACAGAGGTTCAAACGCCGCGGACTCTCCCAGGTCATCCTCGCGGCAGCCATGCTGTTCCTGGTTCCTGCCGCAACACCCGCGCTTCACGCGCAGGAGACAACAGGAACCATACAGCAGTATTCCAGCAGCTCTACGGCCGCTGCATCGGTCGATCTTGCAGAAAACCGCACCGCAGAGCTCTTCCCGTCTGTGGCTGCGGCGGACTCCGTCAGGTCGGTTCCGTCGGCAAACACCGGGGGGCCAGCTCCTACCACGGAGGCCGGTCCATTTCGGTCCTGGCGCCTCGATGCGATGGCCAACTCGCTTGGTGCGGGCTTTGAAGTATCGACTCCGATCGCCCGGCGTTTCGACGTGCGTGGCGGAGCCAACATGACATCGTTCGGGTACGAGTTCGATGTGGACGGCCTGCACTACGATTCCCGCATCATGCTGCGCTCCGGCAACCTGCGCCTTGACTGGTTCCCGCGTCACAGGAACTTCCACATCAGCCCTGGAATCCTGTACGCGAACAACCACGTCAATGCGCCTTCGCACGTCCCGGCGGGCGCGCAGTTTACGCTCGGCGATGAGAACTTCGTCAATAGTGTGGATGATCCAGTCCACGGCAATGCCAGCCTGGTCTTTCCACGGCGGGTCTCTCCCATGCTGACGGCAGGTTTCCGCAATATTCTTCCGGGACAGCACCGTCACATCGCCGTGCCCCTGGAGTTCGGAGTCGCGTTCACCGGATCTCCGAAGATTGACGTCAGCCTTTCCGGAAGGGCATGCCAGCAGGATGGATGCTTCAACTTCGAAGATGAAGAAGAGGCGCAGCAGAGTCTCAGGGACGAGATTCGGGACATCAACAATACCCTGAGCAGCGTTCCGGTCTATCCCATTATCTCGCTCGGATTCGGGTACCGCTTCTAACCCTGGCGATTAACATCGATCAGTCCGGCCGGCAGGTTCATGAGGAGCTTCCGGCCGGGAAGATCGATCTGTTGGATGAAGGCCTTGACAAATGGGATCAAAATCTCAGAGTGATCTAGAGCCTCGATGACCAGCAGGGGAGCCGCCTCGTCAAGTCTCGCCCCATCCGGGGCTGTCAGAAACTGAACATCAGTAACCACTCCTATGGTTACTGAGTTATCGAAAAGTTTACATCCGACAAGATCGCTGACATACGCAGAGCCTTCTTCGATGGGAATACGATCTTCTTCGCACACCACCAGATCGAGACCGGCCATGGTTTCTGCTGCGGAGATGCTTTCGATTCCGGCAAACTGAAGTACGATCCGGCCGCGATTTCGACCGACGGGAAGCCATGCCGAGAGGACCTCAACGGCGCGGGGCTCCTGATGGTTAGAGGCTTCTGGATCGGTCAGGAAAAGACCTTTCCGCCCAGCGAGGCGATCGGGAAAATCGGTCAGCAGCTCAGCCAGCAACTCTCCCTTGCGTCCCTGCGGACGAAGCAGATGGGCGAGTACGACCCACGAAGATAAACTCTCCAGCATAGAAAAAGGATAAATGGCCTGAGGCGGGGAGGCGGGATTTCTCAGGATTGCTGCGACTGCTCTTCGACGATATCGAGCGCAAAGCGGTGCTTCAGCTTCATGCTGGCCGCTGAAAGGATGGTGCGCATCGATCGTGCGGTTCTTCCTTGCTTTCCGATGACTTTTCCGATATCGGTGGGAGCGACGCGAAGCCGGATGACGGTAGAGTCTTCTTCATCGAAGGACTCGACGGCGACGCTGTCCGGCAAGTCAACCAAGGCACGCGCGATATCGCCAATCAGTTCGACCATATTCGTCACGCCATTATTTTCGCCCGCCCTCTGCTGGGTCTGGGTCATGACACACCTCCTGGGGAATCACAATGTGGGCTGCTGCTCTACCGTTGCCTCGTCTATTGCGAGATCTCAGGGATGTACTGCACGAGCGTAGCCGCGGTCATTCGATAGGCCCGAGTACAGCCCATAAGTGTACCTATGGGATACCCGAGCTATCGGGAATCGCAATACCTGAAGTCTACGTGAGGAGCTCCGGAATAGGAGCAGGAGGAACCTTCAGCATTAGCAAATCTTTGGGAACTACCCCGGCATTCCCAAAGACTGCGAATGGTAACTCAGGCGGCGGGAGCCGATTCGACGGCAGGAACGCTCGCCAGAAGCTTCTGGACACGGTCGGAGAGCTGCGCTCCCTTGCTTGTCCAGTAATCGATGCGATCACGCTTGAAGTCGACGCTGGCCGGATTGGTGCGCGGGTTATAGGTGCCAACCACCTCGATGGAGCGACCGTTGCGAGCACGATCCTTTTCAATAACAACGACGCGATAGTGGGGCTGCTTACGCGCTCCAACGCGCGCCAAACGGATCATTAACACGAGAAAAACCTTTCCATACGGGAGTGTTCTTGGGAAAACGGCAGGCCGTCCATTCTCTGCACTTGATTGAAAACGGCAGAACCCAACAACTAAGTATGGCCGAAAACGCTGGATTTCGCAATGGCAGAACCCCTGCTCCGCCCCCTGCAAGGAGGCGATATTCCCTGTATTCCCAAAGAGGGACATAACCAGAAAGTGGAGTATAAAAAAAAATTGCCAGGTTACTTTGTGATGTAGACTTCTGTGTAAAAGGTATCTAGAACGTTACCACTGCACAGGGTAGAAAGGAGGTTTCATGGGGTATTGGATGAAACTCAAAGAAGAGAATCCGGTTCGTACGGCGGTACGATTTCCCATGAAGCTCCCCTTACAGATTCAGACCCCGAGAGGTGAACTCCATGCGGTGACGGAGAACATCTCGGCGAACGGGTTGCTGTTTGTAAGTGAACATATACTTGAACTTAATAGCAGGATCGAGTTTACGATCGCTATGCCGGCCGCTGTGATGGGGTCGACGACAGACGTGAAGATCCATTGTGTAGGCCGGGTGGTCCGATGCTTTCAGCAGGACAATACAAGCAAAGCAGCGGCCGTAATTGATGAATATTTCCTAAAGGCTTGATCCTATGACAGTTGTTACTTTCGATCCCTCACGGGATGAAGACGACAATAATATTGACGATGCTGAATCCGTTGGCGGGATTCGAGTCATCCTCGCCGACTCGCAGGCGATCTACCGCGTAGGAATGCGCAAGATCTTCGCCCTGGAAGATGATATCCGGGTGGTGGCGCAGGTAGAAACCCTGGGCAATCTTTATGCTGCGCTGCAGCGCTATCCGACGGACGTCGTCCTTCTTGAAGGCCAACTGATCTCAGGAACGGTCGATGCCATTCCCGAGCTGGTACGACGCGCACCTGACGCCAAGCTGATCGTACAGGTGACGGAAACCGATGAGTCCAACACCGTGGAACTCTACCGCCGTGGGGTGCGCGGGGTGGTTCCGCGATCCATCTCTCCTGATCTGTTGGTGAAGTGCGTTCGCAAGATCGCGGAGGGTGAGACGTGGATCGACAACCGTTCTATCAGCTGGGTGATCGAAGCCTATCGCTCCCAGGCCGCGACCTTGACCGATCCGAAGGTGCAGCCCAAGCTTTCAAAGAAAGAGCTTGCCATCATCAGCTGCATCACTCGTGGCATGCGCAATAAGGAGATTGCCTACCAGATCGGAACCACGGAGCAGGTTATCAAGAACTACCTTCGCAAGATATACGACAAGCTCGGTGTCTCGGACCGTCTGGAACTGGCGCTTTACTGCCTGCATCACGAACTCCTGAAGCATTACGCGAAGGAGATTGAGAGCCTGGCGACAGTACAGGTGCAGCCCATGCAGCCGCTCCGGGCCAAGATGTAGCCGGTACGCCAGCAAAATCTGATCCAAAAAGAAGAGGAGGCCACTCAGGCCTCCTCTTCTTTTTGAGAAACCCTGCGCTACTGTTTGTCGATCTCCACGTCGATCGAATACTTCACTTCATCACCCACGACAACGCCTGGAGTTCCTGTGCCAACGCCAAAGTCCGTCCGTTTCAGCACGCCGGAGGCTGAAAATCCGCTGCGGGTCTTCCCGCTCTTATCGGTCTGTGGCGGTGCGGGGCCGTCGAGGTCGAGGGTCACGGCTTTGGTCACGCCGTGCAGCGTCAGCTCTCCTGTCAGGGTCAGCTTACCGTCAGACTTCGACACCGAGGTCGATTTGAAGCTGAGCTGCGGGAACTGAGCCACGTCGAAATATTTTGCGGACTTCAAATCCTGGTCACGTCTCTCAACATTGGTGTTGACGGTCGAGGTGTCCGCGGTCGCCTGCACGGAAGACTTGGTGATGTCCTGCTCGTCATAGACAACGGTTCCCTTAACGTTGTTGATCGAGCCGTGGACGTTGGAGACGCCCATGTGGCGGACCGTGAAGTTGATGCTCGAGTGGGCGGGATCGATATTCCAGGTGGAGGTTTGGGCCTGGGCTCCAGCGCAGGCCATTGCGGCAAGACCGAGAGCCATGGCCATCAGCGAGCGATTGCGCATACGGGGGTCCTCTTTCCGATAAAGATGTACGACTGCGATGCGTGCGTTCTCGAGAGGCCGATGGCGAATCTCGTTAAGGCGACGGTTCTTCTGAATGTAGCCGTCAGCACGGAGGTTGCGCCACAGAAATCTTTGCAGATTCCCCGGCTTCGAGAAATGCAAGACAGGTCTGAGGCTGGATGCTAGCATCTCGCGATATGGGTTTTCGCGCGGAGTTCAGGTCGCTAACCTCCACCCAGAGAAGCACCTTCGCAGCGTGCTTTATGGGCTGGACGCTGGATGCGTTTGACTTCTTTCTTCTGACCGTTTGCCTGAAGGCGATTGCGGCGGAATTCCATGTCGGGATTCCGAAGATCGCCGAGGCTATCTTCTGGACGCTGGTGATGCGACCGCTCGGCGCGTTGATCTTCGGGGTTCTTGCAGAGAGATATGGCAGGCGGCCGACCCTGATCGTCAACATCATCTCGTTTTCGATCTTTGAGCTGGCTTCGGCGTTCGCCCCGACTCTCCAGGTCTTCATGATCTGCCGGGCGCTGTTCGGCATCGCCATGGGAGGAGAGTGGGGTGTGGGCGCCGCGCTCGCGCTGGAGTCCATGCCTGCCGGCAGGCGCGGTTTCTTTTCCGGTCTCCTGCAGGAGGGATACGTCGTCGGCAATCTGCTGGCCGCAGCGCTTTATGGCACCCTCTTTCCGCACCTGCACGGAACAGGGATGATGACCGGCTGGCGGGTCATGTTCATGATCGGCGCCCTGCCGGCTCTACTGGCCTTCTACATGCAGTTCAAGGTGGAGGAATCTCCTACCTGGCTGGAGGCCGCTCAGCGCAGGAGATCAGAAGGAAAGAAGTCGGTGCGCATCGAACTGCGGCAGATTGTGCAATATCTGCCGACATTCCTCTTCCTTGTGGCGCTGATGACCGCCTTCAACTCGTTCAGCCATGGAACGCAGGATCTGTATCCGACGCTGCTCGAGAAGGATCACGGCCTCGATCCCAGCCGGGTGGGTTTCATCGTGGTGGTTTCAAACATCGGGGCGATGCTGGGAGGCATCACCTGCGGCGCGCTTTCAGAAAAGTTTGGGCGCAAACGGATGATCATCATCGCCGCGCTCGCCTCCATCCCTATGATTCCTCTCTGGGCCTGGTCCCACACGGTTCCTCTGCTGGCGCTGGGTGGATTCCTGATGCAATTTGCCGTGCAGGGCGCCTTCGGGGTGATTCCGGCTCATCTAAACGAGCTTTCACCGTCCCCGGTGCGGGCCGTCTTTCCAGGATTTACCTACCAGCTCGGCAATCTCATCTCTTCACGGAACGGGGTCTTTCAGGCGAAGCTGGCGCAGTATTTCTCCGGTGGTCCACTCAATCTGGTGATGTCCTGGACGGTGGTGATCGGGGCATTTGCCATTGCGATCATTACTGGTCTGGGGCGGGAGGCGCGTGGCGAAGACTGGACCCGGATGGAGCAGTCCTCGCTTGCCTCTGAAACCACAACCAACCGTCGTTGATGGGAGCATCGCGAATGCGCAAATTCCTGGGGAAGATCCGCCCTGCGCCGTGTGGGACACTCCCGGCTCCGCTGAAGTAAGCTGGCGGGAGAGTGTAGTTGGGAGAGGGGATTTGATTCGTGAAGTTTGATCTTGAGACCGCCAAGCCGCGTGAGATTTACAACCTGCTGATCGGGCTGGTAGCTCCGCGTCCCGTTGCGCTGATTACGACGATGGAGGAAGATGGGACCTTGAACGCTGCTCCCTTCAGCGCCTACAACTATCTCTGCACCGATCCGCCCATCGTGGGTATCGGGGTGGCAAACCGATCCTCCGAAGAACCCATTCACAAAGATACGGCACGCAATATCGGCCGGTCGGGCGAGTTTGTGATCAATGTCGTGACCGAAGATATTGCCCAGCAGATGAATATCTGCGCGACGGATTTTCCCGCGGGCGTTTCGGAGCTGGAGATGGCAAACCTTGAGTCAGCGCCATCGGCGGTTGTAAAGGTGCCTCGAATCGCCTCTGCGCACGCTGCACTGGAGTGCCGGGAGCATACTACGCTGGAGATTGGCCGGTCGCGCATTATTCTGGGACGTGTGGTCTCGATCTATGTTGAAGATCGTTACGTCGATCCTGCAGGACCCTATATTCATGCCGAGCAACTGCATGCAATCGGGCGCATGAATGGGCTGGGATCGTATGTCCGGACGCGCGACAGCTTCCTTACGATCCCGCGTATTCCTTATTCAGCGTGGCAGAAGAAGCAGGAGTAGGACGCATTCGCAGAGGCAAGTCGATATACCTGGGGGGTCATCCTGAGCGGGAGCGCCCGTGCGTAGTCGAAGGATTTGCCGTTCGGGACGGTGGCAATTGCGATCGGATACGTGAATACCCGGGCGTCGTCTCATGACAGATATTGGCGCAGCCAGGGATCCGTGGAGTGGACCAGCTCGTGGGTGGTTCCGTCGAAGACGATCTTGCCTTCGTTGAGGACCAGGAACTTCGTGCTCTCGTCCACCCCTCCATTTGGGATCGGCTCCATCTTCCCTGTCTGTGGATTGAAGCGGTTCATGGCGAGCGTGAAGGCATCCTGCAGGCGATGCGTGATCATGAGCGAGGTTGTGTGGCTGACGTCGCGCTGTTTCATGACCAGTTCAACGATGGTGGTCGAGGTGATCGGGTCGAGGCCGCCGGTGGGGGAGTCATAGAGGATGAGATCTGGCCGGGAGATGATGGCGCGGGCGATGGAGACGCGCCGTCGCATGCCGCCCGAGAGTTCCGGCGGGAACTTGTCGATGGCCTGTTCCAACTCGACAAACTTCAAAGCTTCCACGACACGCTTGTAGGCCTCTTCCTCCGGAACATGTTCTTCGTGCAGCCGGTAGGCGACATTGTCTTCGACCGAGAGAGAATCGAAGAGGGCCGATTCCTGGAAAACCATGCCGATCCTCGCCCTCAGTTTGAAGAGATCTCGCTCCGGCATAGAGCTGACTTCCTGGCCGAAGACACGGATCTTGCCGGAGTCCGGCCGCAGAAGACCGTTTGCCAGCTTCATTAACACCGACTTGCCACCGCCCGCTGGTCCAAGAATGATGCGCGTCTCGCCGTGGTCGACCGAGAAGGAGATGTCGTCCAGGACGGTTTTAAGGTCGAAGGCGATGGAGACATCTTCAAAGACGACGACGGAACCTTGTTCGCCGGGTGCAGCCGATTGAAGACCCTCATGGACGAGCTGTTCGGCCATAAATACCTCCTACCTGCCGAAGATGCCGATCATGGCACGGCTGACGAGGAAGTCTACGATGATGATGAAGACCGAAGAGAAAACGACGGCCTGTGTGGTGGAACGCCCTACACCCTGGGTTCCGCCCTTCGTGCTCATCCCGAAGTAACAGCCCACGGTTGCGATGATAAAGGCAGAGAAGAGGGGTTTTGTCAGCCCCTGGACGACGTCGGCGTACTCCAGAGCCCGGTAGGAGGCATGGAAGTAGGATGAGGCGTTCAATCCAAGTAAGGTGACACTGACCAGGGCACCGCCTGCGATCCCCACGGCGTCCGCCACGATGGTCAAGAAGAAGAGCATAAAAATAGTGGCGTAGAGGCGTGGCGTCACCAGTTTGCGGACCGGATCGGTCCCGAGGGCCCGCATGGCGTCGATCTGTTCGGTCACCTTCATGGACCCGAGCTCGGAGGCCATTCCGGCGGCGTTTCTTCCGGAGACCATCAGTCCGGTCAGCACCGGCCCCAGCTCCTTGACCATCGAAAGGGCGACCAGGTTACCTGTCATGCTGATGGCCCCGAAGGCCTTGAGCGAGGTTGCCGACTGCAGGGCCAACACGCAGCCGGTAAAGAAGCCCGTCAGCACGATAATCGGCATGGAGCCCACCCCGATGGAGTCCATCTGGGTATAGATATCGGCCCAGTAGCGCGGGCGCGAAAAGATCGCAGAAACCGCCTGCCAGGAGAGGATAGAGTACTCCTGGACGGCTGCGACCTTTTGCTTGGCAAAGTCCTCTGGAGAGACGAAAGGCATTTCTTATCTGTGGCTCAGACTATCAGATGCGCGGCCGGTCGGCTGCGATTGCATCTCTCGGGAGACTTCTTAATGGGGGATAGAAGGAAGCCCGGCGAGATGAGAAGATAGTAAGGATGGAGTGTGAGATGATCGCGGCGGTTCTCTACGGGAAGGAAGATCTGCGCCTGGAACGGATTGAGACACCTCGCGCCGGCGAGGGCGAGATCGTCGTCCGGGTGGGCGCCGCGCTGACCTGTGGAACCGACCTGAAGGTGTATCGCCGGGGATACCACGCGATGATGCTCAAGCCTCCGATCCCCTTTGGTCATGAGGTCGCCGGTATCGTTTCGGAGATTGGTCGGGGCGTAACAAACTTTCGTGTGGGGGACCGGGTTGTCGCCCTGAACTCCGCCCCCTGTGACCGCTGCTTCTTTTGTCTTCATGACCAGCAGAATCTCTGCGAAGATTTGCTGTTCAACAATGGCGCCTATGCCGAATACATCCGTGTGCCGGCGCGAATCGTCCAGAAAAATACTCTGCTGGTACCCGAGGGCGTTCCCTTTGAATATGCTGCGTTGACGGAGCCCCTGGCGTGCGTTGTCCGGGGATTCGAAGAGACGGGAGCTACTCCAGGCGACACGATGGTGGTCATCGGAGCCGGCCCTATTGGGCTGATGTTTATGCATGTGGCTCAGATCTCCGGCATGGAAGTGATCGCAGTGGTGAAGCGCGATGACCAGGTAGCGACCGCGAAGCTCTTTGGCGCTGCGCACGTCGTCCAGACGACAGAGGTGGATGATGTCGTTGCGGCGACGAGGGGACTGACGGGCCAGGGCCGCGGCGCCGATTCGGTGATTGAGGCGGTTGCCACGCCGGACACCTGGGTGTGGGCCGTGGATATGGTGCGCAAGGGGGGGGTGGTCAACTTCTTTGGCGGTCCTCCCAGCGGAACCAGCGTTGCGCTGGATACTAACCGGCTGCACTATGGCGACATCACCTTGAAAGCCAGCTTCCACCATACCCCTGCGACCTGCCGCACTGCCTTCAACCTGATCACCAGCGGGCGCTTTCACTGTGCCGAGGCGATCACCGCCCGCGTCAGGCTGGACGAGGTCCCGGGCCTCTTCTCGCGTATGTTGTCGCGTAATGGAGGATCGCGCGATATCAAGACGGCCGTCTTTCCTGAAGGAGCGCCCCGGTGAACCAGCAGAGCACGGCAGAGCATGCTCTGCTGGGAGCGCCCCACCAATATCTGACCCCTTTGACGCGCCCGAGCCTTGAAGAGGCGCAGTCCTGGTGCCGTGAGCTTACCCGTCTGCACTACGAAAACTTCCATGTGGCGAGCATGTTTGTGCCGCCACACGCGCGCAGGCATTTCGATAGTATTTACTCGTATTGCCGTGTGGCGGACGACCTGGGAGACGAGGTCGATGATCCCCTCGTAGCGATGCGTCTGCTGGACGCGTGGGGTTCCATGCTCGATGAGTGCTACGACACTCCGGAGCGCTCGATGCATCCGGTTTTCGTAGCCTTGCGTGAGACCATCGTCGCCTGCGAACTTCCACGCCAGCTCTTTCACGACCTGCTGATCGCGTTTCGTATGGACCAGGTGAAGACCGAGTATGAGACCTGGCAGGAACTGCTCGATTACTCGCATTACTCCGCCAATCCCGTAGGCAGGCTTGTGCTTCTGGTCTGCGGATACCGCGAAGAGTCTATTGCCCTGCTCTCGGATAAGATTTGCACCGCACTCCAGCTAGCGAACTTCTGGCAGGATGTGGTGGAGGACAAGGAACGCGGCCGCCGCTATATTCCAGCCGAGTGGATGGACCGATTTCACATCGATGAGGGACAGATCGAAGGCCGCATCTTTACGCCGGAGTTTGGTGCGATGATTCGTGACCTGGTCACCAGGACCCGCGCCATGCTCGCCGAAGGAGGCGAGATCACGCGGCACGTCGACCGTGACCTGGCTGTGACGCTCAACCTGTTTCGCAAGGGTGGCGATGCCATCCTCAGTGGCATCGCGGCGCAGGAGTACGATGTCCTGCGCGGCCGGCCTGTGGTCTCCAAGAGCAAAAAGGTAAGTCTGCTGATTGGCTCGCTCTTCGAGAAACTCCGTTCGAGGATTTCCTGGTGACCATCGCTGAGGCGTATGCGGCCTGTCGGGAGATTGCAAAGCGTGAGGCCAAGAACTTCTACTACTCCTTCCGGGTGCTTCCGCAGTATAAGAGCGATGCGATGTGCGCGGTGTACGCCTTTATGCGCCGGGCAGACGATATCGCCGATGACGAGTCGATGCCGATCGAACAGCGCCGCAACGTGATGGCCCAGTGGGTCGGGCAATGGCGTCAGTCTCGTGCAGGCGCACCTACCGAAGATCCGGTCTTTGTTGCACTGAACGATGCGCAGAAGCGGTTTCTCATCCCCGACCAGTTACTTGAAGAACTGGTGCAGGGAACGACGATGGATCTTGAACAGCAACCGCCCCATGCAGGACAGGTGCAGACCTATGCGACGTTTGAAGAACTGTACCGCTACTGCTACCTGGTTGCGTCGGTCGTGGGGTTGGTCTGCATCCGCATCTTCGGTTACAGCGATCCGCGTGCAGAGAGGCTGGCCGAAGAGACCGGCGTCGCTTTTCAGCTGACAAATATTCTTCGTGATGTGAAGGAGGATGCCGAGCGAAGTCGCATCTATCTTCCCCTCGATATGCTGCGCGAACACGGGCTTTCGGTTGAGTCTGTGAATGCGCTGGTTGCGGGAGCGCGCCTCTCTGTGGAAGCACGTGCGATGCTGACTGATCTTGCCGCACGTGCGGAACGCTATTATCAGTCGGCGGACCAACTGTTGCCACTGATTGATGCGGACAGCAGGGCGGCTCTGTGGGTCTTGGTAGAGATCTATCATCGGTTGCTTGGAAGAATCCGTTCAGCAAACGGCGATGTCTTTTCGCGGCGCATCAGCGTTTCCACGGGAGAAAAGCTATGGATCCTGGGCCGGGGAGCAGCGATGTCATTCGCAAATCGAGGCCGGCGATGAGTCAGCCATTGCACAGCGAAGTCATTGTGATTGGTGCGGGACTTGCGGGCCTCTCCGCTGCTGTGGCTCTATCCGGGGCGGGTGCGGAGGTCAAGTTGTTCGAGCGGCGTCCTTATATCGGTGGCCGGGCTTATTCGTACGAACATCCCTCGCTCGATGAGACGATTGACTCGCAGCATGTCGTGGTGGGTTGCTGCACAAACCTCCTCGATCTCGCCCAGCAGGCTGGCATGGCCGACGCTCTCCGCTGGTATGACGAGCTGATCTTTCTGGAGCCGAACGGAAATCGCAGCGCGCTGCGTTCGGGGAGTCTTCCGGCTCCAATGCACCGTGCGATGAGCTTTCTGCAGGCTCCCATGCTTCGACTCGTGGACAAGACGGGCATCGCATCCGGGCTCCTGCGGTTTCTGCACGGTTTTCCACAGGACGATTCGGAGAGTTTTGCCTCGTGGCTGAAGCGTACCGGCCAGACCGATCGCGCGATCCGGCACTTCTGGGAGCCGGTTGTCGTCGGAGCTCTTAACGACACCTTCGATCGATGTTCGGTGAAGTATGCAGGCAAGGTCTTCCACGAGTCCTTTTTGCGGTCCCCTGAAGCTGGACGCCTTGGGATACCCGCCTCTCCGCTGAGCGATTTTTTCGCTCCCATCGCCTCACTGGCATCTCAAGCGGGAGTGGATCTTAGGCTGAAGACAGGTCTCGAGTCGCTCCAGCAGACCGCTGACGGCCGATGGAGCGTTCGTGCCGCAGGCGAGAGCCATATTGCCGATGCTGTCGTGCTCGCGACAGACTTTAAGCAGACGCGCACGCTTTTGAATACGCTGCCTGCTGCGGAAGATGACCGTGCTCGCCTTGATGCGGCCTTCGATGCTCTGACTCCGTCTCCTATTACGACCATCCACCTCTGGTACGACCGCGAGGTGACCGGGCTGGACCATGCCGTGCTCCTCGATACGAGGATTCAGTGGCTGTTTACAAAGTCGCGCATTCGCCGCTGGAGCAAGGAACGAGGCGAATACTGTGAGCTTGTGATCAGCGCTTCATGGCCTGAGCTGCAGATGGGCAGGGAAGAGATACTCTCCTCCGCGCTGGCGGAGTTCGAGCGATTCTTCCCGGCAGCAAAGCAGGCAACATTGATCAAGACAGGAGTCCTCAAGGAAGCTCGCGCGACATTCTCCGTGACACCAGGCCTTGATCAGTATCGTCTGCCTCAGGCGACCCCCTGGCCGGGCCTCTTTCTTGCGGGAGACTGGACCCGGACCGAGTGGCCTTCGACGATGGAGGGAGCTGTGCGCAGCGGAAGACTTGCCGCCGGTGCAGTCATGGGAGAGCACCAGAGATTCATGTCCCCGGAGCTACCGGCAACCGGCCTGATGCAGTATCTTTAGTGTCCGCAGAGAGATTATCGCGAGATCAGAACAACACCCACGCAGACAAACAGGACCGCCAGCCATCGTCGTCGGTCGACATTCTCATGCAGGAAGAGCTTCGCTGCAATGGCATTGCCGACGTAGGTGAGTGAGGCGATCGCGGGGGCTGCCAGCGAGAGATCGACGATGGAGAGTGCATAGAGCATGCCGAAGAAGTTCAGCGCCATGCACAGCGCTCCCGCAAGGAACATGGGACTTGACAACACTGCTCGAATGGCGCCGGGCAGGCCGCTTTTCTCGCGGATTCTGTCCAGATCGCCGAGCTGGCGCATCGCCGCTGCGATCAAGACCTCTCCCAGCACGGCAAGCGCGGCTACGCCGCCGATGGCGCTCCATGTCTGGAATACGGTTGCGGTCTTCATCAGCGTCCGACTCCGGAGTCCATCACATCCAGCTCATGATGATCGGGTTCATGCTCTGTGCGCGATGGCCCTCCCGCCACGAAGCCCACGGCGCATACGATCAGGACAATGCCTGTCCAGCGATAGATGGAAAGATGTTCATGCAGCCAGAACCGGCTCATCAGCGCTATAACGACGTAACCGAAGGCGGTAGCAGGCATCACGAAGGTCAGGTCAGCCCAGCTCAGCGCCGTCATGTAGCTGGCAAAAAATCCTATCAGCAACACGATGCCCGAAATGACGAAGGGATTGAAGAGCGCCTTCCACAGCAAGTGCAGGTGATGAAGGTCGACCGCGCCTACCTGGGCCATGCCGCGAGACAGAAGGGTATCGCCTATGGAGGCGGTGAGCATGACTGCTACCAGAATCAGGTACTGGGACGGCTTGAGAGCGTGCTTCATGCGAGAAAACTTACCGCACGCATCTCCTTGTGGAGACGACACGCAGTTCTGAACTTAAGAGTACCAAACGCGAGGCTTTATACGTCGGGAGGAAAGGAAGGGGAGGATGCCTCGCAGCTTAGATCGACGCATTCGATGCATTTTCTCGCGAGGGGATGGAGGCCGCAAGGAGAAGGCCTCCATCTTTAGGTCAGGGCGGTATGGCTCTGCTTCAGAGTGCAATTAAGGTTTGGTTATCTTCAGGTTGCTTACGGTAGCGTCGGTATTGTGTGCGAAGCGGATCCCGTAGACCCCGTCGGTCGATTTGAGCTTGCCTGCCGTGACCAGTTCAGACTTTTCAAAGGTCTTCACCGGGGTTCCGTTGATGATGCAGGAGACCTTGTCGCCTTTCACCTGCATTGCAATCTCCTGGGTCACTGGTTGGCCCGGGCCGGCTGCCTTGTGGACCGCGTCGTTCGCCTCGCGTCGCCCATTCAACTGGAATGCCTCAGGCCCAAAGCCGCGAACGATAAAGTTGCCGTTACCATACGCCGCGCAGTAGATGTAGCTCTGCTGGTCGGTCCCCATGCTGTTGCCTGCGATGACGATTCCATAAGGATGCGGATGGGTATTCAGGTTCATAAACTTCGGTTCGGTGAAGGTTGCCGAGACGGTGTAGTCACCTTTCGCTACGTTTTTGGGATTCCAGTATGTGATAGCGGGGCCAGTGGTCACATGCAGGGTTTTGCCCTCCTGCGACAGCTTGGCATCGTTGACGGTTTCGCCTGCCTTGGAGGCGGAGTCATCCACTTTGCCCTGCCAGCCCGGCACGGTGATGCCGCCGCCAGAGATCTTGCGATTGGTTTCATTGCCTTCCTGTGCGAGGAGACTGCCCGCCATCAAGGTACAGGCGATGGAGGCGAGCGCGGCATAGCGAGAGAAGGAGCGCATAGGTGTTCCTTTCAACGGTAAGAACTAGCTGCGGACCAAGTATACGGCCTGCAGGGAACGGTGGCTCCTGAATGAAAATGAGCGACCCAGGCTGGGTCGCTCATTGGGAAAAAATGTTTGCTTAAGTTCTACGCATTCATACTTACGGATTCCTGCTGCTTCAGCGCCTTCTCCTCGGCCTTGGCGCGAGCCGCGGCGTAACGTTCCTTGCGCAGCTTCATGTAGCTCTTAGCCTCGACGTACAAGCGTGGGACATCGCGGTTGACGATCGCCTTCCACACTACGCGGAACGCCGCCTTCGGACGGAAGTAGTACTCGTCGTAGAAGCGGTGCACCTGCTCCATCACGTACTCGGTGGGAAGTCCCGGATACTCGATGTGCGCCATCTGGTGGCCGCCTCCATCCTCCATCTGCTCGTTGGTGATGAAGCCGCCCTTTTTAGCGAAGTCATAAAACTCGGTGCCAGGGTAGGCGTGTGCGACGGAAACCTGGATCGTCTCGCAATCCAGCGTCTTGGCGAAGTTGATCGTATTACGGATGGACTCCTTGGTCTCACCCGGAAGACCAAGAATGAAGTCGGCGTGAATAACGAGCCCGAGGTCGTGGCAGTCCTTCACGAAGTCGCGTGCGCGCTCGACGGTGGCGCCCTTCTTGATGTTCTTAAGGATCTGTGGATCGCCTGATTCGAAGCCCACGATCAGCAGGCGGCAGCCAGCTTCCTTCATGGCTTTCAGGGTCTCGCGGTCGGTAGTGACGCGCGAGGTGCAGGACCAGGTGATACCGAGCGGCTTCAGTTTGGAGCAGAGCTCGATGGTGCGGGCCTTCTGGATGTTGAAGGTATCGTCGTCGAAGAAGAACTCTTTGACCTCGGGGAAGTTCTCCTTGGCCCACTTCATCTCGGCCGCGACGTCGTCGCTGGAGCGCTTGCGCCAGGCGTGCCCCGAGAGCGTCTGTGGCCAGAGGCAGAAGGTGCATTGTGCCGGGCATCCGCGTGTAGAGTAGAGCGCGATGTAGGGGTGCAAAAGGAACGGCACGTTGTACTTTGTGACGTCCATGTCGCGCTTGTAGATCTTGGTAGCCCACGGCATCGCGTCCAGGTCTTCGACCTGCGGACGGTCGGGGTTGTGCTGGATTGTGCCGCTCGCATCGCGATAGCTGATGCCGAGGATCTCATTGAGGGGTTTGCCATTGGCGTACTCGACGACGGAAAAATCGAACTCGCGGCGGCAGACAAAATCGATGACGCTGCACTCGTTCAGGGCGCGGTCAGGATCCGTTGTCACTGGTGGACCGACAAAGGCGATCCGGATGGACGGATTCACCTTCTTGATGGCCTGAGCCAAAGCATGGTCACCTGACCAGCCTACCGTTGAGGTAAACAGGACGAGGAACTCGTATCCCTTTGCAATCTCAATAGTTTCCTCGGCACTGATGTGGTGCGGAGGAGCATCGAGCAGCCGCGACCCCTCGAGCATTCCAGCGGGATAAGCCAGCCACACCGGGTACCAGTAGGATTCGATCTCGCGGGTAGCGGGCCAGCGGGAACTGGCTCCACCGTCAAAGTTCTCAAAGGAGGGCGGGTTTAGAAACAGTGTCTTGAGCGGCATGATCTTAGGGTAATTTTACCATTCGGTAACCGCCCTGGGGGAACGTGTTTCGCTGGTTCCCTTGCTGATTACTGCTCACTGGAAGTGGCCGTAACCTGATTGTTTTCATTGAAAAAAACGAGCCAGTACTTGCCGCGAACAGGGTAAAAGATCGATCGATAGATAAAGACGTGATTGCAGTCAGGGCTTACGGAGGTGCCATAGGCGTCGCACGGGCTCTGAATCGTCCTGGGATTGCCCATGATGCGACGGACCTCTGCCTCCGATGCTTTCGCCCGCAGAGAAGGAAAATCGGAGTCGATGCGGGAGTCCCGGATCATTCCCACGGCAGTTGCGACCAGCAACAATATGACGATTGCACCGAGAATCGCCTTCCAGTTCATCTCAGGTTGGATGCGCCAGACGCGGGTGACTGCGAGAGGGACTTCAACCAGTCCTCAAGTCTTCCGGTCGATCGCATCAGGTTAATCTGCATCTGGTGAAGCTGAAGATCTGTATCCAGCAGATCGAGGTAACGGGCGCGCTCCTGGATCCTGGCATTTTCGGCGTCCTTCGGAGTTACGGGCTGTGCGCCGCTGGCACTCTCGCGGAGCTGGATCTGCACCACGTCGATCTGGTTCAGCGCCAGTTCCCGCTGAAGGGAAGCGACCTGTGTCCGCGCCTGTAGCTCGCGGATAGCATGGCTGGTCTTGTAGCGGCCTTCGAGGAACTGGTCGCGGGATTGATCGGCCTCGCGCAGGCTGCGCCGGGCCTCCGCCAGAGATTCACGGGCTTTGGCGCGCCGGGTGTAGTCCAGCAGCGGAAGCGTGAACTGCAGGCCTACCTGCAGGTTATTGAAGTTGGTAAAGCTTCCTGGGCGGTAGTAGTCCTGGTAGTTGTTGAAGCTGGCCAGACGGCTGTACTGTATGCCAAGCCCTATCTGCGGCCGATACATCTTTCGCGCATCTCCAAAGGCCGATTGAAGCTTGGAGTGCGCCGTCGAATAGGCTCCCTTGATCGATTCGGGCAGGGAAGAGTCTTTGATGGCGGCGTTGTCGATCGCCGGTATGACCGGGATGCTGGCGTGGTCGGTTGTCAGGCCTTCGGCCGGGAGCCCGGTGAGGTGCGACAGGTGATTGCGCTGGTCGTCCGCGTCATCCTCCAGCTGGATACGGCGCAACTGTAGATTCGCCGCCGTCAGCTTCGCGCGCGTCAGTTCTATCTGGGTGTCCTGTCCTGCCTGCAGGCGCTGTTCGACGATCTTCGTAAGATTATCCGCGAAGCCGGACTCTTCTCCTGAGGCCTGAATGCGCTCGAGATCGGCATCGAGGGTCAGGTAGGTCGTAGCGGCGTCTTCCATCACCTGCTGCCGCACATCGTTCAGGTTGTGGTTGGCGGCATTGACTCCTTCGCGTGCGGCGCGGACGTAGTTACGTTGCGACTGGTCGAACAATAGCGACTGGACGGTGACGTTAAACAGTGACGGAGCGCCGAATGGAAAGCCGTAGGTGTAGCCCAGCCCCGATCCCACACTGAAGGTGGGGATATAGACATCCTTGGTCTCGGAGAGGACTGCTAGAGCCTTATCGACCTCGGCCTGGGCCATCTGGACCTTCGGGCTGTTCTTCAGGGCAAGGTCGATCGCAGTTGTAAAGGAGATCTGGCCGATGGCCGGAGTCGATGCCAGGGAGGCGCATGCCACGGTAATCAAAAGACGTCGTAGAAGAGTCATGCGTCCAGGAAAGCTCCAGCCATATGCATGTAAACCATCGTATCGTCTGCGCCTCAGGCGCCCTCCGCTGCCTTGCGCGCAGGGCCAAAGCTCGAGGCAAGTCCGAGAGCAGCAGCATACTCGCGCTTTGCTCCCTCCGTATCGCCGCGCTTCTTAAGAATATCTCCTAGTTGCAGGTGGACTTTGAAGGCAGGAGCCTCATCTGTCTTGGCCGGAGATGCAAGATAATCGCGGAGAGCTTTTTCGGCGAGGTCTGGCCGGCGATGAAGATCAGTCAGGATACTGGCGACATCGACCAGCGAGTTATTCTTCATGCGATTGGCCTGAACACTGGCCTCAAGCGCCGTCACGGCTTTATCTGGCTGCTCCTGCTGCTGATAGAACTGCGCCAGATCCACCCAGGCGTCGGGACTTTTGCCCACAGCCGCAGCCTCTTTGAACTCCGCCTCCGCGGTCGCGGCATCCTTCTTCTTCTGCGCAATCATTCCCAGCAGGCGGTGGCCCTTCGCCGGGGAGAGTGCCATCAGCCGGGGCGCGAGCGCTTGAGCCTTGTCCAGCCCTCCTCCGACGATGGCCGGAGCAGCCACATAAAATTGGCCAAGATCACTCATCGCCTGCACATTGGACGGGTCAAGCTCCACGGCGCGCTCGAAGGATGCGGCCACCTTGCGGGCCACAACGAAGGCGCTCAGCATGTTGATCTGGGAGGCCTTCATCCCGTAGGCGCGCCCCAACCACACCTCCGAGTCGCTTCTGGATGGATCATCGCTGACCGATCGTTCGCATTCCGTAACCGCCGCGTCAGCCCTGTCTTCCGAGTAGTAGACGCGACACAGAAGCTGATGTGCGTAGGCAAGATGTGGATCCTTTTTCAAGATCTGCTTCAGCATCGCAGCGGCTTCATCGACGTGGCCTCGCTTCAGGGAGGTTTCGGCTTCAGCCGTATCGGCCTGCGCCACCGACGACGTCAGGGTAAGGGCGATGGCCAGCAGAAACAGCAGGCGCCAAAGACGCGATGGGAAAGGAATAACCATAGGCTATTCGACGATCTTTACGGCAAGACCGTTCGACAGATCCCGGTTGCTGGTGGCATTCAGCGCCACAACATCCTTTTCCGTCAGCCCGCTGAGAATCTCCACCCGTGTCAGATTAGTCACGCCGACCTGCACTGACGTCCGCACCAGTTTGCCCTGCACAATCCGGTAGACCCAGTAGTCGCCGCCTTCCGTGTGAAGAGCTTCACGCGGCACGCTCAGTACGTTGAATCGCTGGGAGACGGTCACTGTAACCGTGACATTGGTATTCGGCAGCAGATCTTCCTGAGCGTCGTCCACCGTAATCAGGCATTCTCCGACGTTTCGGGTGCCGTAGGCGATGACAGTGGAAGGAGCACGACTGATGTGTCCGTGCCAGACTCGGTTCGGCCTGGCGTCCCAGTGGATCTTGACTGCTTGACCGACCGCCAGTTTTCCAATCTCCGGCTCGTCGAAGTAAGCACGCACCTGGAGGTGTCTGAGATCGGCGACATCCATCAAGGGTTCGCCTGCGTTGACAAAGTCGTAGTCAGTGACCGGAATTGAGTACACCGTGCCGGCGATCGGGGTGCGAATGTTGGCATTGCCATAAGTGCTCTGAGCGGCGGCTACAGCAGCGCGGGCACCGTTCACCTGTGCCTGCACCTTGCTCTTGTCTGTTGCACTATAGCGGTCTGTCTGCCGCTGTTGAATATTTTTAAGGGTGGTCGTCGCAGTCTGCAGACGCTGTTCCGCTGCTGCGACCTCACTGGTTGAAGCAGCGCCCTTCTGCTGTAGCTGCTGGAGCGCCGCAAGACTCTTCTGCGCCTGGCCTTCCTGCTGCTGGGCACGCGCCAGGTCAGCTTCCATGGAGAGCCGTTCTTCCTGCGTTCCACCCTGCTGCAGATCATGTAGTGTCGCCTGGGCGCTGCTTAGGCTTGACTTTGCCGTGGCCAGCCGCGAGACGGCATCCGCATCCTGCATCTTCAGCAGAAGATCGCCTTTTTTCACTTTGTCGCCAACATGGACGTAGATCTTTTCCACCACGCCGGGAACCTGAGCATGGGCCTGAAAAGGCTCGATCGGCTCTGCCCGTCCATTGGTTGGAACGGTGCTGACCAGGTTCTGATGGGTCACAGGAGCGGCGCGAACCTCAACGACGTCGCGTGTGACAAATCGAATTCCAAAGACCGCAAGCGCCACCAGCCCGAGAATGATCCCCGCCAGCGCGTAAGGGTTAAGCCGTCTTGTCTCAATGGTCGGCATGCCAAAGGGTCAGTATATAAGACGCTCTTCCGCCTAAGGCGATGCGTCTAAATTACTTCTGCTCCGGGAACCACACCTCGCACCGCACGTGTTCGATTAACGTAGCGTCAAAACTCAATCGCAGACGGGTGCAGGCCAACCAACTCGAGTTCCACCCCGACGTGCCAAGCGTCATTTCGCGCTCGCACACGATAGGCGACATCCACGATGCTTCCCGAGCGCAGATCGAACTGACGGCAGAGCTCAGGCCACGCTGTAGAGTTCCTGCTCCAGCCCAGCGCGTTGAACCGGGTTTCGCCATTCAGAAGTTCGAGGCGCACATGCCGGTCCTTGAGGACGCGTATCTCCGCAGCCAACCTGACGCCGCGACTTACGAAGACCGGCTCGCGGTTTCCCATGCCAAACGGACCGCATCGCTCCACCCACTGGTGGAACTTCATGTCGACTTCTGACAGCTTTACCTCGGCGTCATATTCCACGGACGCCACCAGCATGTCCCGATCGAGAGCTGCCGCGCTATGGCGTTCCAGCCTCTCGCGCAACAGGGGGACGCGCTCGGAAGGAAGTGAGAATCCTACAGCGTGGGCATGGCCTCCAAATCGCGTAAACAGCGAGCCATCCTCGTCATGAACTGCCGTAATTGCGTCCAACAGGTGATAGCCGGGAACCGATCTTCCGGATCCGTGAGCTTCGCCATCCTCATGGGTCAGGACCAGGGCCGGTCGCCCGGTACGGTCGACAATTCTTGAGGCCAGGATGCCCAGGACTCCACGATGCCACTCGGGATCGTCCATCACAAAGCAGGCCGCAGGGAAGCCGCCATCGTCGCTTCGCATCTCCTCCAAACGCTTTTGAATCGTCTCCAGCGCCTTCGCTTCGGTGTTCTTGCGCTCTTCATTTAGGTGATTCAGTCTGGTGGCCAGTTCGCGGGCCCGTGCAGGATCGCGCGTCAGAAACAGTTCCACCACATCACTGGCCACGTCCATGCGGCCCGCCGCATTGATGCGCGGCGCAATCCGGAAAGCGACCTCAAACGCACTGGGAGAGCGGTCCAGCGGAATTTGCGCGACCTCCATCAAGGCGCGAAGGCCCGGCTGGACAGGATTGCGCAGTTCGCGCAGTCCAACAGCGGCCAGCACACGGTTTTCCCCTTCCAGAGGAACTGCATCGGCGATGGTGGCAATTGCTACCAGCTTCAGGAAGGATGGCACCAGCGTTTCCTCCAAGCGCCTTAGCTCCGCCTCGTTTGTACAACCGTCCCGCAGAATGGCATGCGACAGCTTGAAAGCCACCGCGGCTCCGCAGAGCGATTTGAACGGATAGCCGCACATCGTCTGCGCCGGATTGACCACCGCCAGCGCCTCTGGAACGCCCTGCGCATCGTCTGGAAGGTGGTGGTCCGTCACGATCAGGTCAAGACCCAGAGCCCTTGCCTCGATTGCAGCGGCGAATGCACGGATTCCCGTATCGACGCTGATGACCAGGCGGATTCCCTGAGCCGCGGCCTCGGCCAGCACGCTGCTGCGCATCCCATATCCTTCACGAATGCGATGCGGCACGTGGTATCGCACGATCGCCGGAGTCCCCTTGGGAGCGCTGAGCTCGATTGCAGTCTTCAACAGCACTGTGGCGGTGGTGCCATCGACGTCGTAGTCCCCGTAGATCAGGATGGGCTCGGAGCACTGGACTGCCTGGCGGATTCGAGCTACCGCTTTCTCCATCCCGTGCATCTGCATCGGGTCGATCAGATCGGTAAGCGATGGCGAGAGAAACGCTTTTACTGCCGGTTCGTCCAGAAAACCACGCGATACCAGGAGCTGCGCGATTCCATGCGGGCATCCGGTCCACGACATGACCTGTCGCACGACCGCTTCATCGACAGTGCTCGTCGCCCACTCCCGCACTGGTGCTATCTGACTGGTGGTCAACCCTTACCTGCTCCCGCTCAGTCTTCGTTATCGCGATCATCCACGACAATACTGCCAAGATCTCCCACCGTCTCCATCAAGTCCTGGAAACGGTCATACCAATCCGTTGCCACCTCAAACAGGAACATGACGCCCTGGCAGGGAAATCCAAGCTGCAGGTATCCGATCTTGCCCACATGACGCAGCAGCTTCTCTGCGTCTTCCACCTCAGGGGATTCATCATCGGGATACATCTGGTCGCGGATCTCCTCGATCAGCGTGGCAAGATCAGCTTTCTCAAGCACAGCCTCGCTCATCGTGAGGAAGGGAGCGCCGGATGCCTTGGCCAGCTCCACAAAGTCCTTCCAGCCGTCAGGATTCTCCTCTTCAAAGATCACGGACGGAACTTCGTCGGAGACGTAGCCATTCATTCTGCGCAGGCCGTGGCCTACGATAAAGGCCACCATATCGTCTTTAAGCGAGATGAGATTATCGGGATGCATCGAGATGCTATTGTCTCAAAAAGCCGGCTTGAGGGAACATTGTTTACGGGCCTTGCCTGTGCATCCTTGTCTGGCCGGAAGAATCCAACCTTAAAATGCCTGTCTTTGAACACCATGTCTTTATCTGCACCAACGAGCGGGATGCCACAGCCTCCCGTCCCAGTTGCCTGCCCCGGGGAAGCAAGAAGCTGAAGTCAGCTTTCAAGGACGCCATCAAGGAAGCTGGCCTTAAGCATAAGGTGCGGGCAAACGAGTCCGGATGCCTTGACCAGTGCGAACATGGCCCCGTCGTTGTGGTCTATCCGGATGCGGTCTGGTACGGCGGCGTCCATGTTAATGATGTAGAGGAGATCGTCCGGGAACACCTTGTTCAGGGAAATCCTGTCAAACGGCTTCGGCTCTCGGAGTCCTGCATCAACAGCGAGCACTGCCCGCACCGGCCTTAGGCGTTCCCAGGGGCGGTCAGATTGCCGCATGTTATATTCGACGTTAAACCAATGATCTTCTCTAAGGATTACGTAGGTTATCTGGCGCGCCAGACCGTCAAACACCTCATAGCGCAGAAGATGATCCAGACTGACAAGCTGGCTCTGGTGGAAGAGCGTGTCGCTGCCGCTCTGATCGAGGAGCTTTCGCTTGAGGATCGCATCAATGATGAGGTCCGGGTCATCCTCGAAGCCTTCCAGGATGACATGCGCAAAACCGGGGCAAGTTACCCGGAGATGTTCAAGAAGGTAAAAAACGAACTGGCTCGTAAGTACAAGGCGGTGCTGTGAGAATCTCCCGCGACAAAGTCAATAAACTCGCTCATACCGTAGCGGACACCCTGGCCGAGATTCCGGAGTGCGACTTCCTCGAGGACCGCAATACGATCCGGCAGGAATCCCGCAAGGCGCTCGAAAAGCTGCTGACCGAGGAGACGAAGATTGATGCTGCGGCACGCCAGAAGATCGCCTCGCAGCGGAAGATCATCCTCGAGGGATCCCAGGAGTGGGACATCCTTTATCGCAAGTATTACAACGACGAGGTCAAAAGGCTCGGTCTTTAATTCCGCGCTTCTTCTTGGCGATTCACACCGCCTACGATATACTCAGTAAGAAGTCGGCTGGAGAGAACAGCCTCCTGCAATCTTGTTTTCTGGCGTTATGGTGTAACTGGTTAACACGCCGCCCTCTCAAGGCGGAGAGTCCGGGTTCGAGCCCCGGTAACGCTACCAAGCTCTTCAATCCAATCGAAGCCTTGGCGCCATGGTGTAAATGGTTAACACGCGGCCCTTTCAAGGCTGAGAGTACGGGTTCGATCCCCGTTGGCGCTACCAAATTTTTGCGATGAATGGCAGTGCTCTGAAAGAGTTTGGTTCCAAAGGGCACAGTAATGTGCTTCAGCGCAACGAAGTCTGATAGGCGGGCGAGCAGGTATGGGATACGTATTCAATTCGGTGGCCCGGCTCTTTATTGGCAAGATCAAATAGCCTTGCTTTGCAGAGATTAGAGACGCTAGGATGCTGAGCATGAACGCAACCGGGCATGAATTATCTGCGAATATGTCTGCTTTAGGGCTTCACCCAGCGAAACATACGCAAAAAGAAGTGGGCATTGTAGATCGTTTAGAAACGGCTTTTTCAGAGTCCCGCACCCCTGTTGCTCTTCGTCTCTCCAATTTCGCCAAATTTGCAAGGCGCCAGGATATTGCCCGGTTTCTGACGCGTTATGAACTTTTCAAGCTGGCTCAGGGTGCAAACGGAAGCATCGTGGAATGTGGTGTCTTTGCTGGGGGAGGTCTAATGGGCTGGATGCACTTTTCCGCGTCCATGGAACCTTACAATCATACCCGTAGAATTATCGGATTCGATACATTTACCGGATTTCCCAGCCTTCACCTTGAGGATGCTGGAACTTCAGAGAACCTTCACGTCGGTGCATATAGCACTCACGATTCAATTGAAAAAGAGCTAAGGGACCTTATCTCGATTCACGATTCGAATCGACCTATCGGTCATATCCCCAAAGTAGAGCTCGTCGGCGGAGATGCAACCAAGACGATCAAGAAATACGTAGATGCTAATCCGCATCTTTTGATTAGTCTGCTTTATCTCGACTTCGACCTGTACGAACCAACAAAAGCCGCTTTGGAATATCTTCTTCCGCGAGTGGTAAAGGGAGGAGTTGTGGCCTTTGATGAACTCAACTGTGGAGAATATCCCGGAGAAACGACTGCACTACGGGAAACGGTAGATATTGGTACAGTTCCACTCCAACGCATGAACCTCGATCCCTATATCTCCTATTTCATCAAATAGCTTTTCGCAGTCGTACCAAAGAAGGAACCGTCACAAGCCCATTCTCTGGGGATCGCCTCTTCGCAAGTTAGAGATTATTGAAGAGTTTCAGCCGTGAATTGGCGACCTGTCGGATAGCGTCGATAACGGGTGGCAGAATCTTGTAGGGCACAACCTCCTGCTTATGTTCCGCCAGCGACTGTTCGAGACTCTGGCGCCAGGCTACCCGTAGCTCGGTATTGATGTGGATTACGGTGATTCCGGCTTTGATGCAGTTTCGAAGATCATCGTCGTTGGTTCCCGATGCTCCATGAAGCGTAAGGAATGAGCCGGTAGCCTCTTTGATCTGGGAAATTCTTGCGAGGTCCAGGTGTTTCTTCTCTTTTCCCTGGATCATACTCGCTACCATGCCGTGCATGTTGCCGACTGCGGGGGCCAGAATATCGACGCCCGTGGACTCGACGAACTTCCTGGCCTCTTCCGGCGTCGTCAATCCCTTCGAAAGGTCGGGTATGGTGTCGTGAATCTGTGATCCTGTCCCAATGTCACCTATCTCTCCCTCGATAAGGAACTCCGGGTTGATCTTCTTAAGAACCTCAACAGCCTCCTTCGTCCTTCGGATATTTTCCTCAAACGGAAGCGCGGAGAGGTCGAACACGACCGAATCGAAACCCGCCTTTACCGCCGCTACCGCACTTTCAAGCGAATGGGTGTGATCGGCATTTAGAAAGATAGGTAAGCCGGTCTCGTCCCGGTAGCTCTTTACCAAGGTCGAGAGCTGACGATCCCCAAGGAATTTTCGTTCGCCCTCGGAAGCGCCGATCACAACGGGTACGGCTAATTCCTTCGCCGCAGTCACCACGCCTGTCAGGGCCGTCAGATCTGAAACATTAAAATGGCCTACGGCCACTCCCTTCTTCTCCGCTTCCCGATAAATCTCCAGTAGTTGCTTCATGGTGCGACCTTTCGTCGGTACTGTTCTCAGCTTCTCTTCATCAGCAAAATAAGAACATCAGTTTGTTTCATAAGGGGCAATTTCCCGCTGGCGAAAGAGTCACGGCTTGTTATGCCACAAGGGTGTCGCTCTCGCATCGTCATTCCTACTTCTGGCTATTACTACTGTACGTCCCGGTTCCCGGGAATGGACGATGGTGGTTTGGGATCTCTGTAGAGCAGCTGATTGCATATCTTGTAGCAAAAGAGGCGGCGTCCCAGAGGGCTTTTCACCGACAAGGATGCAAAAGCCTGCGAGGCATATCTCATCTGTTGTCTGGCTTTGTTGTCTGGCGGAAGATCCCGAGCCGAGTGTCAAATTGAATTGAAACTCTCAAATTTACATGCAAATGTCTGATTACTATAGATTTAATGATGGTAAATAAAGGCGAAGGTTTAATGGGAAACAACGCCTGCTCGACATCACTAGTCGCTTCGAGTGGAACGCTATACTGTTCAAGTGAGCAAGACGTTTTACATTGAAACCTTTGGCTGCCAGATGAACGCCCATGACTCGGAGAAGGTCATCGGTACGCTGGAGCACGAGGGGTATATTCAGGTCGCCGATGAGGATGAGGCCGGGCTGGTTGTCTATAACACCTGTTCTATCCGGGACAAGGCCGAGCAGAAGGTCTTTCACCGCCTGAACGAGTACAAACGCATGCATCGCAACGGCAAGAGGTTTGCCGTGATCGGCTGTGTCGCTCAGCAGGAGGGGGAGCGCATCTTCGAGCGCGCTCCCTATGTCTCCCTTGTTGCCGGTTCAGCGTCTTACCGCAATCTGCCGCAGATGCTTGCCCGACTAGAGGCGGGCGAAAAACGAATCACGGGATTGGACGACCGCCAGACGGACGAGACCTTCGATACCGAGTTCACAGTTCGATCCAATCCCCATCGGGGCTACATCACCATCATCGAAGGGTGCGACAAGTTCTGCGCCTATTGCGTCGTCCCGTACACGCGCGGCAAAGAGCGCTCCCGAACCTCCGCCTCGGTACTGGTCGAGGCCCGGCGCATGGCCGATCAGGGCTTTACCGACATCCAACTGCTCGGCCAGAACGTCAACTCCTGGCGCGATCCCTCTGACCGTATGAGCTTCGCCGAGCTCCTGACCGCTGTCGGAAGCATTTCGGGAATCCGTCGCGTTCGTTTCACCACCTCCCATCCGCGCGACTTTACGCGTGACATCGTTGAGGCGATCGATGCGACGCTGACGCTCTGTGATCACATCCATCTTCCGGTACAGTCGGGCTCATCTACGGTTCTCAGGGCAATGTCCCGCGAATACACGCGCGACTGGTACCTGGAGCGCATGAGCTGGATTCATTCGGCCAAACGTGACATCAGCATCTCGAGCGACATGATCGTTGGGTTTCCAGGGGAGACAGATGCCGATTTCGAAGAGACGATTACCCTGCTGGATGCGGTGCGCTACGACAGCGTCTTTGCCTTCAAGTTTTCGCCTCGTCCCAACACGCCGGCGCTCAGCATGCCCGACACGATTCCCGATGAGGTCAAGTCCGAACGACTGCGCATCCTGAACGACCGGCAGCGTGAGATTCAGCGGGAACACTATGGCCGTCATCTCGATCAGACAATCGAGGTTATGATCGAAAGTTACAATTCCGCGCGCGGGCAGATCGTCGGCCGGTCCTCCCAGAACAAGACCGTCAACTTTACCGTCCCTGCGGGAGCTGCTCAGCCGCCTATCGGGAGTTATCTCCCTATCTACATCACCCGCACGATGCCCAACTGCCTGGTCGGCGAGGCGGTCTCGGGAGCTGTACCCGTTCAGGCCACCCGGCAGCCTCAACCTTTCGTCGTACTCAACTGAATATGAGCACACAGGAAACCAAGACGGTTGCGCACACCCCGGACGAAGTGGAGATGCAAATTCGCGGTTTGATGATGGACCCGGTGACCAACATGCCAATCGTCGTCCTAAAGGACATCGCCAGCGATCTGGTGCTTCCGATCTGGGTTGGAATCTTTGAGGCCAATGCGATTGCTCTGGAGCTGGAAAAGACGGCGACACCTCGGCCCATGACGCACGACCTGCTTCGTAATATGGCACGCAACCTCAATGCTGAGGTCCGCAAGGTTGTTGTCTCCGAGCTTCGTGACGATACCTTCTACGCCGTCATCTGGCTCGATCAAGCGGGGGAGACGGTCGCGATGGACGCCAGACCCTCCGATGCCATCGCTCTTGCGCTGCGGTGGGATTGTCCTATTTTCGTCAACCGCGACGTGCTCGAGAATTCGCGTCAAGCCGCGTCCGGCAATCAGTCCATCAATGCAGATGAGATGCGCCGATGGCTCGAAAACCTGAACGACGATGAGATGGGCCGCTATAAGATGTAATCTCGTCGAATACGCCTTCTTTTCAGAGGAATCAAGAGATTGAGCCTGATTAACAAGCTTAAAGGGACTGCGTGTGCAGGTGTCATGGCGCTTGAGAGCGGAATAGGGAGATCGACGCGTTTCCATGAGATAGAAAACTTTATTGTCTTCCAGCATGCGCCCGCACTGGGAACCGTGATTCATACGACGCCACTCTTCAGTGCGTTGAAGTGTGCTGTTCCTGCTGCCAGAATTACCGTTGTGGCCAGTGGGTTTTCCGTGGAGGCGCTCAGGAACAATCCCAACATCGAGAACCTTGTGGTGACGCCCAACCCGATCAGCGATCTTAAGTCGTCGGTCCAATTGTTGCGTCGGCAGTTCCCCTTCCGCAACCAGAAGTTCGCGACCCTCTTTCCCCTCGGAAATGAGCGAATGCGAGTTACCTTGCAGGCAGTCTTGAGTGGAGCGTCAAGCCGCGTGGGTTTTGCAGTTCAGCCTGCGCTCTATCGCATACCGCTGGAGTTCGATAAAGCGCGCAGCCAGATTGCCAATAATCTGCGTATCGCGGAGGCGCTTGGTCACGCGGCTCCGCATGTAGAACCGAGGATCTTCTTCAGCGAGCAGGACGAAGGGTTTGCGTTGGAGCTGCTGGCAGGCTCCGGCGTGAATCTCTCAAAGCCGGTAGCCGTCTTTGTTACCCAGACCAGCGTGACCCAACGCAAGAGCTGGCGCCCGGAGCGCTTTCGGAAAGCAGCAGCCTATCTGAAGGACCGCCATGATGCACAGATCATATTCATCGGAACGACTGCGGAATCGAAGGCGATTGAGGAGTTGCGAAGCGGTCTGTCATTCGCGACGGTAAATCTAGCCGGTCAGACGAACCTGCCGCAGCTCACGGCCTTGATGAGTCTCTGCACAGTGGGTCTGACGCTTGATACCGGGCCGCTCCACATCGGCCGCGCTGCCGGGCTTCCGATGGTTGTGATTGCCCCTGCCTGGTCTCCGCCAATTGAATGGCTGCCAGTGAATAACGAACGGTTCCGCATCTTTAAAAATGCGGATCTGCCAACGGCGCCACCGGACTACATCATCGATGAGGTTAGCGTTGATGATGTGACAAGTGCCCTGGAGGATCTGCTCGCCCGCTTCGGCGAAGAGCGGTTGCGGCTCAGCGCTGCGAAAGCTCTTCAAGGAAAGTGAAGAACTCTGGGAAGGAGATTGCTGCGGCTTCCGCTCCGTGGATCACGTTCTCGCTCGAAGCACGCAAAGCCGCGATCGAAAATGCCATGGCAATTCGATGGTCGCTGCCCGAATCGATCTCTGCTCCATGAAGTTGCTGGTTGCCCGGAACGATCATGCCGTCCTCAAGCTCCGTCACCTCAGCACCCATCGCACGCAGGTTCTTTACCACCAGCGCAATGCGATCGGACTCTTTGATACGCAGCTCCTTGGCGTCGCGAATGACGACCCCTTCGCGAGTGTAGGGTGCGATCGCCGCAATAACCGGAAGCTCGTCGATCAACTGGGCCGAGAGCGCACCGCTGATCTCCGCACCTTTCAGGCCCTCGGAGGAACGGTTGACCTGAATCGTTCCGATCGTCTCACCATGATGTTCTTCAACCGTCAGGACCTTAATTCTTCCGCCGAGGGTGGTGATCACATCCAGAAGCGCCGCGCGCGTCGGATTCATTCCGAGAGAGTCGAGAACAAGGTTGGAGTCAGGGAAGAGCAGGGCGGCTGCAAGGAAGAACGCCGCCGAGGAGATGTCTCCGGGAACGGTGGCTTCAATGGCCTTAAGCTTCTGTCCTCCGGGGATGCTCAACCGTTCCCCGATCCGCGTCAGGGTGGCCCCGAATGCCTTCAAGGCGTGTTCGGAGTGGTCGCGGGTCCTGACAGCTTCTGAGAGGCTGGTTGTTCCTTCGGCCTGCAAACCGGCGAAGAGCACGGCGGTCTTAACCTGAGCGGACGGGATGGGAGTCTCAAAATCGATCGCCATCAGCGGGCCGCCGTGGATGACCATCGGGGCGTGACCATCTACCAGGTCGATCCGTGCTCCCATCGTGGAGAGAGGCTTGCGAATGCGTTCCATCGGCCGCATCGTCAGCGAGTGATCGCCGATCATCGTAAAGGTACCTGGGTGCGGCGCGACCAGACCGGCCAGCATGCGCATAGTGCTGCCGGAGTTGCCACAATCAAGCTCAGAGGCTGGCTGCTGAAATGCTCCCGCTGTGCCCGTCACTTCGATGCTGGTTCCGTTTTTCGTAACTCTGGCGCCGAGCGCCTCCATGCAACCCAGGGTTGAGTGCGGATCCGCGCCAGTCGAGAAGTTGCTGAGACGCGTCGTTCCTTCGGCCAGGCCGGCAAGCATGGCATAGCGATGCGAGATTGATTTGTCACCCGGAACAGTGACGGAGCCCTGAAAGCTGCGGGCGGGACGGACAATCTGGGTAGTCGATGCGTTTGACGGAGCGATTGTGGAGGACATCTCCTCTATCCTACCTTTTCTTTCCCGAGCCTGGTATATGAGTGGCGGCGGTCAAGAGATGGAAGGCTAGAGCGCGCGCAGAACCACGACCGTCTCGTCGTCAAAATGCTCGGTGCCCGACTGGAAGTCGGAGACAGCCTTGAGGATAGCGTCGACCGTGGAGGCCGCGGTGGGCTGACGCTGCGCCTTCAATACCTTCGCAAGGCGCTCGGTCCCGAACATATCGCCCTTTGCGTTTTCAGCGTCGGGGATGCCATCGGAAAAGAAGACAAGGAGATCGCCTGTCCGGGTCGAGATCGTGAACTCTTCGTACTGCACATCGGGGAAGAGACCCAGAGGAAATCCTTCGGCCTTGATGGTCTTCACCTCGACGGTGGTTCGGGAACTACTGGAGATCAGCGAGACGAAGAGAGGCTGCACCGAACCTGCGTTGGCGATCTGGAGCGTCTGGTTGGAGTCGTCCCAGATGGCGACCAGCATCGTCACGTACTGCGAGTCGAGGCGACGTTCCTGCAGCTGGTCGTTGAGCGCGGAGAGCAGGGCCGCCGGCGACAATTGCTGTGCGGCGAGCGAGCGCAAGATTCCGCTGACGAGTGCCGCATAGAGTGCGGCTGGAGCCGCCTTTCCGCTGACATCGCCGACGGCGATGGCAACTCGGCCGGACCCGTAGTCGAGGAAATCGTAGATGTCGCCGCCAATAGAGCGGGCAGCGACGAACTGGGCAGAGAACTCTGCCCGCTCCATCTTCGGCGGCTGGGGTGGAAGCAGGCGCAACTGCACCTGCCGGGCCATCTCGAGGTCGCGCTCCATGCGCTGTTCTTCCTCGTGAATGCGTTGGTAGAGCCGAGCGTTCGCAATGGAGATCGCAACCTGTGCAGCGAGTGTGGAGAGCGTGCGCTGGTGGTCCTCGTTGTAGTAGTTGACGCGTGTGTGCTCAAGATCGATGACGCCGATGACCTGGCCCTTATAAATCAGGGGGACGGTCAGCTCGGAACGCGTCTCGGGATTGATTGCGAGATACCGCGAATCCTTGCGGACATCCGGCGCGAGGATGGACTCTCGCAGCTCCGCGGCCGATCCGATGATGCCTTCACCTAGCGCTACGGTGCGGTCGCGCTTGATCCGCTCGCCGTAGCGGGAAGAGAAGCGGTGCTCAAACTGCTGAGTGCGATCGTTCCACAGCAGGATGGTGAACATCTGATAATCGATGACCCGTTTCAGCAACTGACCGATGCGCTCCAGAAGGTCGTCGAGGTCGAGGATGCTGGTGATCTCGCGTGAGATCTCATTAAGCACAGCCAGCGTCTGCGCCTGGCGGGAGACGCGGGTATAAAGGCGCGCATTTTCGACTGCGATGGCGACGCGGGAGGCGACCAGTTCAAGCAGCCGCTGATGCTGTTCCGTAAAGTAGGCGGGAATTTCGGATTCGATGTCGAAGACGCCGATCACGCGATTTTTTACGATCAGCGGGACGGCCATCTCCGAGCGCACCTCGGGATTGGCATTAATGTAGTGCTCTTCCTGGGTGACGTCGTCGATTCGCAGGCTTCTGCGCTGCAGGGCAGCCTGGCCGACGATACCGCGGCCCATCTTCAGGCGGGTACGTTCGATTTCAGGCGTATGGCCGATCTGGAAGCGCATCCAGAGCTCCTGGGTGCGGTCGTTAATCAGCAGGATGGCGAAGATGCGGTAATCGATGACGGCGCGAACGAGGTCTGCGACACGGTGCATCAGGGTGTTCAGGTCGAGCGTGGTGTTGAGGGCATCGGCAAGCGAATGAAGAAATTCGACCTGATGAACGGGATCGACGCGGATATTCGTTGTCTGAGGCGTCTCTTCGGAGCGAGGCCTGTAGTCCCCCTCGAAGGCGTTCTCGGGTGCGGCCTCGCTGGGAGGCGCGGTGGGGGGAGAGGTTCCGCGTCGCTGTTTGTTGGCCGTAGACATACGAAGAGCCGATGATACTACTGACGAAGGTGAGAGGCGTGCGGTTTTCCTGCGGGAGTTCCTCCGGTTCTACCGGTACTCCTTCAGTAACTGCCGTTGGAAGGGCTGGAAGCCGCCTCCTGGCCGGAGAGCTCATTGACGATCTTAACGCTGGCGCTGGCTCCGATGCGCGATGCTCCAGCGTGAAGCATGGCCGAAGCGTCGGCGAGTGAGCGGATGCCCCCGGATGCCTTGACGCCGGCGCGCGAGCCTGCGACTCCCCGAAGAAGCCCGATGTCATCTACGGTGGCTCCTCCGGTAGAGAAGCCAGTGGAGGTTTTGAGAAAGTCGGCTCCTGCAGAGAGTGCAAGCTCTGAGGCCCGCAGCTTTTCTTCGAAGGTCAACAGGCAGGTTTCCAAAATAACCTTCACGATGGCTCCATTGCCATGGGCGAGTTCAACGACGCCGCGGATGTCCTGCTTGACCAGCTCATAGTCAGCTGGAGTTGCGCTTTTGAGCAAACCGACATTGAGTACCATGTCGATGTCGTGCGCCCCTTGCTTGAGCACACGCGCGGTCTCGTCACGCTTGGAGGGGGAGAGCGTAGCGCCGAGAGGAAAACCCACGACGACGCCGACGGGGACGCCCGTGCCCTGCAGTGCAGAAACTGCGGTCTGGACCCAGACGGGATTGACCATCGCGCAGGCGAAGCGGTGTTCTGCAGCTTCGTGGCAGAGTTGGAGGACCTGGGAGCGATTGGCATCAGGTTTCAGCAGAGTGTGATCGAGGACGGCGGCGAGGTTCTGAGGAGAAGAGAGCGCCTGTTGCGCGAAGCTGGTTGAGTTGAAAGTCTGCGATTCTGTTTGCGTCAGGCTGCTGCTCATGTTTCTCCTTACGGCCGATATACCAGCGCGGTCTGTTTCTATCACACGAAGAGCAGGACTGGCTGATCCTTACTCATCGCGTCCCTCCGGTGTTTTGTGCAAGGTCTTGCGAATAGCAAGACTCGGGGAGGCGCCTGATAGCTAAAATATTCAAAGTAAAATGCTTACAGGAAAATCGTTCATAGGAAACGACTTAAAAATACAAGAAGCCCCGGGAACTTCCCGGGGCACACCTATTGATCAGTATATCAATCTGATCTTTCACGATTGGCACCATCTATCTCCATTCCAATCAAAGGCTTATGTCTAACAACGGTTTGGCAGAGGTTTCACGTGAGCTATCGCTCCTGGGATCACTCGCTTCAGTACATTATAGCGAATAAAAGGCGAATATCGTTCCACAGGTGATCTCCTCAGAAGACACGAGATGGTCTGATGCCGTTCTTACCTCTATGTCATCAGATAGCTATGGCTAAGGACAGGGAACTAAGACTTTCGGTGCTGGATCAGTCGCCGGTACCGGAGGGGACAGCTCCGGCACAGGCTTTGCAGAATTCGATTGCGCTGGCGCGGAGGGTGGACGAGTTGGGATTTATGCGCTTCTGGATGTCAGAGCATCACGCGATGGACCTGCTGGCATGCACGGCTCCGGAGATTATGCTGGCGCGGATTGGGGCGGAGACAAGCAGGATACGCATCGGGTCGGGTGGGATTATGTTGCCGCACTACACTCCGCTGAAGGTGGCGGAGGTTTTCAGGATGCTCTACGGGTTGTATCCGGAGAGGGTGGACCTGGGAATAGGACGTGCTCCCGGGGGAGGGCCGATGGAGGCGCTGGCGCTGAGGCGGAGCCGGAAGGTGGCGATGGAAGATGATTTTCCGGATCAGGTGACGGAGCTGCTGGGCTTTCTGGAGGACGGCTTTCCGGCGGGACATCCGTTCGGGAAGGTGAAGGCGATGCCGGCGCCTGTTGCGGAGGAGAGGTACGCCGGGCCGTCGGTATGGATGCTGGGGTCGAGCATGTGGAGTTCGGCGGCGGCGGTGGAGTTTGGATTGCCGTACTCCTTCGCGCATTTTTTTTCGCCGGTGAAGACGAGAGACGCGATTGAGGCGTACATGAGGCACTTCAGGCCGGGGATCCGGCTAGAGAAGGCTGAGGCGACAGTAGCGGTGGGAGTGATCTGCGCGGAGAGCCAGGAGGAGGCAGAGTACCTGTCCGCCAGCGTAAAACTGCTGCAGCAGAGAATCCGGTTGGGAGAGAGGAAACCGGTTGCGGCTCCGGAGGATGCGATACGCGAATTGAAGATGCGTGGAGAACTTCCGCTGGAGGAAGGGGAGTGGCCGCGGTACTTTGTGGGAACTCCGGCATCGGTACGGGAGCGGCTGGAGCAAATGGCGGGAGAACTGGGGATTAGAGAGGTGATCGTAAACACGATTGTCTGGGATCACGAAAAGCGGATCAGGAGCTACGATCTGCTGGCACGCGAGTTTGGGTTGAGGGGCTGAGCGAGGGACTTTATTTAGACGTTCGGGTCTCTTGCTAAATCCTGGCCGATGGCTGGTTAGCCGCTGATGATCCGGGCGGGTTCTGATGTATCTGCTATTGATATCTGGGATGGTTGTGCCTGCTCGATCTCGGCCGCCTGGGCGGTGCGGGCCAGATTGAGGTGCTTTTCCATCGTTTGACGGGCGAGTGCCGGGTTGCGCGATTTGATAGCGCGGAAGATCTCGCGATGCATTTCGGCAGATTCCTTGAGGTCCTGCGCTTTTTCAACGGTCTTGGAGCGGTAGTCGTAGAGATTGGCGGTGATGGTTTCCATCAGGGCGCCCAGGATGGGGTTGCCGGCGGCGCGGGCGATGGTGCGATGAAAGCGCACATCGTGGATGAGGTACTCCTGGGGGTCGGTGAGGGCGGCGTACATCTCGGCAACTTCTTCGGCGAGCTCGGCGACGTGCTCATCGGTGGCGCGCTCGGCTGCGAGGGCGGCGATCGAGGATTCGAGGACGAGGCGTGCCTCGAACATCTGCCAGGGCAGGAAGCCGTGAAGTGCTCCCAGGACGGAGAGCGAGCTGGAATCGAGAGCCGGAGGGCCACTGGAGACGAAGGTTCCGGCGCCGTGACGGCTTTTGAGCACACCCATAGCGGAGAGGAAGCCGATTCCGGCGCGCAGGCTGGAGCGGCTGATCTTGAGTTCTCGTGCCAGTTCGCGTTCGGGGGGAAGGCGGTCTCCGGGTTTTACCTCGCCAGAGGCAATGAGGGAACGGACGTGGTCGACGACCTGCATGGTGAGCTGGCTATGCGGGGTAACGTCGGTGATGGCGGCCTCTTTTTTCACTGCGAAACGGAATCCTCTTTGGAAAGTGGGAGAAGGGTAACACGGCGGCGGGAGAGGCCGCCAAGGCCAGAAGACCTATGGAACATAAGATCAGGCATGCCGAGATGCACTAGACTTGAGTCGTTGCATGGAGGTTGGAAGGTGTCGGGGTTGAGATGGATTCGCACAACGGTAGTGCTGCTGGCGGTGTCGTTGAGCTGTGGGGCAGTGGCCGGTGCAGAGAGCTGTACGACGCAATCCGCGATGACGGAGACGGACCGCAATGCTTTAACAGCCGCTGTCCGGAACCTGGCGGACAAGGTGCAGAACAATGATGCCGCCGGTCTGCAGGCGATCACAATTCCCCAATATGCCAACAACTTCAGCGCTATCCAGAACGCAGTTGCCACCGCATCTTCCAGTGTTAAAGGAGCGGTGCTGGTGGTGGAGCAGGTTTATCTGTTGGACGCGACAGATCTGAAGCCCGGATCTGATGGGAAGCCGGGGAACGCGCAGTTTCTTTGCACACTGAATCATTCGATTGCGGAGGCGGATTTTTCGATCCCGTCGCTGCCTGCGGGAAAGTATGCCTTCGGCATCGTGGAAGCGCGAGGAATACCCGCTCCTTACCGGCTGTCCTTTCTAATGCAGCAGGAGCAGGGCGCCTGGCATATGGCCGGCTTTTATCCGCGTGCGATGACGGCGGCCGGGCACGATGGCCTGTGGTACTGGACGGAAGCCCGGAAGATGGCGAAGGACAAGGAACAGTGGAGCTCCTGGCTCTATTACCAGCAGGCGGAGGCACTGCTGAATCCGACGACGATGATCCAGAGCACACATCTCGACAAGCTGCGCAACGAGCAGGCTGCCGCGGCTCCCCCGGCGCTTTCGGATGGGATCGGCGAGAACACTCCACTGGTGGTGAAAGGCGCCGACGGCGTGGAATACCACTTTGTGGGACTGAGTGTGGACGATTCCCTGGCGAAAGAGAAAGTCGATGTGATTGCGCGGCTGAAGGTGGATCAGCTGGGTGATGCGGCGACGGCGAAGAAGCGCAATACAGACGCGATGAGCGCGCTGGTCGGAGCGTATCCGGAGCTTCGCAAAAACTTTCACGGTGTATGGATGGTGGCGCAGGCTCCGGGACAGAACCCCTATGCGATTGAGCTTGCGATGAACGAGATTCACTGAAACTTTGCGGACGCCGTAGTATGAAGCAGCATGCTTTGTGGGTCGATCGTTACGCGAGAGTGTCGGGATTGTAGACCGCAGATCTTTCGTCTTCGCCCTTCGAGCCTCACTCAGGATGACACGCTCTGAAAAGTTGCGGCTTGCGTTTACGACGATAACGGCTGCGAGATAGCGATCGGTGTTGCTTCCGGCGCAGCCACGTTGTGAGAAATTGATTTTGCTGAGATTTCGATTGGCAGCCAGAATGCTATCTTGAAGACGCCTTTGTCTTCCTATAGAGGTAATAGAAACCTCTATAGGAAGAGATAACATCCTAGGTAAAGAGAACAAGAGGCCGATGGCAGAGATCAAGAAGACATTGTCCCAGGCGATTGCGGGGCGGCGCGCGACGCCGAGCTTCGATGGAGTTCCGATTCCGCTGGAGGATCTGAAGCAGATTCTGGATGCTGGTCTGCACGCTCCGAGCGGTTACAACATGCAGCCCTGGCGGTTTATCGTGGTGCAGGCGCCTGAGCAGAAGAAGAAGCTGCGGGCGGCGAGCTATAACCAGGCGAAGGTGGAAGAGGCCTCGGCCGTAATCGTGGCCTGTGGCGACGCCGACGGCTGGCGCAAGGACCTGGACCTGATGATTCAGCTTGGCCGTGAGGGCGGTATGCCGGAGAGCTATGCTGCGCAGGCTCAGACCAGTGTGTCGAACTTCCTTTCGGGCTTCAGCCGCGAGCAGATGCACGGATGGCTGAACAAGCACGTGATGATTGCCCTGACCCACATGATGCTGATGGCCGAGGTGATGGGATACGACACGGCGCCAATGGAAGGATTCGAGCAGGACAAGGTCCACGAGGTGCTTCGCCTGCCCATGAGCTATTGGGTTGTGGCGCTGCTTGCCGTAGGGCATCTGAAGGGGCCGGATAAGTTTTATGGTGGCCGCTTTGAGATGGCCCACACGGTCTTCGGCGAGGAGTTTGGCAAGCCTCTGAAGTGAGCGATATCACGGAAGCGGTACGGACGGGACGAGAGTATCCACGGGCTCCGATTCTTGGGGTGGCAGCTGTGGTTTTGCGCGATGACGCCATCCTGTTGATCCGCCGCGGACGCGAGCCTTTGCTGGGTGCGTGGTCGCTGCCCGGGGGCGCCTTGGAGCTGGGCGAGGCGATGGCCGAAGGAGTCGTCCGCGAGATTTTTGAAGAGACCGGCATTCGCGTGCGACCGGTGGAGATCGTTGCCACTCTGGATCGCATTGTTCGCGACGATCAGCAGCGCGTGCGTTTCCATTATGTGCTGGTTGAGTGGCTCTGTTTCGCTGAGGATCAACAGGAGCCGCTGGTGTGCGGGGACGATGCTGCTGAGGCGAGGTGGGTGCCGCGCGAAGAGATTTCCTCTACAAACTACGACCTGGGCGAGACTACACTGGGCGTCATTGAGAAAGCCCTGCGGCTGGCGGAGACATTGGAGCGATGAAGGTCTTATGGCGAACGTTGCTGGTTTTGATCCTTCTGGCCGTCCTGGGCAGTCTTGTCTTCTACTTCCATCCCCTGTGGGTTGCGGATATGCAGGTACGCCTGGAGCTGTGGCGTGAAGGCGTAAAGAGCAAGTATGTTGAGGCGGGTGACTATCGGCTGCACTACTTTGAAGCAGGTCCGGCTGACGGTGCGCCTGTACTGCTGATTCATGGTCTGGGAGCGCGTGGGGAGGACTGGTCGCGGATGCTGCCGGCACTGGCTGCAGACGGATTTCATGTCTACGCGCCGGATCTTCCCGGATATGGCAGGTCTTCGCAGCCCAGGGATGCTGACTACTCCATCACCATGGAAGAGAATGCCGTTGTCGCGTTTGCGCGGGCGGTTCATCTTCCGCATGCCTTCGTCGGTGGGTGGTCGATGGGCGGATGGGTGGCGATGAAGATGGCGTTGGATCATCCGGAGATAGTGGATCGGCTGGTCGTGTATGACAGCGCAGGCATTTATTTCCCGGCGGATTTCGGTGCGGAGTTGTTCGTCCCATTGGATGCGCCCGGTATTACGCGACTGATGAAGATTCTCTCGCCCGATCCGAAGCCGCTGCCGGAGTTTGTTGAGCGGGATATTCTGCGCAAATTTGCGCGGAACGGCTGGGTGATTGAGCGCAGCATGCGTGCCATGACCTATGGGCACGATCTGCTGGATTTTCGCCTGCAGGAGCTCCGTCAGCCTGCGCTGGTGGTGTGGGGCTCAGTGGATCACCTGATTCCGCTAATGGTGGGCCGGCGGATTCACTCCCTGATCCCGAACTCTTCGTTGAGCATTATCGAAGGCTGCGGACACCTGGCGCCGCTGGAATGCTGGCAGCCGGTAGCGAGGACGACGGAGGAGTTTCTGCATGCGCAGCCTGCGATGATAGGCCAGGAGAAGACTCTCCAGGCTGCTCGTTAGTCTTCTTCAGCGCCCCACTGATATGCGCCAGGCTGCGGAAGGCCGATGTGCGCAAGGACGCGGTCGACGAACTGCCGCGCCATCTCTGTCGTGCTTCGAGGCTGGTTGTAGAGCGTGGGAATGGCGGGAAAGATGGTGGCTCCGGCCTCAGCGGCCAGCTGCATATTGCGCAGATGGATCCGATTGAACGGAGTCTCGCGCACGCAAAGGATAAGCGGATGGCGCTCTTTGAGGCAGACGTCGGCGGCGCGATGGATGAGGTTGCTGGCGAGGCCATTGGCGATGGAGGCGAGCGTTCCCATGGAGCAGGGAAGCACGATCATGGCGCTGGTGGGATAGCTTCCGCTGGCGATGCTGGCGCCGATGTCGGAGTCTGCGTGCTGCCGGAGCTTATCGGACGGTGCTCCGAGCAGTTTTTCTGCAAGATTGTTGCGTCCGCTCAACTGAAGTTCTTCCGCGAAGACACGCAGGGAGCTTTCGGACGCAACGAAGTGAATGCGCGTGACGCGATCGTCCGCAGCGAGAGCACGCAGCATCTCGACGGCATAGACGCTTCCACTGGCTCCGGTTACGGCGAGCGTGATTCTGTGAGTGTTGGCCTCGGTCTGCTCCACAGGATGATTATCGCTTAGTGGTCTGGATATCTGCAGCGTCCCGGAGAGCGAAAGCGACGATGGTTTCGCCTTGAAGAGAGTGGCTGGCATTGTAGACCGCGTTGCTGGCGCTCTCCTGGGCGGGGATGGTGGGGTCCAACTCGCAGGCGGCTATCTCTTCTGTGGTGGCGGTGATGTAGCAGAGTTCGCAGGTCGCCAGATCGCCATCAGGAGTTCGCATAGGTGGTCCGAAGGTGCGGCAGACGATGGGACGGTGTTGATAAAGGTCGCAGGTGCCGATTGCAGGATCGAGGACGGGACAAGGCTCGTTTTCTCCGATGGCGCCTTCCGCGTCATCCGCGAAGAGGGTGGAGTCTTCATAGTCCTTGCTGAGTATGCCGGTAGAGGGATCGCCGGGGAAGAGGGGAGCGAACTGCTGAAGAGAATCTTCCACCCTCGCGGCGATGCGGGCAGCGCGTTGAGGATCGTGGTTTACGAGAAGATGAAGACCTTCACGCAGACGTGCAGCGTCCTGTTGCGAGATGGGAAAGATGCCATGACAGCATTGTGTGCAGCCGGGGCGGCAGGCGAGGTGACGTCCGCTGCGCTGGACGGTGGAGGCCAGGGCATCATCGACGATCTGGATGAGGCTGGCATCGTAACGGCCTTCTAATGGCGGCATCGGACAAAGTCTCTCCAAGTACAACTTTACCGGAAAGAAGGAGGAGCCTCGACGACTGTGCCCTGCGGCGATAAGATGCGTGATCGAGAGAACTTTTGCAAAAGGGTTGGTTCCGGCCCGGAATGCCGGAAAGAAAGAGGGGAATCTGGATGTCCGGATCGATTTCGCGACGGGAGTTTCTTGCTTCAACGACGCTGGCCGCTGCAGCGGTTCTTGCGGATCCGCGGCAGGCGAAGGCCATGGCAGGTCCGACGACACAGCCGTATATGGATTGGAAGATGAAGCCAGTGCTGGACTTCTCGAAGTCGCCGCACGCAAAGTTGCGACAGATTCCTGTGGGGGCGGTGACCGTTACCGGCTATTGGGCAGCCCGTCGAAAGACGAACTTCGCCAGCAGCATTCCGAGCATGCGCGAGGAGTTGGTGCAGCATGGGCGCATGACAAACTTCGAGCGCCTGCAGGGGAAATCGACAGAGCCGCAGAGGGGGCCGGTGTATTCGGACTCGGACATTTACAAGTGGACCGAAGCGGCGGCGTATGTTCTGCAGTCGCAGAACGAACCTGAGCTGAAGAAGACGATGGACGCGCAGATTCGAGAGATCGTCGCGGTGCAGGAGCCGAGTGGATACCTGAATACCTATTACGTGGAGGATCGCAAGGCATTGCGTATGCAGCAGCACACCCAGGAGGTAGGCCATGAACTATATTGCATGGGCCATTACCTGCAGGGAGCAATTGCATACTATCGTGCAACGGGCGACCCGACGATGCTGAATGCAGGCATCCGCTTCGTTGATGATTTTCTATTGCCGAATTATGGCCCGGGTGCGGGGCAGACTCCAATCGTCTCAGGACATCCCGAGATCGAGATGTCTCTGATTGAGCTTTATCGCACGACAGGAAACCGGAAGTATGTCGACCTTGCGGGATACATTCTTCACGGCGATAAGCGCTGGACCATCAAGCCAAGCGCGATTGTCTACATGTACTGCGGGATTCCATTCCCGGAGCGCACCAAGCTGGAAGGGCACGCGGTACGCTGCATGTATGCCTGCTGCGGAGCTACGGACTACTATCTGGAGACAGGTGATCCGGCATACTGGAAGACGCTGGAGACGTTATGGAACGATCTGGTATCGCACCAGCTCTATGTGACGGGAGGCGTGGGCGCGCGTGCGGAGGGAGAGGCCTTTGGCGATGCCTATGAACTTCCGAATGCCCGCGCTTATGGCGAAAGCTGCGCTGCCATCGGCAACATGATGTGGAATGCGCGCATGCTGGCGGCGACAGGTGAGGCGCGATTCACCGATGTGATGGAACGGGCGCTGTACAACGGCATCAACTCCGGAATGTCGCTCGACGGCAGGATGTATTGCTATCGCAATCCGCTGGCGTTCGAACCGGCGACGGGAGATGTGATCCGAAATCCGTGGTACGACACGACGTGTTGCCCGCCGAACATCGAGCGTACGTTCGCATCGCTACCCGGCTATTTCTACAGCACCAGCAAGGATGGCATCTATGTGCATCTGTACGATGCGTCGGAGATGAACTGGCATCTTGAAGATGGTACTGCACTGAAGATGACCCAGAAGACGGAGTATCCGTGGAAGGGCGAAGTGGAACTGACGGTGTCTCCAGTGAAGCCGCACGAGTTTACGGTCTATCTACGCATACCGGGCTGGTCGGGGAAGAACGGTGTTCGGGTCAACGGAAACGCCGTTGAAGGAGCGAAACCGGGAGAGTATCTGGCTGTAAGACGAACGTGGAATTCAGGCGACCGGATTGAGCTGGCATTGGATATGACCCCGCATCTGCTGAGAGCGAATGAAGCGGTGATGGAAGATATTGGCAAAGCAGCCATGCAGAGAGGGCCGGTAGTCTTCTGTATGGAGGGAGTAGATCAGAAGATTCAGAGTAACGAACGGAATCTTGCCAACCTGCGTGTTTCTCTGCAAGGGGAGACGCAGGTAAGGTATGAGCCTGGAATGCTGGGCGGAGTGGCGGTGCTAGAACATCCCGGAAAGCTGATGGGCCACGACTCCACGGTTCTGTACCGATCTGCTGCCGGCAGTGGAGGCACTGGGGAAGGGACGATGCTTACGCTGATTCCGTACTATGCATGGGCGAACCGTAAGCCTTCGCCGATGCAGGTTTGGATTCCTTACACCGAAGCCTGACGCGGGCCCAGGACGCGCTCAAGAGATGACGTCGACATCAGAAGGCGGGAGAATTGTTCAGAAAATTTGTTCTTCTACCGCGTTCTTGTCATTCCGCTACGCTACGGAATGACAAGTCAAGTGGTGAAATGACAGGCCAAACGGTGGAGTGTGGCCTGACAAGTCAAACGTGCCCTGGCAAGTCAAACAGTCAATAGCATGGGAAGAATAGGAACAGTCTCCGCATATTAATTTTTGAGTACCCGTTCGAAGATGGCGTCGACGTTGGCCAGCTGACGGTTGTAGTCGAAGGCGCGAGCCAGCTTCTCTGACGAGAGGCGCGCCGTAATCTCGGGAACTTTGGCGATCTCGTCACGGAAGACGAGGTCGTTCTTCCAGGAGTTCATGGCGTGACCCTGTACGAGACGGTAGGCGTCTTCGCGGCTCATGCCGGATTCAGCGAGATCGAGCAGAAGCTGGCCGGAGAAGACGAGGCCTCCGGTAGATTCGAGATTTTTGCGCATGCGGGCCGGGTAGACCAGCAGCTTGTCGATCAGGTTCGTAGTCTTTGCGAGCAGATAGTCGGCGACGATGGTGGAGTCGGGGAAGATGACCCGCTCCGCCGACGAGTGCGAGATATCGCGCTCATGCCACAAGGCGACGTTTTCGAGCGCTGTCTGGGCGTTGGCTCGCATGACGCGGGCCAGGCCGGAGATCTGCTCACTGGTGATGGGGTTGCGCTTGTGCGGCATGGCGCTTGACCCCTTCTGCTTCTCGGAGAAGAACTCCTCGGCCTCGCGGACCTCGGTGCGCTGCAGGTGACGAATCTCGGTGGCAATCTTGTCGAGCGTACTGGCGAGCACGGCAAGGGTAGAGATATAGGCAGCGTGGCGATCGCGCTGCAGGACCTGCGTGGCAATGTCGGCGGGTGTGAGGCCCAGTTCGGCGCAGATGGCCTCTTCGTGCTCGGGCTTCAGATGGCCGAAGGTTCCGACGGCACCGGAGAGCTTGCCGACACGAAGATCTTCAGCAGCGGCATCGAAGCGCTTAAGGTTGCGCTGCATCTCCGAGTACCAGAGCAAAAGCTTGAGGCCGAAGGTGGAAGGCTCAGCGTGGATACCGTGTGTGCGGCCGATGATGGGAGTGTTCTTGAACTCGAGGGCTCGGCGCTTCAGCACCTCGGCGAACGAGACGATTCCTTCGCGGATGATGGCTGACGCCTCCCGGATCTGCAGAGCCTGCGCGGTATCGACAACATCGGTCGAGGTGAGGCCATAGTGCAGCCAGCGGGAGTGCTCCGGATTGCCGATATGTTCGGCGACGGTAGTGGTGAAGGCAATGACGTCGTGTTTGACCTCGGCCTCGATCGCGTTGATGCGCTCGACGGTGAAGTTGCCTTTATCGCGGATGGCGTCGGCGGCTTCCTGCGGAACCAAGCCGAAGCGGGCGAGCGCCTGCGAGGCAGCGGTCTCGACCGTCAGCCAGCAGCGATACTTGTTTTCATCAGACCAGATGCGGCCCATCGCGGGCCGTGTGTAACGCGGAATCATAGAGAGCATCCTGAACTCGTTGGCGAACCTGGCTGTGTCATGTGGCGGAGAACGAATTGAGCGCAGGCTTTCCGAGCGATAAGAAATGGGTTTCTACTTCATTCTACTGTGTGGAGAAGGGAACTGAGCCGCTGGGGAATAATTTGTATCGCTATACGATGTAATCGTAGCGAGCCTTGTTTTTTATAGCCCGGGCGAAAAGGAAGGCGAGCCTGTGGCTGTAGTTTCATCTCGCTTGGGAAATAGAGATTAGCTCCCTGTGACGCCAAGGAGGTCAGCCATCTCCTCATGGAGGAAGCCGCGTCCCGGCCTGTAGGGCTGGACCCATCTTCCATCGATGACGAACTGGGGAATCGCGCGTTTCCCGACGTTTTCGAGGACGAGTTCGGCGGCGCCTGGCGTGACTTCGATATCCACTTCTTTGTAGGGAATATTGTGCTGGTCCAGGAAGCGCTTCGCCTCCCGGCAGTCGCGGCACCAGGCCGCGGTGTAGACGGTCAGATCCATAGGCATATTTTACTGAAACCTTCTACTGCTCGTGATAGTTGACGGTCAGGCCGCCATCGATGACGTAAGTGCTGCCGGTGATGTAAGCCGCGTCATCGGAAGCGAGGAACGCTGCGATCGCAGCGACATCCTCGGGCATCCCCATGCGGCCTAGGGGAATATTTTTGAGCAGAGCATTAAGCTTCGGCTTGTCATCGAGCAGCTTTTTATTGATAGGAGTCATGATAGCTCCGGGTGCGATGTTATTGATGGTGATCCCAAGGGGGCCAAGCTCAACGGCGAGAGTGCGGGCCAGCATGCGCAACCCGCCCTTCGATGCACAATACGTGGAGAAATGCGGAAACGCCATATCTTCGTGGACGGAGCTGATGTTGATGATCCTTCCCGGACGCTTTGCTTCTCGAAGGTGACGGACGAAGGCCTGCGTGAGAAAGAAAACTCCCTTGAGATTGACGTCGAGCACGGCGTCGTAATCCTGCTCGGTAACGTCCCAGAAATCGGCGGATTTTTCGATGCCGGCGTTGTTTACGAGGATGTCGCAGGAGCCGAGCTGTTGCCATGCCTCATCGACGAGCCGCTGTACATCGACGAGGCTGGAGACATCGGCCTGAAGAGTGATGCCCTTGCCGCCCGCCGCTTCAATTTGTTTCTTCGTCTCTTCGGCTCCTTCGGGGTGGTTCCTGTAATCGATGACCACAGTTGCTCCATCGGCAGCGAGCCGCGTCGCGATGGACTGACCGATGCCGGAAGAAGATCCGGTGACGATGGCAACTTTTCCGGAAAGATGGCCTGGCATGAATGCTCCTTCTGCGAATGGATTCTATGCTGCTCTGCGGGCAGCAGCCTTTTTCGCCGTGTGAATTTTGGCTTTGGCGGATCTTCCGGTGGTCTTGTGTGCTGCTTTCTTTTTCGTGGAGCGAGAGGATCTTGCAGAGTGTTTTGCAGCGGAGTTCTCCTTCTGGTCGGCGATGAGTCCGGAGAGGATCGTCTTCGCTTTCTGCAAGGCTTCTTTGCGCTTTGCAGGAAGGTTCTTTCCGGCTCGATTGATATAGAAGGTCAGCATTCTCATACCGGAGCCGGGTCCTTTGGGCGACACCTTTTTCGATGCCAGGGACTTTGCGATCGTAGCTGGGCTCTTTGTGAAGAGTCCTTCTTCCGGATACGTCGATTCGGTGTCAACCTTCGCGGACCATTTTCTCTTCGTCGCCATCGTTGCCTCCGAGGAGGACTTCCTCCGTATCCATAGGATGCGGATCGATGCGCTTCTTGCCACGACGGGCTAGGAAAAAGTCGCTCAGCATGCGGCTGCACTCTTCCGCCAGAACGCCGGTCTGCACCGCAGTCCGGTGGTTGAGCTTCGGATGATTGAGGACGTCGAGCACGCTGCCGCAGGCTCCGGCCTTGGGGTCGCCGGCGGCATAGACCAGCCGGACGATGCGTGCGTGCAGGATGGCGCTGGCGCACATGGCGCAGGGCTCCAGCGTGACATACAAAGTGCAGCCGCCTTCCGGAGAGAGAAGGCGATAGTTGGAGAGCGCACGACCGGCCTCGCGCATGGCTACGATCTCGGCGTGAGCGGTCGGGTCGCTGTCGCGGAGTACACGATTCTGTCCGCGTCCGAGAACGGTAGCGCCGTCAGGGCCAACGACGATGGCGCCGACGGGCACCTCCCCGGCGGCTTCGGCGGCGCGCGCCTCGGCCATGGCGAGGTGCATCATGCACTCATCGAGATCGGATGGAGAAGGCTGCTGCATCGGTTCAGTGTAGCTGCCGGTGAGTCAATGGCAAGAGGGTTCGCGCTTCGTGCGAATGTCCCATCTTAGCGACGATGAGGCTGTCGCTAAGATGGGGCACCCGGTTTGGAGATTGAATATTAATTCTGCGGTGGAGTGTTGGGAACCAGGACGCCATGATGGTAGACGGCAACGATCTTGCGGGTGTTGCGGACATCCATCAGGGGGTCGGCAGAGAGGATGATGAGATCGGCAGAGTAGCCGTTCTTGATGAGGCCTATGCTCATCTTTGAATTGACCTCGTGGAGCAGGCGACCGTTCTCTCCGGTGGCAAGGGTGATGGCCTGCAGGGGAGTGAGGCCGGCAGCGACGAGATCCTCAAGCTCGCGATGCTCGCTGAATCCCGGGATGCGGCCGGGAACGGCGCCGGAGTCCGTACCGAAACCGATATTGACTCCAGCATCGTAGAGAGTCTTGAGATTCTTCATGGCGATCTCGTGATCCTTCTTCGCTTGTTCGGTCTGTGCGGATGCGAGAGTCTTTTCGGCGTAGCCGGGCGCCTGGAGCTTTGCGAGAAGCTCAGCGCCGGCGGCCTGCTGGAAGAAAGCTGAGTGCATCACATCGGGGTTCTGAGCGTAGAGGTAGAAGGCCTCATCGAGAGTCAGTGTCGGGATGTACCAGATTTTGTGGTCGATAAGCGTCTGGGCGAAGCCCGGATCGACGGCCTGGTCGCGAATGGAGTGCGCGAAGATGTCCACATCGGCGCTGACCAGGCTTTTGGCGTCCGCGAGGGTGTAGACGTGTGCGGCCACTTTCATGTGGTGCTTGTGGGCCTGTTCGATGACTGCGGTATAGATCTCCGGCTTCATCGGAGGAATCTTGCCGTGGCCGCTGTCGAGCCAGATCTTGACCAGGTCGGCGTGGTTTTTGGCGAGATCATCGACGTCCTTGCGGGCTTCGTCGGGCGTGCCCGGACGATAGATCTGATCGGATGCAACATTGAGTCCGGGCGCTCCGTTGGGAACACCGATGCCGCGACCCGCGGTGAGGATGGTCGCTCCGCCCAGCTTGCTGTTGCGCTGCTGGTCGCGCAGTTGATAGACGAGGTCGCGGTTGACGCCGAGCGAGACGATGGTGGTGACGCCGTAGCGCTCGAACTGGTCGAGGGCCTTGGTGACGTTCTCGGTGGTGTAGGCGTTGGGAGATGGAGTGGCGTTGTCGAGAAGAATGCCGAGATGGGAGTGTGCGCTGATGAGGCCGGGAATGACGGTCTTGCCGGTGCAGTCGACGATCTCTGCATCTTTAGGAGCCTCTTTGAAGGCGGGCTTGACGCTGTCAATGTAGCCCTTATGAAGGGTGATATCGACATGGGGCCGAACCGGGGCTCCGGTGCCGTCGACGAGCGCGGCATCGTGCAGGATGATGGGCTTCTGCTGGGCCGTGGCTGCGATTGCTGCTGAGAACATAAGGGCGCAGGCGATGATTCGCATCGAGTCTCCGTAAGTTTTATTTCAGAACGAACGGTAAAGCATATTTGGATGCCTGTGATTTTGATGACGAGTTTATGCAGGCTCCTGTTGCGTCATGCAGTGTAGCGCGCCCAGTCCCCAGATGAAGTCGGTGCAGTGAATTCCGGTGACCCGGCGGTTGGGGAAGGAGTCGGCGATGATGTTGAGCGCAATGCGGTCGTTGGGGTCGTTGAAGGTGGGGACCAGGACAAGATCGTTGGCGATATAGAAGTTGGCGTAGCTGGCGGGCAGGCGTTGGTTGTCGAAGAGGACGGGCGCAGGCATAGGCAGTTCGATGATCCGGAACGGCTTGCCATCGAGGTTGCGTGCGGAACGGAGGCGGTCAAGATTTTCGGCCAGCGGAAGGTGGTTCTCATCGTGCGTGCTGGGCTCGACGCAGGTGAGGATGGCATCTTCAGCGACGAAGCGGGTGATGTCGTCGACGTGGCCGTGGGTGTCGTCGCCGGCGGTGCCACGGTTGAGCCATATTACCTGGTCGATGCCGAGATAGTCGTGGAAGGCTCGCTCGATCTGCTGTTTGGAGACGCCGGGGTTTCGCTGCTGGACGTCCGACAGGAGGCATTCTTCGGTGGTGAGGAGGACGCCGGCGCCATTGGTGTCGATGGAGCCGCCTTCGAGGACCAGGCGGTGCTCTTTGCCGTCTTCGCCCGCAATTGTGGGCTTGAACTCTTCCATGCCGTAGAGCTTGGCGATGTGGTGCGGAACCTGGTCGTCGCGGCGCCAGTTGTCATACTTGGCCCAGGCGTTGAAGCGCCAGTTGGTAAGGGCAAGCTCTCCCTGCGGATTCTTGAGGAAGATGGGCCCGGAGTCGCGCAGCCAGACGCGGTCGGTCTGCCAGGGATGGAAGTGCAGGCGTGCCATGTTGGCTCCTGCGCGGAGCAGGATGCGTCGGGCGCGCTTTTCCGCGGCATCGTCGTTGACGAGGATGTGAACATCTTCGCAGCAGGAGAGATGGCGGACGATTTCTGCATAGACCCAAGGGATGGGCTGGAACTTTCCGGGCCAGTCCTCGGCGTTATGAGGCCAGGCAATCCACGTGGCAGTATGGGGGGCCCATTCGGCGGGCATACGGAAGTTGCGTTCGCGAGGTAAGGTCATGAGATCTCTTCTTCTGTTCTTATGGAGGGTATTCCTCCCTCGTACTTATTTGCGCAAATTCCTAGAAAGACATGAGTTAGGTCCGGACTTCAGCCCGGGATCGTTAGTGGAGTGCAGTTTCTTTTGCCACCTGTTCCAAGTATAGCGACGCAGGTGGAACTTAGAGGTAAAGGGATGTTACTGAGACCTGGAAGTTAAGATCCGGGAAGGCTTGACAATGTGGAGTAGCGGATTTCTTCGCTTTGCATCGGAAGGACAAGGCAAGAGGTATGTGGCAGCGAAACCGCAGATCCTTCGACTTCGGCTTCGCCCAGGATGACACCTTTCGGGTGTTGGGGCGGAGACACCTGCAGACTGTGGCGTATTAGGATGAGAGGGCGGCAAGAGAGTTTAAGCGTTTTATTGACGCAGTAGAGGTTATCCAAAATTATGGCCATTGGAGCAGGGGCAGCAGGCACGACAGCGCAACATTCCGGAGCGGAGAAGACCGACGTCCGGGCCATGAGCATCGCGACGATGCTCTTTTTTATGTGGGGCTTTCTGACCTGCCTGAACGACATTCTGATCCCGCATCTGAAGGGCATCTTCGACCTGAACTATGCGCAGGCGATGCTGGTGCAGTTCTGTTTCTTTTCCTCCTATTTCATCTTTGCGGTTCCGGCCGGCAAGCTGGTGGAATGGCGGGGCTACAAGGGAACAATGGTCATCGGGTTGCTGGTGATGGCGGTGGGGGCGTTTCTCTTTCTTCCTGCCTCGGCAGCGGCCTCGTTCGGGCTGTTTCTGTCGGCGCTGGTGATTCTGGCGGCAGGCATCACGACGCTACAGGTGGCGGCGAATCCTTATGTAGCGAATCTCGGTCCACCGGAGACGAGCGCGGCGCGGCTGAATCTTTCGCAGGCGTTCAACTCATTTGGAACCTTTGTGGCTCCGTTCTTTGGCAGCATGTTTATCCTCGCAGCAGCTCCCATGGCTCCGGAGAAGTTGCGGTCGCTCTCAGCGGCGGCCCTGCAGCACTACAGGACGGAGCAGGCTTCGTCGGTGCGGCTGCCTTACCTGGGGATTGGCCTGATGCTGGTGTTGCTGGCGATCTCCTTTGCCGTGCTGAAGATGCCAACCATGGACTTTACCCGCGACATCCGTCCAGGCGAGTTGGATTCTACACAGAATGACAGCATCTGGAAGCATCCAATTCTGCTGGCCGGTGCGGTGGGAATTTTTGTCTATGTCGGTGCTGAGGTTTCGATCGGGAGCTTCCTGGTGAATTACTTTGGGCTGCCGGAGATTGCGGCGCTTTCAGAGAAAACCGCGGCGCGGTATGTTGCGCTGTACTGGGGTGGCGCTATGGTGGGCCGGTTTATCGGCTCGTGGCTGTTGACCAAGCTGCGTACAAGCGTCGTGCTGGGTACGGCGGCAGTGCTGGCCTTTGTGCTGGTGGTGACTTCGATCCTGACACATGGACATACGGCCATGTGGGCGATCCTGGCGGTCGGACTGTTCAACTCGGTGATGTTTCCGAGCATCTTTACCGTAGGTCTGACGGGACTGGGGCCGTTGACAAGCAAAGGATCGAGTCTCATGGTGGCGGCGATTGTGGGCGGAGCGCTGATTCCGTTGGCTGAGGGGCACCTGGCTGATCTGATCGGTGTGCAGCATGCGTTTGTGATTCCAGCGGTCTGCTATATCTACATTGCGTTGTTTGGATATCTGGGGGGACGGCGGGCCGAGCGTGAGGTTGGGGTGGCGTAAAGAGATTGGGTGTTCGCAGATGTGATTGTTCGAGACCTCGCTCGAAGGAACCCACCTTAGCGACGATAAGGCCGTCGCGAAGATGGGGCAACCGCGTTGTGGGAGGATCGGAATCTCTCTTCAAATCTGGATGTACTGTGACTCTGTTGGTGGCTGGTACAGGATGGCGAGATGTGGCGTCTCGATGAGCTGTCCGAAGCGATGGCGTGAGTTGAGGCAGGCTTCGAGCATACCGGTGACGAGCAGGACGCGTTGGGTCGGGTAGGGCGGCTTGCGGTTCTGGTAAAGGCTTTCGACCTTGGAGGCGAGACAGGCGGAGTAGGCCTCGTTGGGTGGCAAGGGCCTGAGGAACTGCGTGGAGACGAGTTGCTGATCTTCGAGCTGAACGGAGATATTGTAATCCTGCACGGCTCCATTGAGCATGAGCATGGTGGCGCGTGTTCCATCGGTGTACTCGATGCAGTACGCGGCCGGGTCTTTGACGAGTTGCGGTAGAAGATCGTCGTCGGTTAGATCCTGGCATCTGCCATCGAGGAGGCTCAGACCCATTGGGGTGTCGCTGCGGGAGAGGGCGGAGCTGAGCAGGTCTTTCGACCAGCGTCCAGCCTTTGCGGCGGCCCAGACATCGTCTCCTTCGAGTAGTTGTACGGCCTTGACGCCAGTCTCGCCGCCTTTGCGACGCTCGAGCATGGACTGCATGGCTTCGAGGGCATCGAAATCGCCGTCATCGAGGTTTCCTACGCCGACCATGACGGCTTCTTTGACGCGAGCGCCAACGGGGACATCGACTGCAGGAAGCCGCCAGGTGACGGGAAGGGATGAGCCGGAGAGCAGAGGCATCTTGAGGCGATCTGCCTTCTTCACCATCGTCTGAGCTTCTGAGAAGCTGAAGGAGAGCTGCTTGTGGTTAAAGTAGGGAACCGCGTGCTTTTCCGTCTCGAAGACCTGGGCACACTGCTCAAAGAAGTCGAAGCGCGGAAGCAGGACCTGGTCTTTATCGTTGACCGGATAGGGATAGGGCGGGCACTGCTCGACGATGGTGAGGACGGCGTCGACAGCGATGCGATCGCCTCCGACGCGGAGGGCTTCGGGGATATTGCGGCAGAGGCGGAAACCGAACTGTTTGGCTCGTGCCGGGCTGAGGTCTTCCGGGGGCCAGGGATTGGCCGACCTTTGCCTGGAGCCCCCCATCATGGAGCGTACAAATTCGTCGGGACCGTCGCCGCGCTGACGCGCATGCTCGTCGACGTAGAGGGAGACGACCTTGATGTTGGGCAGGTGCCAGTCGCCGTCGAACGGATAGCCGATGAGAAAGCGGTCGGTGATGGTCTGCAGGTGCGAGCCGAGACGATAGGTGCTGCCGAGGACCGCTAGACGGATAGGGTTGGACGAAGCGAGCCTCTGCTGGCCGAAGGCAGAACGAGCCCATTCGGGAACAACCAGCATGGAGGAGGTCAGCGCGGAATTGCCCAGAAAACGACGACGTGTCAGCATCAGCTCCTCCAGTAGGTGGATTCAGGGTTGGGTTGATAACGGACGGCGGCGAGATTTGGCGTCTCGAGGCGCCTGCCCTTTTTATCGCTTTCGACACCGGCAATCAGCAAGCCGCTCGTGAGCAGTGTCCGCTCGATCGGATATTGCGCCTTGCCGGTGAGAAACATCTTTTCGGCGTTATTGACGAGCGGGCTGAAGAAGCTGGCAAGCGTGGTGCGTCCGTCGGGCATGGGGAGATGCATCTGGGTGGAGAAGGGTTTGGATTGGCCCTCAATGGTGGCGGCGAAGGTAAAGTCGCGCACCATGCCGTAGAGCAGGATCATGGTGCTGAGAAGGCCGTCACGATGTTTGTACTGGTAGGCGACGGGATCGGGCACCATCGCCTTCATCTGATCGACCGTGGGGAGGTCGTTGGTGAAGGTGGCAGCGCCAGGACGGATGGTGAAGCTGCGGCTGAGCGCTGCGCGCATCAGATCGTGCGACCAGACCTTGTCTTCGTAGGCCTTCCAGAAGGCATCTTTGCGGTAGGTTTGGATCCATTCAACGCCGGTTTCTCCGCCCTTGCGGCGCTCGACCATGCATTGAATGGTCTCCAGGCCATGGAAGTCATAGCTGGTCATTCCTCCATAGCCGACGGAGAGAGCTTCTTTGACCGTGGCATCGAGGGGGAATTCGGCTGAGGGGATTCGCCAGGTGACCGCGAGACTGGAGCCTCCCTGAAGCGGGAAGTTCAGCTCGTGGGAGACGTCGACCATCTTTTTGCACCAATCCCAGTTCCAGGAGAGCTCCTTGTCGTTGAAGTAGGGGACGGAGTGGCCGGAGGAGCGAAAGACGTTGGTGATCTTCTCGAAGAACTCGTAGTGCGGGCGCATCATGATTCCGTTGGGGCTCAGGGGATAAACGCCGTGCTCAGCGACGACCACCACACCATCGACGGCGAGTTTGCTGGTGCCGAGGGTGAGGGTGTCTTCGATGGAGGAGCAGATCTTCATCTTGGGATGGCGGTCGGCGCGCTCCTGAAAGAGGTCACCCTCGCCATGCTGATCGACGTAGAGCGAGACGACATCCATCGGTGGATGGTGATAGACACCGTTCCATCCATAGCCATCGAGAAAGCGGTCGATGACGTGTTGGGGATGGAGATATCTTCGATACGCCGTAACTACGCCAGCAAGCCGCGGGCGTTTTCCTGATGTCACGTTGGGAGCCATGGCCGTCCTTGACGATCGTCGTTCTGTGAAGTTTCGCGATGGCGGAATGGTACTCAGTTGTGAGGGTTTCGTTCTAGGTCAAATGTCCTTGCTCTTATTTCTTTGCGAAATAAGGGAGGAGTGAGAGGTGCGCAGGATCGTATAAGATTCCGGAACAAGAGTGATGACGAGGGGAGATCTTTGTGGGGAGAAGCTGTGTGCAGGAAGGTGGATCGGTGCTGAGCAGACGGAGGTTTCTGGGATACAGTGCGGCGGCGCCGTTTGCATTGCGATCGATGATAGCCGCAGCGGAAGATCAGGCTGCACCGGCAGTTTCGGCTCGCGCGAAGGAGATTCATCAGCGAGCCTTTATCTTTGATGGGCATGTACATGCGTTGGATCGGGAGTTCTACCACGGCGGAAGCATGGGAGAGCGCAAGAGCGATGGACAGTGGGACCTGGTGCGGGCTCGGGAAGGCGGGGAGGGAGCGTTCTTTCTGTCGGTCTTTATTCCGGAGGAGTATTACCCGAGCCGCTTCGAGACCAAGCAGGCGATGCGCCGGATGGACCATGCCCGGAGGCAGTTGGAGGAGAACAGGGACAAGGTCGAGCTGGCGCTGAATGCCGATGACGTGGAGCGCATTCGTGCCAAGGGGAAGATGGCGGCCGTGCTCGACATTGAAGGCAGCTATGACCTGGACGGAGACCTGGGAGTGCTGCGGGATATGCACCGGCTGGGACTGCGGTCGGCTCAGCTTTCAGCGCATAACTGGGACCAGAACTATGCGGATTCGTGCTGCTCGGCGGCGAAGGTGAATGGGCTAAATGCTCACGGGCGCGCGGTGATCAAGGAGATGAACCGCCTGGGCATGGTGATCAACGTCTCGCATTCTTCGGATGAGGCGATCTCGCAGGCGATCGATGCCAGCGAAGTTCCGGTGATCGCGACCCATCACGGACTGCGGCAGGTGAACAATATTCCGCGAAATATGCCCGATAAGCTGCTGGAGAAACTGGCGACGAAGGGTGGCGTGATCGGGTTTCAGATTGGAAGCGAGTTCAACTATCTGCCCGAGTACAAGTGGATCACGGCAGAGCGGGGCAAGACTTTTTTCGATACGGCCAGCATTCCCGACAAGGTGAAAGGCAAGACGATCTACGAGGTAGATTCGCTGGTCGCGTCGGGGTATCCGATGAAAGGCGCGACGGTTCCGGATTCGGTGGCGATGAAGGTGGACGACTGGGTGGGCGTGGTGGACCGGGCGATCAAACTGGTGGGCGAAGATCATGTTGCGATCGGTACAGACTTCGACGGCGGACCCACACTGGCGAAGGGAATGCGTGATGTGCGTGATCTTCCAATGGTGACCGATGCGATGTTGCGCAGGGGGTACAGCGAGGAGAGGATCAAAAAGTTCTGGGGCGGGAATCTTCTGCGGTGCTTCAGAAAGATAAATGAAGGAAAGGCTTGATCGCATCCTTCACGGGGACCGTCAATAAAGACGGCCCCCGTGAAGGATGTAATACGTCTTGGCAGCGTTAGCGCAGGTTGAAGGCATAGAGTGTGTCACCCGCTGCTGCTACGACGTACTGCAGGCCATCAAGCTCGAAGGTAATGGGGCCGTTGGTGACGATGTTGCCCAGTCCGGCGTGCCAGAGGATGGCTCCCGTGGTGGCGTTAAAGGCGACGAGGTTCGATGTAGTATCGCCAGTGAAAAGTACATTGCCCGCGGTGGTGAGGATACCGGAGCGGCCACCTGATGTTGGCCATTTGTGGTCCCAGCGGACCTTGCCGGTCTTGTAGTCGAGGGCGCGGAGCGAGGCGCTCGACCAGCCACCGCGGTCGTTACCTGCCCAACCTTCGGGTTTCTTGTTGTTGTCGTAGATGTAATAGACGCTGTAGGCGTCGTACGCGGGCACGTAGAAGAGTCCGGTCAGCGGGCTGAAGCTGGGTGGGTACCAGTTGGCTGCGCCTGCCTGATTGGGAGCTAGGAGCGAGCCGTTGGTGTGGGCCATCTTCTCGGGGTTAGGGATGGGGGAACCTTTGTCGTCGACGCCGAGGGTCCAATTCTGCTTGGCAAATGGCGTGGTCAGCAGATTTTTGCCGTTGGTGCGATCGAGAACGAAGAACCAACCGTTTCGGCTGGCCTGCGCGAGGAGCTTGTGTTTCTGACCCTTGATGATGCCGTCGAAGAGCACGGGAGTCTGTACGGCGTCCCAGTCGTGCGTGTCGTGCGGATTGGGCTGGAAGTACCAGACGAGCTTGCCGGTATCGGGATTGAGGGCGCAGATGGTCGAGGTAAAGAGGTTCGCTCCCGGGCGGGCAAGGCCATTGATAACCGGCTGGGCGTTGCCGGTTCCGAAGTAGTAGAGATTCAACTCAGGGTCGTAGGTTCCGGCGACCCAGGTCATGCCGCCACCGTGCGTCATGGCTTCGTCGTTGGGCCAGGTCTTGGCTTCGGGTGTACCGGGTTCAGGGTGGGTGTACCAGCGCCATTGCAGCGCGCCGGTTTCTGGATCGTGTGCTTCAATGTATCCAGGAATGTCGAAGTCGTCGCCGCTCACGCCGACCATCACGTGATTCTTGACGATGACTGGAGCGACGCTGCCGAAGTAGAACTGATCGGGATTGCCGATAGGGGCGTGCCACTTTTCCTTGCCGGTGTTGCGGTCGATGGCGACGAGGTTGCAGTCTTCGGTCTCAAAGTAGACGGTGTCACCTTTGACAGCTGCTCCGCGATTGCCGATGGCTTCGCCGCCCTTGCTGGCCCAGTCGAACTGCCACAGCTTGCGTCCGGTGCGAGCATCCACGGCCCATACGTGGCTGGGGACGGTGAAGTAGAGAATGCCGTCGACTTCGAGAGGTGTTGCGGAAATGCGCTTGCCGCCGGCGGTGGTGGTCTCAATGCGATAGGTCCAGGCGAGCGAGAGCTGCTTGACCGTGGTGGTGTTGATCTTTGCGAGTGAGCTGTAACGCCGGCCAGAGTAGTCGCCGTTGTACGTGGGCCAGCTGTCGGTGAGCTTCGATAGGGCAGCCGTAGAAGTGCTGGCGGACTCTTCCTGAGCGTGCGACATCGACGGCAGGAGCAGTAGAGCGAGAAGAGATGCAGAGAAGATCTTTTTCATTTGAGCGTGGCCAGGTAAGTCGTCAGGTTGTGAATGTCGGCGTCGGTGTACTTGTCGAGCAGTGCGATGTGCCCAGCGTAGGGATTCTCTTCCGTCACCTTGATGCGAGCAGTGCGGTTGAACGAACGAGTCTCACCGGATTTTTCGTGCAGGGTGACGGTGAAGTCGTCCAAGTGGACGAGATCGCCTGTGTAGCTCTTGCCTGACGCAAGCTGAACCGTCACCTGAACCTTCTTCCGCAGAAACAGACCAAAGTTCGGGAAGAGGAACTTTTGCTGCAGGGCGGCCGGGGCGTACCGGGTGCCGACGTGCGCCAGGTCTTCTGTGGTGGAGTGACATTTGTTGCAGCCGCCAGCGCCGTTGAAATAGGCTTCGCCAGCCTTGGCATCGCCGCTCAGCAGATTAGTGGGCTGCGAGTTGTAGCCGCTCCTCAGGATGCTGTTAATGGACTTGGTGAGGAACTGCGAGATATCCGCGAGCTGCTTTTCGTCGAAGTTGAAGTTGTGGTTTGGACCCTTCGCGAGTAGGGGCGCCAGTTCCTTGCCGTAGAGCATCTGCCGGCGATCGTGGAGGACGGGTAGCGAGCGCAGCAGGTCGGGCGCGCTGGCGGTTCCACGAGCGTCTTCGCCGTGGCAGCTGGCACATTTGGAGCTATAGATTTGAGCGCCTGCCTCGGCGGCTTCGGGCTTTACCGGAGAACGGGGGAACTGGGCATGCGATGGGAGCGCCCCCGTCAATAAGAGAAGGGTGGCTGGTGCAAGGTGCCGGAATAGCTTCTTCAAATGGATCGACTCCGCTTCCTCGACTCGTGTGCTTATAAGTCGTTGGGTTGGACAAGATGTCGTGTATCCATTTTGAATGCATGATGGAGCACGGCACCTGTTGCGTTTACCTTTATACTTGTTCGCCAGCACCTGGAGACCGAATGAATCGTCGAGAGTTTCAAAAAATGTCCGTAGCCGCCTCGCTTGCGTCATTGCTGCCAGGCAAGAACGTACTGGGTTCGGCAATGGCTGCCGCCCCTGAGAACAACGCTGGCCACAAGTTTTCGATCATGTTGTGGACCCTTCCCAAAGGGCTTACGTTTGAGCAGCAACTGGAACTGGCTGCAGGAGCTGGATTTAATGGGGTCGAGGTCGGAAAAGAGTACGAGACGTGGACCCCGGAGGAGTGGAAGAAGAACCTGGCCAAGCAGCATGCTCTGGGAATCGCAGTGGACAGCGCGGTGCCAGGCAGGAATCCACTGGCGGACCACACAAAGCGGCAGGCACTGCACGACGACCTGACGAAGGCGATTCCGGGAGCGAAAGAGCTGGGCTGCAAGCAGTTTATCTACACGGCGTATACACGTGTCCCGGGTCAGAGCGACCAGGAGAAGAAAGCTGCGATTGTAGATTCGCTGAAGTACGCCGCTGATCTTCTGGAGAAGGAGCAGATCGAGATTGTACTGGAGCCGATTGACCTGCTGGAGTACCCCAAGGAGGCGGTTCCGAGCGTAGCCGAGGCCTTCGAGATTACGCGAGCGGTAGGCAGCCCGAGGGTTAAGGTTCTGTACGACTTTTATCACGAGCAGAAACAGGCAGGAAACCTGATCGAAAAACTGGAGAAGAACATCGACCAGGTAGGTCTGGTGCATATCGCGGATGTTCCTGGACGGCATCAGCCGGGTACGGGCGAGGTCAACTACGACAATATCTATCGCAAGCTGGCGGAACTGCACTACGACCGCTATATCTGCATGGAGTTCATGTCGACCGGCGATCCGCAGACGACGCTGAAGAATGCGCGGCTGGAGGCGATCAAGGCGATGCAGTCGGTTTAGCTGAGTGGTGCGAAGGATTCCTGTCTTGCCTGTGACGTCTGTGGTGCTGCGGGCAGAAGGCAGGGATTCTTCGCTCCGCTCAGAATGACGATCCGGAAAGGGTAAGGATCTAGTCTCTCCAGGGCTGGCAATCCGGGCACCAATAGGTGGAGCGGGCCCCGGTCCCCTGGCGGCGCATGAGGATCGTGGCACCGCAGCGTCGGCACTCCTGGTGCTGCCTGCCGTACACCCAAAGACGCTCGCGGCGGTCGGTGGCGTGGGTGGTGCGGCGGTTTCCGGAGTAGGTGACGATGCCGTCGCCCTTGCCGTCGATCACGTTTGCCTTTATATAGCGATGTGCGAACTCGACGAGGCGCTCGATCTCTGCGGGGATCAGTGTGCTGATGGCGCGAAAGGGATGTACCCCGGCGGAGAAGGCGACCTCGCTCTTGTAGACGTTGCCGAGTCCGGCGAGTACGCGCTGGTTCAGCAGGGTTGTTCCTACTTCGGCAGAGGGTGACTTGAGGGCGTGTTGCTTCAGGCGTTCTACGCCTTGTTGAAGAGTGAAATCTGTGGACAGGATGTCGGGGCCAAGCCTGGGGATTTGCGAACTGCGTTCGAGCGAGCGAGCAGTGTATAACTCGGCCACGGGAACGTTGAAGGCGACGGCCTGCCAGTCGGTGGCCGTGATGACGATTCGCATGCGCGAGCGGGGCATATGCCAGCGTTCGCCGGTGCGATAGAGATGCCAGCTTCCGCTCATCAGCATGTGAGTGGCGAGGATCAGGTCGCCACTGAAGTGGATGAGGAGCCACTTGCCGCGGGACTCGACACTCGTGATGGTGCGGCCGGTGATGGGAGTGTTGTCGTCGACGCTGGCGATCTTGGCTAAGGCCGTTTCGAAGCCGGTGACAACTTTTCCGCCTATAGCGCGTTGCAGCGCGCGGGCGGACCGATAGATCGTATCTCCCTCAGGCATTCGGCCTCGACTCGACTTTGACGCCGGGCAAGGTGGGCAGGCGGCGGCGCACGTTGAAGCCCATGGCTCCGGCGGTGAAGCCTGCATCGAGAAGGAAGCGAGCCATCCAGTGCTCGGCGACGGGGGTGCCATTGATGGTTGCGATTAGGATTCCGCCGTGTGCTTCGGTGTCTTCGTCTGGCTGCTGCGCGTGATGGAAGAGGAAGTCCGCGATTGCGCGGGCGACGTTGGAGCGCTGCGGCTCGTCTTCCGGCAAAAAGATCTGGAGGGCCGAGTTTCCCCGCCGAAGGTAGGCGGTAAGATAGCCGTTGCACAGGATGACGCGTGCGCCAACGCTGCGGGTGAGCGATGAGGCTTCGTCTCCACCCGCTGGCCATCGGAGCAGTGCGCCGTAGGGATTTGCGGGATCGGTCGCGGCGAGTTGGACGGTTTCTATACGGTCGGGATCGGCCTGTGCGCCGGCTCCTGTACGAAGCGAACGAAGGAGATCGACTGCTGCGGGGAGTGCGAACTGCGTGGCTCCTAGGTCGGCGGCGAAATAGCCGCGGCGAATCTTTCCGCTTTCCTCCATTGCTTTAAGGACGTCGTAGACGGCAGAGAATCCGCCGGAGATGTTTTCGGCGTGTGCCGTTTCGCGGAAGACGACGCCGTAGCGATTGAGCAGCTGCTGTGCGAGGGCATGACGCCACGCGGTTGCACGCTGCTGTTGGTCGGCGAATGCAGCTGACTGGAGCGCCCATCGGCCCTGGCCGGTTGGCGGTGTTGTTCTGCGGGAGCGGAAGCCAAGTTGGTTGTGAACGCGGCGCGTTCCACGTTTGGAGGTCGAAGGCTTTTCGCAGTAAGCGCGCAGTGCAGAGAGACCGTCATTGGTAACGAGGCCCTTCCAGACGAGCGACCAGAGAGCGTCGAGGGTTTCGCCGGGATACCCACCGCCGAGGCCGTCGTGTAGGTCCTGGAAGAAGGATGCGCCGCGAGCGCGGAGGTAATCGATGATCTGCTGCTCGCGGTCGTTGAGCGGGGTAGGGCTGTCCTGCGCGGCAGGCCAGAGTGAGGACAGCTTCTCTGAGAGGTAGAGCGCAATTCTGCCGTCGCGTTCGCCCAGGGGGTCGAGGCCGACCCACACGACCTCGCCAGCGGCGATGAGGGTGTCGAGATCGGAGGGCCGATAGTTGAGGACGCGGGCCGGAAGGATCTCGGATTCGAGGATGGAGGCGGGCAGTGGCGCTCCCTGAAGATTTTCGATGACGTCGAGTAGGGCATCGAGTCCGCGTCGCGGTTGCACGACGCCCTGCCAGCGGGTGATGAGCCGGGCCAGCGTGGCTTGTTCGACGGGCTCTACTTCCTTGCGGAGGCGGGCGAGACTCTTGCGGCGGATGGAGCGGAGCACTGCAGCGTCGCACCACTCGCGGTGGATGCCTCCGGGGCGGAAACCTCCTTCGACGACGCGGCCGGAGTGGACGAGTACGCGGAGAACTGCCTCGACAGCATCCGGAGAGAGGCCGAAGCGAGCGGCGGCTTCGTGCGTGGTGAAGGGGCCGTGGGTTCTTGCGTACCGGCGAACGAGGTCGACCGCCGCGTCGGGGACTTCCGTGAGGAAGGCGGTGGGGAGTCCTGGCGGCAGCGGAATGCCGAGGGCGTCGCGGTAGCGTGCAGCGTCTTCGACGGCTATGAAGCGCTTTTGACCGGCGATCTGTACCTCGAGGACGCGGCGGGATCGCTGCAGTCGCTGTACGCTGACGGCGACTTCGGCGCTTACACTGCGGCGCAGGAGCTCTTCGCGGTTGAGATCGCCGAGACGAAGCAGAAGATCGTGGACGCCGTCCATGTTGCGGGCCTGGTAGCCCTCGGCGAGCGCCTGGAGTTGTTCTTCGGTCTGCTCGATTGCGGAGAGATCGAGTAGCTCGCGGAGGTCGGCGTCGCCCATCAGCTCGCGAAGCTGATCTTGGTCGATGGAGAGCGCCTGCGCGCGACGTTCGGCCAGAGGAGCATCGCCGTCATAGATGTAGTTCGCGACGTAGCTGAAGAGCAGGGCAGAGGCGAAGGGCGATGGCGTGCGCGATTCGACCGTGTGCACGCGGAGGGTGCGATTCGAGATGAGGCGAAGCGTTTCCATGAGCGCGGGCATGTCGAAGACGTCGCGCATGCACTCACGGTAGGCCTCAAGCAGGATAGGGAACGATGCGTAGCGGCTGGCGACACTGAGCAGGTCGTAGGCGCGTTTGCGCTGCTGCCATAGCGGGCTTCGCCCGTCGGCTCTGCGCCTGGGGAGGAGAAGAGCTCGCGCGGCGCTCTCGCGGAACTTTGCGGCGAAGAGAGCGGTTGAGCCGAGCTGGCGGAGGACCATCTCGGCGGCCTCTTCAGGCTCGGGAAGAAGAGCTTCGATATCGGGCGCCTGATCGGTCTCGGGGAAGCGAAGGACGAAGCCTTCGTCGCTCCACATGGTCTCGACCTCCGGGCCGTTGGCGGCGCGCAGCTTGGCGGTGACGGCCATCGCCCAGGGGGCGTGGATGCGGCTTCCGAAGGGGGTGAGGACGCAGACGCGCCAGTCGCCAAGCTCGTCCCGAACCTTTTCGATGACGATGTTCCGGTCGTCGGGAACGACGGTGGTGGCGATCTCCTGATCAGCAAGATAGCGCAGTACGTTTTCTGCGGCGGTAGGTTCAAGGTCGTGCTCGGAGGTGAGCTTCGCCATGGCGACGGGTCGGGGCAGTTCGCGGAGTTCGCGAATGAGCGCGCCAATGTTTCTTCCGAACTCCAGCGGACGCCCGGCCTGATCGCCGTGCCAGAAGGGCATCTTTCCGGCCTCGCCGGGGGCGGGCGACACGAGGACCCGGTCGTGCGTGATCTCTTCGATCCGCCAGGCGGAGGCGCCGAGGATGAAGGTCTCGCCGGTGCGGCTCTCGAAGACCATCTCCTCGTCGAGTTCGCCCACGCGCACCGGTTTGGATCGTTCGCCTGCGAGGAAGACCCCATAGGTTCCGCGGTCCGGGATCGTGCCAGCATTTAGGATGGCGATGCGTTTGACGCCTGCGCGAGGGGTGAGCCAGTTGCGAGTGCGGTCCCAGGTGATGCGCGGACGAAGCTCGGCAAACTCGTCTGAAGGGTAACGGCCCGCCAGCATATCGAGGACGCCATCGAAGACGGCCTGACTGAGTCCGGCGAACGGGGCGGCGCTACGAACGATCTCGAAGAGAGAAGCGTAGCTGATTCCGGGGCTCTCCTCTTCGTCGGTACGAGCGGAGCGGCGCCGCTCCGCGTCCTCGATGCTTAGAGGAGGATGGGCGATGATGGCGACGATCTGTTGCGCGAGCACGTCGAGCGGATTGCGCAGGAAGCGTGTCGATTCGACGTGGCCCTCGTGCATGGCGCGTGTGACTGAGGCACAGGCGATGAGGTCGGCACGATATTTGGGGAAGATAATTCCAGAGGATGGCGCGCCGATCTGGTGACCGGCGCGGCCGATGCGCTGAAGACCGCTGGCGACGGAAGGGGGAGCTTCGATCTGAATGACGAGATCGATGGCACCCATGTCGATGCCGAGTTCGAGCGACGAGGTGGCGACGAGAGCCTTGATCCTGCCGGCTTTGAGAAGCTCTTCGATCTCGCTCCGCTGCAGGGCGGCTAGTGAGCCGTGATGGGCGCGTGCGACATTTTCACCGGCAAGCTCATTGAGTGATCCCGCGAGGCGCTCTGCTACCCGGCGGGCGTTGACGAAGATGAGGGTGGAGGTGTGCTCCTGGATCAGCTCCAACAGGCGAGGATAGATGGACTGCCAGATGGAGGTTCGCTTCGGCCCCTGCGACGCTGGACCACTGGGCTGATCTTCGATCTGGCCCAAGCGAGCCATATCTTCGACCGGAACTTCTACCTTCAGTTCGAGAGGCTTTCTCGCTCCTGCGTTGACGATACTGACTGGGCGATAGAGAGGGGCGGCAAGGCTTCCGGCCTCTGCTTCGCCCTCGATCTCAGCGAGGACTGTCGCGGTCTCGGCTTCGATCTCATGCTGGTGTGTCGTTTTCTTCGAGGAGCGGCCTTTCGCGGGAGCCTGGGCGCCTCCGAGGAAGCGGGCAACCTCTTCGAGCGGTCTCTGGGTCGCGGAGAGCCCGATGCGTTGAAGTTTTCGGCCGGTCAATGCTTCCAGGCGCTCGAGCGAGAGGGCAAGGTGCGCTCCACGCTTGGTGGGTACGAGCGCGTGGATCTCGTCAATGATGATGCTCTCAACCGAGCGCAGAGCCTCGCCGGCTTCGGAGGTCAGCATGAGGTAGAGGCTCTCAGGCGTGGTGATAACGATGTCGCCGGGATTTCTTCGGAAGCGTGCTCGATCCTTCTGCGAGGTATCGCCGGTGCGCACGCTGATCTCCGGAATATGTACCGGGGTGCCAAGCTGCTTCGCCATGTTGGCGATGCCCACTAGAGGAGAGCGAAGGTTGCGCTCTACGTCAACTGCCAGTGCTTTGAGCGGCGATATGTAGACAGTCTTGCAGCCTGCGGGAGTTTCGGCAGGGGTGTGCAGCATCAGCCGGTCCAGGCACCAGAGAAACGCCGTCAGGGTCTTGCCGGTTCCGGTGGGGGCGAGGATGAGGGTCGAGTCGCCGCGCGCGATGGCAGGCCATCCCTGAACCTGGGGAGGCGTCGGCGTCTCAAAGACAGTCGTAAACCACCGCGCTGTGACAGGGTGAAAGAGTTCGAGGACCTGGCTCGCGTTTTGCGCAACCGATCCTTCAGGGGATTCCTTCGAGGTACTATCGGGCTCTCGCGTTGAGGTCTTTCGTGTAGAAGGCATTCGGATCGAGAGAGTGCTTTATCTCCTTCTATACGATGCGGGCGCCTGCACGCGCGATGAAGTACTGCCGGAACTTCGAAGATTTCCCGCGATCATGTGTTTCAAGAAACATCTGCCAAAGCCGTTTTCCCCGAGAGAAAACGGCGCGAAGCTTCGTGATTCGCTCTACACCTTCGCGGGAAATGCTTTAGCGTTCCGGCACCTGCCATCCGGCGAGCGTCTGGGCGAGGCTGATCTTATCGGTGCCGGCCTTGGTTGTGGCCTCGGCCATTTTGGGGAAGGCCCCCGCGATATCGTCAGATTGAGCCCAGACTGGGACATCTTTGAGGGTGTAGTGGTAGTTCACGACTGTCTCGGGGAATCCGCTGGGACCGGTAGCCGGGGGAGTGGAATCGTCGATGGAAGCGACCTCTCGATGCCCATAGCAGAAGCGCGGGGCGAAGCGCTGTCCGGTCCTGCTGACGGTGTACCGGGTAGTTTTGACAGCGGACTCGTAACTGGATTCGAGGAGACGTGCTCGAACCAGAGCGTTCATCTGTTTGGTCTCTTCCGTATCGGAGGTGGCAAAGGGGAAGCGCATATTCGGAAAGAGACACTCGGAGCGCTCGAGATAGTAGGCGTTGATTGCCTTAGTGAAGTTCTCCGGCGTGGGCTTGTTCTTCGTGTTGCAACCAGAGAGCGCCCAGAGAGAGGCAATCAGGAGGGATGCTTTTCCAGCAAGGCGGAGCAGTTTTGCGTTTTGCTGCAGGTTCGGTCGTTCCATTCAGTCTCCTTACGTACAGCCTCTATCCCGCCAAAAGCTGCGGATGGCGTTGTACCTGTGGTGTGATGCCGCAGACGAAAAGAACGACTGCATGCAGTTTTAAAAGACAGTTCGATATTGTTGTCTACAGACAGGATAAGGGCTTCGGATTCATGGCCAGCCTTGAGATGGATCTGTAGTAAAGGCCGGTTGAATCTTATAGTCTCGACAGCGATGCGCCAACGCCGATTTTCGCCAGCAATGAAGAGTATTCTCGCAGCCGCAATCGCTCTGCTGGTGGTGTCGCTTGTGATTTTTGTCCGCCTGGGTCTGGATACTCACTCTCGTTTGATCCCGGTAGCGGAGCGTAAACCGATGCCGGTGGTGCACCTGAGTCTTTTGACGGGAGAGACATGGAGTCTGCGAGTTCACCGCGGAGAGGTGATCGCGATCAACTATTGGGCGACATGGTGCGGTCCCTGCTGGCAGGAGACGCCGATGCTCGTCCAACTGGGCCACGACTACGGCAAGCGCGGATTTGCGATCGTCGGCGTAGCTACCGATGAGCGCAACTCCGCGGAGATTCCGCCTGCGGTGCTCCGCTTCGTCGAGAGACTCCATGTGGATTACCCGATCGCGATCACCGCGCCGATGTCGCAGCTGGCCTATGCAATGGACGGTCTTCCCACGACCATCCTGGTGGACCGTGAAGGAAGAGTCGCCCAGACCTATGTGGGTGCACTCAACGAAACGAAATTTCGCGGGGACGTGGATGCGCTGCTGAGAGAGCCGGCACAGCCGTCGCGCTGATCGGCTATGCAAAGAGAATCTATTGCTTTGTGTCCTGGAAGTAGAAGTGCTCGACAGCCAGGCAGAAGATATGCTCCAGCGTAAGGTGGCACTCCTGGATGTTCATCGTCACGTTCGAGGGAATGATGACATTGTGATCGCAGAGAGTCTTCATCTGGCCTCCCCCGTTGCCGGTAAAGCCCACCGTAGTGATTTCCATCTGCTTTGCCTGGTGCAAGGCCTGGATGATGTTCTTCGAGTTTCCCGAGGTCGAGATTCCGAGGAAGACGTCGCCGGGGGCTCCAAGCGCTTCGATCTGGCGCGCAAAGAGGCAGTCGAAGCCGAAGTCGTTTCCAGCTGCGGTCATGATGGAACTGTCCGTGGTCAATGCGACAGCGCGCATTGCAGGTCGATTGTGGACCAATCTGACGACAAACTCGGCAACGAGATGCTGTGCATCGGCTGCAGAGCCGCCATTGCCTGCGACCATCAGCTTGCCGCCGGCCTGCATGGATCTGGCCGTAAGCTCTGCAATCGTGACGATCGTATCGGCGATCGCCGGATCTGCCAAAGTGGCCTGCATCGTAGAGATCGACTGCGCAAGCTGCTTCTCGACAAGTTGTCTCATGAGTTCTCCGGGGGAGGTCGGTAACATCTTCTAACAGGGTACGGATACATAAAGAAAAAATCTATCCTCGCTGATGAGCGGCAACGCTCTACTTGTTACAGTGGTGCAAATCCTTTTAAGGAGTTCTTCGAACGTGCGACCGATGCTGGTGTGTCTCATAGCTCTTGTTTCCATGCCCGCTTTCGTTGTTGGGCAGCAGCCGCCCAGTCCGGCAGCCACCACAGGCCGCGCGGTACTGTTGTGGCCTGAAGGAGCACCCGGGGCGCAGGGGACGGACGATACCGATAAGCCGGAGCTGACGATCTTTCTGCCCGCCGCACCGAACGCAACGAAGACGGGCGTTGTGGTTGCGCCGGGTGGGGGCTACCAGCACCTCTCCATGGATAAGGAAGGGTCAGCCATTGCGCACTGGCTGAACGATCACGGCGTGGCGGCGTTTGTCCTGCGCTATCGCCTGGGACCGCGCTATCACCATCCGGTGGAGCTGGGCGATGCTCAACGGGCGATCCGGCTGGTGCGTGCCCATGCGGCGGAGTATGGCATCGCCGAGGATCACATCGGCATGTGGGGATTTTCGGCAGGGGGCCATCTCACCGCGACCGCCGGGACACACTTCGACGCAGGCGATCCGGGGGCGACGGATCCCATTCAGCAGAAGAGCAGCCGGCCCGACTTTCTGATCCTGGCGTATCCGGTAATCACAATGATGGATCCCTCCGTTCATCTGGGATCGAAGCGGAACTTGCTGGGGGATAATCCCGATCCCGGCCTGGTCTCTTCCATGTCGGACGAGACCCAGGTCACACCACAGACTCCGCCGACATTTCTATTTGCGACTACGGATGATAAGACCGTTCCGGTGGCCAACAGCGTGATGTTCTATGAGGCTCTGGTTCGGGCAGGGGTCCCGGTGGAGATGCATCTGTTCCAGCACGGGGCTCACGGAGCCGGGCTGGCGGCAGCAAATCCACAGCTGAGCGTGTGGCCTGACCTGCTGATCAAATGGATGCAGGAGCGCGGATACGCTGCTCCGAATCCATAAGGAGGACCGATGACCCTGGCAGAGTTCAAAGCAGCAGATCCGGAGACGCTGAAGGATCCATTGCGCGCCTTGTGGTGGGATGGGCAGGGTGACTGGGACCGGGCACACGAGATTGCCCAGGATATCGAGGATGCCGAAGGTTCCTGGATACATGCCTATCTGCACCGCAAAGAGGGTGATACCGGCAACGCAGGATACTGGTACCGGCGGGCAGGCCGGCGACCTGCTGCCGGGAGCCTTGAGACAGAGTGGGGCGAGATCGTGGAGACCTTACTGGCTCAACCCTCTGTTTAGGCTCGAAAGAGAGGCATAAATAAATAGAAGGCCGATGAATTTCTTGCTTTGTCTGGAGCCTTCGTTTGTGTAAATTAAAAACAACCCGATAAATTGCCTTTGCTCCCATGCCGCAGCGAAGGCCACGAGCAGATTCCACAACGCCTTCCCCGGGTGAACATCTCTGCTCGTCTTTCTTCCAGACATAAAATTTTTACCCGACAGGTGAGCGAATCCATGCGTATTGCCGTAGTTAAGGTGTTTTTGGCGTTGTTGCTAGTGCTGGGGGTAGGCGGACCCATGCTGGCGGGCCAACAGGCATTTGCCCAGACCCCTGCAGCTGCCTCCGTATCCCAGGCGAGTCGACTGGCAAACCTTGAGAAGCAGGCTGCCAGCAATACGGCTGCGATCGCGGCGGCGCAAACCTCCGGGGACAACGCCTGGATGTTGGTCTCAGCCGCGCTGGTGCTGATGATGAGCGGACCGGGGCTGGCCCTGTTCTACGGCGGCCTGGTGAGGAAGAAGAACGTTCTGGGCACCATGATGCAGACGTTCGCCATGATGGCGCTGGTGACGGTGCTCTGGGCGCTGGTGAGTTATTCGCTTGCCTTCGGACAGGGCAACGCATTCATTGGCGGCTTCCACAACATGTTTTTGCACGGTGTCGGCCTGGCTCCCGACCCGGCCTACGCGGCGACGATTCCGCTGCAGACCTTCATGGTCTACCAGCTGATGTTTGCCATCATCACGCCGGCCCTCATCACGGGTGCCTTTGCGGAACGGATGAAGTTCTCATCCATGCTGGTCTTTATGACCTGCTGGACGCTGTTCATCTACAGCCCCATGGCCCACATGGTCTGGGGCAAGGGCGGCCTGCTGAATGCAGCGCAGGGCGGACGCATCCCCTGCCTGGACTTTGCCGGAGGAACGGTGGTGCATGTCACCTCGGGCGTATCGGCCTTGGTAACTGCGATCTTCCTTGGAAAACGTCTCGGATATCCCCGTGAACCCATGCCTCCACACTCGGTGGTCCTGAGCTTTGTAGGCGCATGCATGCTGTGGGTGGGTTGGTTCGGATTCAACGCCGGTTCGGCACTCTCGGCTGGAACTCTGGCAACCTCGGCCTTTGTTACAACACACTTTGCTGCTGCTGCTGCGGCTATCGGATGGATTGCGGCAGAGTGGATCCGTCAGGGCAAGCCTTCCGCCCTGGGCGCTATCTCGGGCGCGGTTGCCGGACTGGTAGCCATCACGCCGGCAGCCGGCTTCGTGACGCCGATGTCGGCGCTCTGGATTGGCCTGATTGCAGGAATCTTCTGCTACTTTATGGTCGTCAAGGTGAAGGCCTGGTTCGGGTATGATGACTCCCTCGACGCCTTCGGCGTGCATGGCGCAGGAGGTACGCTGGGCGCTGTGCTGACAGGAATCTTCGCCAATAGCGCCATTAACCCGATCTTTGGAGCCGGCAAGGCGACCGGCTTGCTGGAGGGCAACTGGCGGCAGCTGTTCAACCAGATTGGCGGCGTGGCGATCGCCTGGAGTATTTCAATCGTGGGTACGCTCATCATTTTGTTCGTCGTGGATAAGACGATGGGCCTTAGGGTGAGTGAGGAAGAGGAACACGATGGTCTTGACCTCTCCCAGCACGGCGAAGAAGGTTACGATTGGGCGCACTAATGTTGAGGGCAAGGACCCGAGAGGACGAGAAAAATATGCAGAAAATTGAAGCGGTGATTCAGCCGTCGAAGCTGGATGCGGTCAAGGATGCCCTGGTGGAGATTGGCGTCGATGGCATGACCATTCTGGAGGCCCGTGGGCACGGCCGCCAGAAGGGCCACACCGAGGTCTATCGCGGTCGCGAATATTCGGTCGATCTTCTGCCGAAGGTGAAGGTGGAGATTGTCGTGACGGATGCGATGGTGGACGGGGCGGTCAATGCGATCATCTCGGCGGCAAGAACCGGCACCATCGGCGATGGCAAGATCTTCATCTCGAAGATCGATGAAGCGATCCGGATTCGTAACGATGAACGGGGTGAGATAGCCCTCTGAGCCTGCCGCGAAGGCGTGAGTCCCATCCTCGCTTGCGAGCAGGTTCAAAACCCTGGGCCAGAGTTCTGGCGTAACCCAAGTCAAGCCTCAGGGAGACGGCATGCAGACCAGCGAAGCTATCATCACAACGGACAGGTCCAGCCTCTATCAGCGCCGGATGGTCGAGATTCGTGGAGCCTTTGAGGCTGGAGGCTCGGGCACGGGGGCCATCGCCGCTCGCACTTCTGCGATGGACGAGCTCATTCTGAACCTCTGGCAGGATGCTCTGCCGGGCAACTCCATCCTGGCCGCAGGTGTGACCGTTGTGGCAATCGGTGGCTACGGCCGCCGGGAGCTCTTCCCGTGCTCCGACGTCGACCTGCTCTTTCTTCTGGACGCAAAGGTGAGCGAGAAGGAAGTCAAGGAGCCGATCCGGCGAATCTGCCAGAAGATGTGGGACACCGGCATCCGGGTTGCTCAGGCGATACGCCGTCTGGCGGAGTGTGAGCGGTTCTCTGAAGACAACTCCGAGTTCACCTTTGCCATCATGGACCATCGTCTGTTGGCCGGAGACGCGACGCTTTACTCCCGCCTGGCCAATGACGTTGTCCCGAAGCTGATTGAGAAGGATCGCAATGCGATTCTCGATCGTCTGCTGGCTCTTACCCAGGAACGCCACGCCAAATACGGCAGCACGTTGTTCCATCTGGAGCCCAATATTAAGGATTGTCCCGGCGGCCTGCGCGACGTCCACGTCTGCGGCTGGCTATCCATGCTGGATGGGCGCGGCCGGACGGCTGCGGATACCACCTCCGAGGCGTTCGGGTTCGGCCAGGCGGTTGAGTTTCTTCGCCTTGTGCGTTGCTTCCTGCACTACCGTCATGAGCGCGACGACAACACACTGGACTGGCAGGCGCAGGACGCTGCCGCAGCGATCTCTGTCGGGGTAAGCGATGATCGCAGCCAGGGTGTGGATGCTGCCTACTGGATGCGAGTTTACTTTCGCCATGCGCGCAGCATCGAGCGCAGACTGAAACGCGAAATCGAGGATCTTCCGCCGCGAAAACAGCCCAGAAGATTCAGCCTGAAGCGTGACCGTGTGACGGATGCAGGTGGCGCGTTCCGGATAGAGCGCGGCAAGGCGATCCTCCGCTCCTCTCCTCCAGCCGGTTCAGGAGAGGAAGATCCTGCGCATGACCCGGAGATCGTGCTGGAGATCTTTGCTGCGATGGCACGCACGGACTGTACGCTTGAGCGGCAATCGGAGGAGAGAATCTCGCATGCCCTGGGTTCCATCTCCGCCCGTCTCGAAGAAGGCCCTTCACTCTGGACTCGTCTTCGGGAGATTCTCGTTGGACCGTATGCAGGCAATGCCCTGCGCGCGATGCATGCGCTCGGTCTCCTGGAGCTGCTGGTTCCGGAGTTTCATGGAATCGATGCACTGGTGATCCGGGATGCCTACCACCGCTATACCGTCGATGAGCACACCTTTGTGCTGATCGACACGCTGCATGAGCTCCAGAGGGCAGATCCAGCTGCGAACCAGGAGAAGGGTTCGCTGGCCGACTGGGCCGTCCGTTTTGGCCCGCTGGTGCGCGAACTTCCTCATCCGGAGCTGTTGTACCTGATGGCCCTGCTGCACGATACCGGCAAGGGTCGCAGCACGGGAGATCATGCGGAAGAGAGCGCCGGCATGGCAAGAGGCCTGCTGGCCCGGCTGGAGCTGGACCCCTACGAGAGCGATCTGGTGCTAAGCCTGATCGAAAATCACCTGGAGATGTCTTCCACGCTCCGCCGCGACATCTTCGACTCGGAGACCGTCCGGACGTTCGCGGGCAAGGTTCATACGCCGGAGCTACTCCGCATGCTCACGCTCTTCACGTATGCGGATATCAATGCGGTCCATCCCGACGCTTTAACTCCGTGGAAGGCGGAGAACCTGTGGCGGCTCTATATCGCTACTGCGAACTATCTGGATCGCAGCGTGGACGACGAGCGCGTAGGCGCCCAGGAGGCGAGGGAATTGGTAGACCGCGTCTCCGCTTTGGTTCCGGACAAGCGAGTCGCCGTGGCGGATTTTCTTGAAGGTTTTCCGGAGCGTTATGTGCTGACCCGCTCGCCGGAGCAGATACGTACACATTTCCGCATGGCTGAGCGGTTGAAGCAGGACCGCGTGCAGCTCGACTTCCGCTATGCTCCGGCAGTAAGTGAGCTGACGGTGGTTACTCCGGACCGCGCCCTGCTATTTGCCAATATGACAGGAGCGCTGGCGGCCTGGGGGATGAACATCGTAACGGCAGACGCCTTCTCGAACCTCAACGGAATCGTCGTCGATAGCTTCCGGTTTACCGATACCTTCCGGACGCTCGAGATGAATCACTCCGAGCATGAGCGGTTTGTGAAGAGCATCTATGATGTGATGACGGGAGCGGTCCCGGTGGAAAAGCTGCTGAGCGGACGCCGCCGTTCGCGGCGAAAGGCTCCCAAGGTTGTGGTCGATCCTCGCGTGGAGTTCTTTGAAGAGGCATCGTCGCACAGCACGCTGGTGGAGGTTATCGCACAGGACCTGCCTGGTTTGCTCCGAGCGCTGAGCCTGACGATCGCCGCCGGAGGCCATAATATCGAGGTCGCGCTGGTCGATACCGAAGGCGAGACGGCAATCGACGTCTTCTACCTGACCCATCAGACGGCCAGGCTCGAAAAGAAGCAGCAAAAAGAGCTGCGGATCGCTCTGCTGGAAGCGATGGAAGAGAACGCGCGCTAATCGAACATCCGCGATTCTGCGAATGGAAGGACCGGGCTATAGCTAAATTGCATGAAAGATTCGGAGCTTCCAACCCTTGAGGGGCCTTATTATTAAGGCATGAGCATAGGATCGGAAGAGAATACCAGTAGCGGACGTCCCACCGAGGTTCCTCAAAAGGGCGATCGTTATCTCTTCGGGAGTCTCGATAGCTTCGCCAAAAATCAGGAGAAGCTGCGCGAGGTGAATTGGGGGTACGACCAGCCGGAGGGCGTGGTCCTGGCTTCCCTGGATGCAGCTATCAACTGGGTTCGGAAGAACTCTGTCTGGCCGATGACCTTTGGTCTGGCCTGCTGCGCCATCGAGATGATGTCCATGGGCGGCTCGCGGTACGACATCGCCCGTTTCGGCGCGGAGGTCTTCCGGCCGTCGCCCCGCCAGAGTGATTTGATGATCATCGCAGGCAGGGTCTCCCAGAAGATGGCGCCGGTCATCCGGCGGCTCTATGAACAGATGCCGGAGCCGAAGTGGGTCATCTCCATGGGAGCTTGTGCGACCTCGGGAGGCGTATTCAACAACTACGCGCTCCTTCAGGGGGTGAACCAGATCATTCCGGTGGACATCTACGTCCCTGGCTGCCCGCCCCGGCCTGAGCAGTTGCTGTACGCTATCACGTTGCTGCAGGAGAAGATACAGCGGGAGCAGGGGACAGTGCGCAAGACCCTGAATCTGTCGTAAAAGGCCGCTTTTTGCGGGTAACTGCGAAGATTCTCCCTCTCAGGTTGTTTCCCCGAACGGATGTAAAGTGTTGAAAATATAGTCGCCGGAGAGTAATTTTTACCGGTAGGACTAGCAACCTGCGGTAAGCTTTACTGAATCGAAGCAAACATATCAACAAGATTGAGCCAGGAAGTGGCTCCTGACATTTGGAAGAATTTTGAGCGGAGGACGTCGAATGGTTTATAGCCCTTTACGAAGTATTGGCCGGTTCGTACTGGCTGCATGTGCAGTCAGCCTTGGAGTCGCGAGTCTGGGTGCGCAGACTCCCAGCACAGCCGCCCCCACGGGCCCCAACCCCTCCCGCTTCGATCTTTTCACTGGATACTCCTATTTTGGAGCGCACGGCCAGTTGAAGCCTCTGGGCGTGAACTATAGCTCGATCGATCTGGGCGCAATCGGAAGCGGGGCCTATTACTTCAATAAGTATTTTGGTGGCGAGATTAACTTCGTCGCTCATCCGGACGGAAAGAACGACGGTCTGTACAGCGCTTCAGCTGGTCCGATCTTCCGCGCTCCGATGCAGAACTTCACGCTGTTTGCGCACGGCCTGGCCGGTGGCAGCAAGCTCGTGGGGCCGAGCTCCTATCACTCGTACCAGTACCACAATCCCTGGACCTGGGGCACGACCCTGACGGCCGGCGGCGGTATGGACTACGATCTGCCCTTCTGGAATAACCGGTTCTCCTTCCGCCTGTTTGAGGCTGATTATCGCTACGTCCACACCAACTTCGGTCCCTACACTCCTCCTCCCAGCGGACCAACCGGGGGACGCGCGAACCTGAACGGTATCGATCTCAGCACCGGTATCGTGACGCACTTCGGTCACATCATCCCTCCTCCTCCTGTCACCTTCACCTGCTCGGCCTCGCCCGCGACGGCCTATCCGGGTGACCCGATCACTGTGACCGGAACGGCCGCCAATCTGAACCCGAAGAAGACCGCCACCTACAACTGGACCAGCGATGGTGGTACGGTTTCGGGCACGGAGACCACGGCGAACGTCAATACGGCCAACCTGAACCCCGGCAGCTACACGGTCAAGGGTCACGTCTCCGAGGGCAACAAGCCTGGCGAGATGGCGGACTGCTCGGCTCCGTTCACCATTCAGCAGTTCCAGCCGCCAACGGTTACCTGCTCGGCTAACCCCTCGACGGTTGCTCCTGGAGACTCTTCGACGATCACCGCCAACGGTGTCAGCCCGCAGAATCGTCCTCTGACCTATAGCTACAGCTCGACCGCCGGTTCCGTAACGGGCAACACCTCTACGGCAACCCTCAACACCACTGGAGCGGCGCCTGGAACTATCACGGTGACTGCGAATGTTGTGGATGACAAGGGCCAGTCGGCCTCCTGCACCGCAACCGTCACGGTCAATGCTCCTCCACCACCGCCGGCACCTTCGACGCAGGCTCTCTGCTCGATCAACTTCGATCGTGACAAGCGCCGTCCGACTCGCGTCGACAACGAAGCGAAGGCCTGTCTCGATGATGTCGCTCTGACGATGCAGCGCTCCTCCGACGCTAAGCTCGCCGTCGTTGGCAACAACGCCAGCAACGAGAGGGCAGGCGCCAAGGCTGCTTCAGCCCGCGCGGTAAACACGAAGGACTACTTGGTGAAGGAGAAGGGAATCGACGCCAGCCGCATCTCGGTCTACACCGGATCTGAGGGCAGCAAGTCGGTATCCTCAACCCTGATCCCGACGGGTGCAAACTTCGATCAGTCCGGCCTTACCCCGGTTGACGAAAGCGCGACGAAGGCGACTCCCCGCACTCGGCACGCAGCCCGCCGTCACAAGAAGTAACCAAAAACGTCAATAAAGAAAAGCTGGCTGGGGAATTCCCAGCCAGCTTTTCCATTGTCTAAAAGAATCAAGAACAATCCTGCTTTTCGCTAAACTAGTACCTGGAACGCGATGCGATATCAATATAAACGGCCCCTTCTGCTGGCTCTTCTGATTGCCCTGGTAATCGTCCCAGCGTCAATCTCCCTGGCACTCCCCTCCTCGGCCTGGCTGCCTTACGGCCCCGATGGCGGTGATGCACGCTCTTTTGCTGTTGATCCCCACGACAATCAGCACCTCTACCTGGGGGCGGCAAACGGCTGGATCTATGACTCCCACGACGGAGGCGTGCAATGGAAGCGTCTCGCCCGGATTGGAAGCCGGGACAACCTTGTTGTCGATAACATCGTGCTCGATACGACGACAAAGGGAAGAATCCTCGTTGGTGCGTGGGCGGTTGGCAGCTCCGATGGCGGACTGTACGTAAGCGACGACAGTGGCGTCTCCTGGAAGGAGGTTGCGGATCTCAAAGATCAGGCGGTCCTCGCCCTGGTAGGGGCTCCATCTGAATCGAAGACCTTTGTAGCGGGAACGCTGAAGGGCGTCTATAAGACCACGGACAGTGGGGCTCACTGGAAGTTGATCAGTCCGGAGGGAAGCACCGAGATCCACGAGGTGGAATCGATTGCAATCGATCCCAAGGACCCGAATATCATCTATGCCGGGACCTGGCATCTTCCATGGAAGACGTCCGACAACGGCGCTCACTGGTCGAATATTAAGGAAGGCGTGATCGACGACTCTGACGTTTTCTCGATCATCATCGATCCCAAGGCGCCGAATGTTGTTTATGCCAGCGCCTGCTCTGGAATCTACAAGAGCGATACGGCCGGCATGCGCTTCCAGAAGATCCAGGGAATCCCCTCGACGGCTCGCAGAACCCGTGTCCTGATGCAGGACCCGCAGCACCAGAACATTGTGTTTGCCGGAACCACGGAGGGGCTCTACCGGACGACCGATTCCGGTACTAACTGGGTCCGGACCACAGGACCTGAGCTGATCGTGAACGATGTCTATATTGACCCGATGAATGCAAACCGCGTTCTGCTGGCGACCGATCGCGGTGGCGTCCTCGTCTCCAATGATGGCGGAGCAAGCTTCAGGCCAACAAACAGCGGTTTCTCGTCTCGCCAGGTTACGTCCTTCGTCCAGGACCTGCGTTCGCCTGAGACGATCTACGTCGGCATGGTGAACGACAAGGCATGGGGCGGTGTCTTTATGAGCAGCAATGGAGGCCTTACCTGGACGCAAAAGAATGGCGGCCTGGAGTCGCACGACGTGCTGAGTCTGGGCCAGGCCTCGGATGGAACGCTTCTAGCCGGTACGAGGCATGGGATTTATCGCCTCAATGGGGATGTCTGGAGCAAGGTAGAGCGGGTCTCGCTTGAGCTGCCTGAGGTAGAGGCGCCTGCTCCCAAACCAGCCGTCAGTAAGAAAAAAGGGGCGCGACGAGCGCCTGTGAAACCTGTGGCGAAGAAGAAAGCTCCGCCGAAGCCATTCGATGGTGCAGTATTCGCCTTCACCCGCGATGGAGAACAGGTCTTCGCGGCGACGGCAGACGGCATTCTCCGCAGCTTTGATGGCGGGCAGAGCTGGAATCTGGTCACCGATCCGCAGGGACACATCTGGTACACCATTGCATCGTCCCGTTCGACGCTCGTAGCTTCGTCTTTGACGAAGGCCCTGCTTTCGACGGATGACGGACATACCTGGAAGCCGCTTGCCACGCCGTCCGAGCTGACCCAGATCACGGCAGTTGCGGCCGATAGCTTTGGCGGCCTGTGGGTTGGAGGGCGTGAAGGGATCTATCACTCTGCCGACCAGGGCGTGAGCTGGCAGGTACTGAAGAACCTCTTTGTCCGCGATGTCAACAGCATCTACTACGATGAAAAGGGAGAGCGCATCCTGGTAACCGGCAACAGCTCGACCACGTTTGCATTTGCCGCTCACCTGCCGGATCAAAAGGTTACCTATTGGAACACCGGCTGGAATCTGCGCCTGCTTCGTCCCGTAAGCGATCACCTTGTAGCTGCGACCCTGTTCGACGGGGTGGTGATCCAGCCGCAGATGGTGGCCTCGGTTGCAAGCTCGGCGCATTAGACGTGTCACGTGCAGCGGTCTGAGAGGGAAGGGATTAGAATCGTTCTATGAGTTCTGATCCCTCCACCACCTTTTCGCGCAGTTCAAAGGCGGGCTTCGATGATGGACTGGCTGGCCGTCCTCGGCACTCTTTCCAGACAGACGATCGCGCGCTGGAGCCGATTGCTGAGAAGGTTCTGGCGGGCGAGCGCCTGAGCTTCGAGGACGGCGTCAAGCTCTATCGCAGCGGGGACATTCTGGCGGTGGGCTGGCTGGCCAACTGGGTGCGCGAAAAGCTGCACGGCAATATTGCGTACTTCAACGTAAACCGCCATATCAATCCGACGAACGTGTGTGTCGCATCATGCAGACTGTGCGCCTTTGGAAGAAAGAAAGGCGAGGCAGGCACGTATACGATGGCGCTCGAGGAGGCGTGGGAGACGGCTGGCGCCGGCTATACGGAGGCTGTTACCGAGTTCCATATTGTTGGCGGACTGCATCCTGATCTTCCGTTTGAATACTTCATGGATCTGGTGCGGGGGCTGAAAGAGCGGTTCCCTAAGGTCCACATCAAAGCCTTTACGATGGTCGAAGTTGCATTTCTGGCAAAACGCGGCAAGATGACTATCGAAGAGACGCTGAAGCAGATGAAGGCAGCTGGCGTTGACTCCATGCCTGGTGGCGGAGCGGAGATCTTCGCCGATCGGATCCGGCATATCATCTGCGATCACAAGATCGATGGTTCCGAGTGGCTGGAGACAGCCCGCCTGGCTCACAAGCTGGGGCTGCGGTCGAATGCGACGATGCTCTACGGACATGTTGAAAACGATGAAGACCGCGTGGACCACTTGATTCGCCTGCGCGAGGTCCAGGACGATACGGGCGGATTTCAGACATTCATCCCGCTGGCCTTTCATCCGGACAATACCGCGCTGGCCCATATCCCTCGGACAACGGGGATGCTCGACGTCAGGCAGATCGCCGTGGGGCGGCTGATGTTGGATAACTTCTCGCATATCAAGAGCTACTGGCAGATGGTCTCGCCAAAGATGGCGCAGATCTCATTGCGATTCGGCGCGGACGACATCGATGGCACCGTGATCGAAGAAAAGATCTATCACGACGCCGGTGCGACGACGCCGCAGGGACTGCGACGGAAGGACCTGGTTCGCCTGATCACAGAGGCGGGGCGTGAGCCGTTTGAGCGCGACACGATGTATCGTGCCGTCACGCGGACGGAAGATACCTTCACGATCGCAAGCTGAATTCGTTCAGCGGCTGATCCTACAGATAGAACGGCCTCGGAGAGAATCTCCGAGGCCGTTTTGCTTGTGGGAGGCTCGCCTTTCGCAAGGATGTACCTGGGAAGTCATCTTACCTTTGCGATGGGGTGAGGTCCTTCCAATACATGGCGGCATCCATGCCCGGTCCGTAAAAAGCTTTCTGGAGTCCTAAGCGACGGTATCGCAGCCTCTCGTAAAAACGCAGGGCCTGCTCGTTTCGCACGAAGACATGCAGCATGATGCCGACGCACTTCCAGCTTCGTACCCATGTTTCAGCGTTTGACAGCATCCTTTCGCCGATGCCCTGGCGTCGCCATCGTTCTGCCACATCAATGGTGACCACATACCCGATGGGAGGTCCGACCGAATGTTCCCGGTGCACGATACAGAATCCTGCCAGACCCTGCGAATCTTCGGCCACGATGACCCAGGCATTGTCGGCCTCGGCAAATCGTCGCATCGCATCTCTGCTGAACCGAAATGGGGCGTCGAAGCACGATGCATCCAGCGCGACCATCGCGTCGAGGTCCTCAGGGCGATAGTTCCTGTAACGAAACCGCTTTCGCGTTATCGGGCTGCTTGTTGTCACCATCCCGCCTCGCATGCGCCTGTCCTGCGTATTGACGCTTTGCTGATATTCCATTGTTCAATCCCGACAGTGTAAAACTGTTGCATTCTTTGTACCTGTAGTCCCGGAGCTTCATGGTTGCCAGAAGGAAACAACTCCCCGACGCGACGAAACCTGTAACCCTCAAGGTTCTTGCCGATTATCTGGACCTTTCGCCGGCCACGGTGTCGATCGTCCTCAACGACTCTCCCGTAGCGAAATCCATCTCGCCGGAGACGCGACAGCGCGTGCTCGATGCCGCCAAAAAGTTTCACTACAGGCCCAACGTGCATGCGCGCATGCTCCGAACCCGGCTTACGAACACGGTGGGCGTCGTGGTTCCCGAACTCAGCGAGGGCTACTTCACCCGCCTCATGCTCGGTGTCGAGCAATATCTCCTCCAGGCCGGTTATCTCTACTTCACCGTCAGCCATCTCTGCCATCCTGACCTCATCGAGGAGTATCCCGACCTGCTTCTCAGCCGCTCCGTGGACGGCCTCCTGCTGGTCAATACGGAGCTGCGCAAGCAGGTTCCTTTGCCTGCCGTCGGCATCTCTTCTCATCTCAACGTTGCCGGTGTTACCAATGTCGTTCTCGATCACGATCATGCCACCCGGCTCGCTCTCCAACATCTTTACGACCTCGGTCACCGTCGCATCGCCTTCATGAAAGGGCAGAACTTTTCGCTCGACTCCGAATCCCGCTGGCAGTCCATCAACACCATCGCACAGCAGCTTGGAATCACCATCGAGCCAGAGCTTTGCATCTATCTTGAGAAAAATACCTGGTCCCCTGATCTCGGCTATCCTCCCGTTCACGAACTCCTTAACCGCACCCGCGACTTTACAGCGATCTTCTGCTTCAACGATACCGCTGCGATCGGAGCCATTCGGGCTATCGAAGATGCCGGGCTATCCTGCCCGGGTGACATCTCCGTCATCGGCTTCGACGACATCCTCGTCGCTGCCTACACCAGCCCCCGCCTTACAACCGTCCGGCAGCCTCTGCATACCATGGGCAGGACCGCCGCCGAGATTCTGATTAAACGCATTCAAGACCCAAAGCAAACTTTCTCCGAGACGGTCTGGTTTACTCCGGAACTCGTCGTGCGCGAGTCCACCGGGCCAGCATTCCTCCGCACCGACCATCCACGGCCACGCAAGAGATAACTGGTGTATGGCCTCTATCCTCGAATGCACACCATTTCGGACGATCTCAATAGAAATACGATGATTTTTTTAGTCTGGCGTCGGCTATGGCCGCTCTTTGTCTGCACAGCGGCATTGGGGCTCGTCACGGTCATGCTCGGCCCCCTGCTTCCAGCGCTCATTACCCGCTGGCACATCCGGGATGCGCAGGCAGGCACGCTCTTCACCGCTTCCTTCATCGGTCAGCTTATTGGCGCATGGTTTGCTACGCGCAACCTGCGCCTGAGCCTTCTCGCCGGGGCCGGCCTCGCCGTTCTCGGCGTCGCGACTCTGGCGTGGGCCGGATTTCCGCTGGCGCATCTCGCGTTCTTCATCACCGGCCTTGGAGTCTCTGCAGGCATCACCGCGGGCAATGTTATCTCCGGGTACTCGTCCCCCCACCGGGCGCGTGCCCTGGCGCTCTTCAACGTCAGCTGGAGCATTGGGGCTATTGCGTGCCCGCTGCTCGTGCGCTTTGCCGGTCCTGCGAATACGCGCCTGTTTTTTCTCGTCGCCGCAGCTATCGTTGCCGTAGGAGGCGCGCTCGCCGCAACTCTTCTGCGTCCACCGACTATGGATGCGCCAACCACGCCGCCCGTCGCCGGCAGCGTGTCTGCGCCGTCACTGGCCGCCCTTCTTCTCTTTGCAGGTTGTATGCTGCTCTACATCGGCAACGAAAATGCGCTCGGTGGCTGGCTTCCCAGTTTCGCCGTTCGCAGCAATCCCCAGGCCCACGCATCCACGATTGCCATGCTGTACTGGTTGTCGGAGCTTATAAGCCGGCTCGTTATGGCGGCCGTTGCATGGAGAGTCTCTGAGGCTGCGCTGTACCGGGCTTCGCTCACTCTACTGCTTGCCATCGTTGTTTTCTTTGTCCTGATCCCGCATCCCTCGCTCCCCACCCTTATGGGGGCAGTTATCCTCAGTGGCGTCGCGATTGGACCCGTCTATCCTCTCCTTGTTGCATTCCTGCTTGCGCGATTCTCGACGTACCCGGGGCTCGGCCGGCTGTTCGCGTCGGCCTCGCTAGGGGGAGCCACCCTGCCCTGGCTTACGGGCGTCGTATCCACCCATTTTGGCGGACTTCGCATCGGCCTTCTTGTGCCTGCCGCCGGAATTCTCCTGATGCTGGCGCTGTCACACGCAGTCGTTCCGGCGAGATTGCAAGCAATATCGCAGACATAGCCACTCAGGTTGCCTTTTCCGGGCGCAAATCGGTCAGGATATCGCGTGCCTGACCGGTCTGGCGGCGTTGAAGAAGAACGAGATCTACTGCCGCACCTTGAACCGGAACTGATCCTTAAGGGTGATGCAGCCGATGACGATGAGACCAACGAGCGACGGAAGGAAGAAGAGATACATGGTGCCTCCAAGACAGAGATTCTTTTCAAAAAACGGGCCCAGCTGACCTCTGCAGAAGTCTCCGGAATGCTGGCAGACTCAGGCAGGGGCGCTCACTACGTTCGGTGAAACACATGGCCTGGGTACCTAATCCGCTCTCAATACCTCTCCATGAAAGAGGACAGATTCGACAGGTCCATCGCAGGTCCCGTTTGCAATGCAGTCACAAATTGCAAATGGGTTGCCATACTTCTTAAATTTTTTGGGACAAAAAATGGCCTAAATACGCATAAATTTCGCGCGCGTCGGGAAAGTTTTTCCCACAAAGAGAAAACATTCACCACTTTCGAATGCAAGTCTTTTCATGTATCCGGCGTCTACACTGCTGTATCCATGACGCGAGGACAGGAAAACCATGAATCCAGCTGGTCAATGTTCTCGAAGTGACTCTGGCAAAATCAGAGCACACCTTCGATCGATCGCGGGTCGCTGACGGCCACATCTCGTTGGCGATAGACGACGGCATCTCCTGTCCTGGCTGCGAACCTGATCTACCTGTCAACCGATCCACGAAAAGAAGGCGTAGCAGATCTCTCCGCTACGCCTTCTTTAAGAGACAGGCGGCTGTCCCACGTACGCAGTTACTTCTTCCCGAAGACGTCACCCATACGGCGAATCTGGGCGCCCACTCCTCGCAGCTTTTCTTCGATACGCTCGTAGCCACGATCGATGTGATAAACGCGATCGAGGATGGTTTCTCCATCGGCAACCAGGGCCGCCAGGACCAGCGAGGCCGAGGCACGCAGATCGGAACACATGACGGCGGCGGACTGCAGGGGGGATCTGCCCCGGACGGTTGCGGTGCGTCCCTGCACGGTGATGTTGGCTCCCATGCGGTTGAGCTCGCCGACGTGCATAAAGCGGTTCTCGAAGATGTTTTCGATGACGACCGAGGTGCCTTCAGTCTGGGTGGCCAGAGCCATGTACTGCGCCTGCATGTCCGTAGGGAAGCCGGGATACTCTTCGGTGGAGATATCGGCGGCCTTCAAGGGAGTGTCGCCAGAGCGGACACGGATGCAATCTTTGCCGACATCCAGGCGAACCCCGCACTCTTCGAGCTTGGCAACGAGGGCTCCCAGATGTGCCGGCTCGCAGGAGTCGACGTTGAGGTCGCCGCCGGTGATGGCTCCGGCGATAAGGAAGGTTCCGGCCTCAATGCGGTCGGGATTGATGCGATGACGCGCACCGTGCAGACTGGTAACTCCCTGCACCTTGATCGTGGAGCTTCCTGCCCCTTCGATCTTCGCTCCCATGGCGGTGAGCAGAGCCGCGAGGTCCGTGACCTCGGGCTCACGGGCACAGTTCTCAAAGATGGTCTCTCCATCCGCAAGCACGGCGGCCATCAGGAGGTCTTCCGTACCCGTCACCGTGATCTTGTCGAAGACGATGTGTGCACCTTTCAGGCGGCCCAGTCCATTATTGGGGCTGCGGGCTTCGAGATAGCCGTGGTCGTAGGTGATCTCCGCCCCCATGGCTTCAAGGCCCTTGATGTGCAGGTCGATCGGACGTCCACCGATGGCGCAGCCGCCAGGCATGGCGACCCGGGCCATGCCGGTGCGTGCAATCAGTGGCCCCAGCACGAGCGAACTGGCGCGCATCGTCTTGACAATCTCGTACTTGGCAATGGGATCGGAGAGGATACCGCACTTGATGCGGGTGCGATGCTGGGCGCGTCCATAACCAAGCTCGACTTCGGCTCCCATGGAGGAAAGTAGCTTGCGCTCGGTCTCAATGTCGCGGACCTGCGGGATGTTTTCGAGGATGACCTCATCCTCGGTAAGGATGGCGGCGGCCATGCAGGGGAGGGCGGAGTTCTTTGCTCCGGAGACCTTGATCGTCCCAAGGAGCGGGTTCCCGCCGCGTACAACAAACTTGTCCATCTTTCCAGTTTACTTGGCGGAAGACCGGCAGCAATGGGCGCCAGCCGGGCAAGGAGTATCTAGCTTGAGGCTCGGAGCGACACCAGGGACTCGATGGGGAAGAATATTCCGGAAACTCTTAATAGGGCGAAAGACGTATTGAAGAATGCGTCCTCTGACCTATTGACCATTTCTCAGATTAAGTTCTAATGAATTCCACTGATTCGTAAGATCTGATTGATTGAAAGAGCTTCAGCACACAAGAAGCCTTCGATAGATGCATTCGCACCCTCTTTCCCGAGTCGATCCTGGCATCTCCTACTTTGCGAAAGAAGTCGCGCTCTAGCGACAAAGCCCATGAACAGGGTTAAGGTTTCAGACTCTCTTATTTGCCATCCAGTGGCATTGCGGGGGAGTTTAGCGATGACCGCGGCGTCCCCTTGCATAGCCGGATGTCCCTGCTATTTATGTCGCTCGTCTCTCTCCCCGTTCCAGCAGACCAGACAAAACCACACCACAGAATTCATCGAGATCGCCAATTTTATGTATTGCGCCTCGGTACGGGACAGGGACGCCGTCCGATGCAATTTGCCGAAGGATCACTTCGGCGCAGGATCCATGATGGCTTCAAGATCTGCTGTGGGAGCAGCAGAGAAACGGATGTGTAGTACCGGAGTAGTTGCAGTCTCACGCTTTCCAGATGAGTTAAACAGAAACGCAAGGAGAACATTATGCATCAGCATCTTCGTAGAATCCCGGCGACGTGTTTCATCCTTTTGTTGGGCTGCTTGCCGATGTATGCGGCAATTACGGGATCCATCTCGGGAAACCTGCTCGATCCAAGCGGAGCGGCGATTCCCGGGGCTCAAGTAACGGTTCGAAACGAGGCCACTGGAGTTACACAGGTTGTTACAACGAATGGCTCAGGACTTTATACCTTTCCCGCATTAAATGTTGGAGTTTACACACTGACCGCAGCACCTGCAGGTTTTCGCACGTATGAAACCCATGGCATTAAGGTCGATGCCAACTCTGCCATTCGCATCGATATCACGGTGCAGGTAGGAGCAACCAACCAGGTGCAGGAGGTAACGGCGGACGCGCTGCAGGTGGAGACCCAGACTACACAGCTTGGCCAGGTGATTGAGAGCACGAAGATGACCTCGGTGCCGCTGAACGGCCGTTCCTTCACGGACCTGCTCTCGCTGCAGCCCGGCGTCTCTCCCTACAAGGGGACCTCCGAAGGTGGCCGCACCGTCTCCGGTGATCTCGATCCTGGCAACGTCTCGATCAATGGCGGACGTGAAGCCTCTAACGGTTACATGATCAACGGCGCTGACGCCAATGAAGGTGTCTATAACGGCGCTGCCATCATTCCGAATCTGGACTCGATTGCGGAGTTTCGTATCCTGACCAACAACTTCGACGCCGAGTATGGCAACTTCAGCGGCGGCGAGATTAACGTTGTCACAAAGTCAGGTACCAATAAATTTCACGGCAACGCCTTCGACTTCCTGCGAAATACTGACCTCGATGCCCGCAACTACTACGCCCAGCAACGCGGTGTCTTCATCCAGAACATCTTCGGCGGGACGGTCGGTGGTCCCATCCGCAAAGATAAGGCTTTCTTCTTCGCTGACTATCAAGGCACCAAGCAGATCAAAGGCGCTACGCAGAACTTCGCGGTTCCCTCCGCTGCAAATCGCGATGGATTCTTCGATACCAGTAAGGATTCCCCTCTGACTCAAGGGTCGGTCGTGGGAACCTCCTGGGCTCAGGTGCTGTCCAATCGGCTCGGATATCCGGTCGCTCCAGGAGAACCCTATTACATGCCTGGCTGCACCTCAGCCACCTGCGTTTTTCCCAACGCCTATATCCCCAAGTCGGCCTGGTCACCAACGGCTTCACACTTGATGCAATATATTCCGCAGGCCAATGCCCCAAGTGATTTCTTTGCCACAGCTGCGGCCTCGGCAAACCTTACCGATAACAAGGGAGGCATCCGCGGCGACATCAGTAGTCGTCTCGGCAATTTTTTTGGCTACTACTTCATCGACCAGTTTTCTTTAAACGACCCCTACGGAAGCGGTGTCAACATTCCCGGCTTCACCTCGTCGAATCAGGGGCGAGCTCAGATGATCAATCTTGGTCTCACCTCGACTGTGCACGGAACCTCGGTCAATGATCTTCGCTTCACGTATATGCGCATCATCAATCATCTTGGTACGCCGGTGGGAGGAACCGGGGTCTCGCTCGACTCTCTCGGTTTCACCACACCCTGGGGACCCAGCGGCGGAATCTCAAATATTAATCCGGCACTTACCGGGGTTCCCTCTATTGGGCTAAACAATTTCAGTTTTGGAACGCCGGTCGATACCCTCAATCAGTACAACAATATGTTTCAAGTGCTGGAGACTTATGCCCAGACCCTCGGTCGTCACAGTCTCAAGTACGGCATCAATTATCACTACGATCAGATTAATGAGCGCAACTTCTATGCCGCTAATGGCCAGTTCAGCTTCAACGGACAAGAGACAGGTAGCGACTTTGCGGATCTACTGATTGGCGCTCCTAATAACTTCATCCAGGCTAGTCCCCAGATTCTCGATTCGCGCAGCCATTACTTCGGCGCGTTCGGTCAGGATTCCTGGCGTGCTCTGGACAACCTCACGCTGAACTATGGTCTTCGATACGAGATCTCGACGCCCTGGTACGACACGCAGAATAAGCTGGAGACCCTGATCCCCGGTGTACAGTCCGTCGTCTTCCCCGGGGCTCCCCTCGGGTATCTCGTGCCTGGAGACCCCGGCGTACCGCGTACGCTTGCTCCGATCCGTTACAACAACTTCGCTCCGCGCTTTGGTTTCAACTACTCGCCGTCCAGTTCCGACGGCCTCCTCGGCAAGCTCACCGGAGGCCCCGGAAACTTCACCATTCGTGGCGGATACGGCTTCTTTTATACCAACATCCAGGATGCAACCGGCTTTGTCGAGGTAGGAGACGCACCTTTCGGCCTGTTTTACGTCAGTCCGGTTCAGCCTATGCTCGACAAGCCTTATATCGATCGAGCCACTGGCAATAACGAAGGACAACGCTTTCCCTTTGTCTTTCCTCCCACGAACGTGTCGAAGGACAACCCAGACACAACGTTCAATTGGGACGGGGTCAAACCGATCTCTGGTTCTGCGCTGTTTGACGTGCACAATGTTCTGCCTTACGTGCAGAGCTACTATCTCGGCATACAGCGCAGTATCGGCAGCGGTACCGTCGTAAGCGTCAACTATGTAGGCAACGTTGGCCGCAAGCTGATCACCCAGGAGGAATCAAATCCCGCCGACCCGGCGCTCTGCCTTGCCCTGTCGGATCCTGCAGCGCTCGCACCTGATCAGAGCACATGCGGTCCCGGCCTCGAGAGCCAGCAATACATCCGTGCCAACGGTTCCGTCGTCAATGGCACCCGCGTGCTGGGTTTGGACTTTGGCTCTAACTCCTACATGCGTACAAGCGCGACGTCCAGCTATAACTCTCTGCAGGCATCTCTCCAGCACTCCAGCAAACGTTATGAGTTTTTGCTGGGATACACCTACGCCCGCTCGTTCGATAACGCATCGGCACAGTCGGACAAGACCAACGTCATCAATCCAACCCTTAGCTGGGGGCTCTCCAATTTCGATGTCACTCATAACTTCGTCGGCAGTTATACCGTGCAACTACCATTCGACCTGCTGACACCTAGTCACGCCGGATTCCTGAACTACGTAGCGAAAGGTTGGGCAGTCTCCGGTGTCACAACGCTGGCAACCGGTTTGCCCGTGACTATCTCCGAGAACGACGACCAGTCGCTGACCGGAATCGATGCAGACCTGCCCGACTACACGCCCGGCAAGCTGATCATTAATAAAAACCCCCGTAAGACGGATGCCTCAGGACAACCACTCCCTTACTTTGACAACACCCTCTTTACTCAGGAGCCACTGGGTCAATTCGGAAACTCGCGTCGCCGCTTTTTCCACGGCCCCGGAGTGAACAACACCGATCTTGCACTTCAACGTAAATTCGACTTCACCGAATCTACTTACCTTCAGTTCCGGGCCGAAGCCTTCAACGTCTTCAATCACACTCAGTTCAATGGTCCTGCCGGTAATTGGAATGCCTCCGGCGTAGGTGGCTTTGGTTATGTCACTTCAGCCCGCGATCCGCGAATCATGCAGGTTGCGCTCAAACTGTACTTCTAATCCTTACATCTCTCATCGGTCAGTGAAGGTTGCGAATGTATCAACCTCGCAATCTCACTGACTGCCTTCCAGGTTCTGTATAGAGGTAGAGCTTTGTATTGCTATCTTGAAATGTATTTCGAAAGGATCCGCGATTCATGAAAGTGCCCTTCTTTGCCACGGCAGCTCTCGTCGCTACGTTCCTCCCGATCTCGCTCGTAGCGCAGCAGAAGGAGCCAGGTCGTTGTACCATCACCCCCGGGCAATATCTCGGCTGGCAAGCAGAGCGTGTCTCCAACCGCTGGGTTACGCTTACGTTTGTTCCTCAGTTGGGTGGCCGCCTGATGCAGGTGGAGTTCAACGGACATGCGTATCTCTTCACCAATCCGCGCTTTCGCGGCAAGTACATCTCGCCTGACGAGGCCAAGGGTGGCTGGATCAACTATGGTGGCGACAAGATCTGGCCCATGCCAGAAGGAAGCGAGGACGAGAATCACTGGGTCATCCAGTCGACTGCCATCGACGATCTGCCGTATAGCTTCGAGACGCTGTCGAAAGGGAAAGAGTGCATGGTGCGACTTACCGGGCAGCCCGACACGATTACCGGTATGCGTATTGTCCGCACGGTCACGCTTGGAGCTGAAAGCCCCGAGATACACTTTCACGCTTTGATGGAGAATGCGACCGCGCATCCCATCACGTGGTCCATTCAATCGGTCTCGCAGTACGATCTCTCCGATCCTGCGAAGCCTGGAGACTTCAATCACAATTTCTGGGCCTACACGCCGCGCAACCCGGCATCATCATTTCCCGATGGTATGCACGTTCGTTATGGCCTTGCGCATGATCCGTCATTCTCGTTCGACGGCGATCTTTTTCGTTTGCACTGGACGTGGTTCGGCAACGAGGTCTGGCTGGATTCGAATGCAGGCTGGGTTGCGATCGTCGATAAGAGCAGCCGCTACGGAATGGTCGAAACCTTCCATGTAAAACGGGATGCGGAATATCCCGGAAAAACCTCCGTGATTTTCTACCAGAACGGCCCGACCGTCAGCTTTGACGAGAAGGGAATCCCTTCCATTGCTGGTGCAGATTCCAGTAAGGACGCCTACTATATGGAAGCCGAGATCAACTCCCCCATGGTGACTCTGCAACCCGGCGAAACCTATGCCTTCGATACCGCATGGCATCCGATCTCCATTGATGCACAACCTGAGGAGTTCAGTGCTCCGGGGCTAGTTGTGGAGAGGCTGAAGGCCACAGTGGACGCTGGAAAACTTCACCTGAAGGGGAATTTTTCAGTATTCGCTCCTGGCAAGTTGATGGCCGTGTTCTTCAATCGCAATGGAATTATCAGCGGGCAACATGAACTCGAAGATGTTGACCCGGCGAAGATGGTGATGCTTGATACTACCGTGCCCATAGATCCAGGTCTCGCACGTGTCAGTTTGAAACTGATCGACAGTGAAGGCAAAGATCGGGGTTCATTGTCGATAGCGAAGGTCGAGGCTCGATAAGGAGCGGATACGCGTTTGGCGAGCGATTTAAATCTGAGCTTGCGCACAAAAGAGAAGAGGGAGCCGCACCGGGAAGGCAGCTCCCTCGTGAGTCAGTGTGAGGACAGTTAACTTGCAGACGGAGGATTGGCGGAATCGGACGGCGGTTGACGATGCCAACGGTGTCCGTGGCGGCGCATGTTCTGAAGCTGCTGCAATTGATCGGGCGTGAGAACCGTGGCGAACTGACTCTTCGTGTCCTGCTGGATGGCCTGGAACTGCTGACGTCGCTGATCGCGGGTAAGGCTGGTGTCAGAGCGCAGGGCTGCCATCTTCTGCTGCTGCGTGGCGAGGATGGGCTCGAGCTTCGCGGTCTGATCGTCCGTTAGGTTGAGGCGTTTGCCGAGCCGCTGCGCAGCCTTATGAGGATCAAAGTTATGGTGCCGGCCTTGCTGTGCCGACTGCTGCTGGGCTGCGGTGGCATCGTTTGCAGGTTGCGGAGAGGACTGCTGGCAGAAGGCCGCAGTGGCGGCAAAAGTGAGTGCCAGAGTTGAAGTAAGTACAATTCGTTTCATCATCGGGTCTTCTACTCCCTGGTAGCGTCTGGCTACCGGATGTTACTGATTTGAATTAACCCGGCTCACATGAAATGTTGTGGTGATGTTGTCGGGAAGGTTCCCAAAGATTTTCCTCTTAGTGCTTTCTGGCAATCGGCTCTCTGCCAGTCGGATTTTGAAAAACTCAGTTCGGAAAGATCCGCATCATGTACTTCCTTATTACTTGCTTATAAAAGGAGGCTCAGGCACGTGAGTGCCTTTGTGGATTGAGAGCGCCCTGTCTAAAAAGAATCGAATATTTTCAAAAAATCAAACAATTTTCATTTTTCACTTTTCATCTTCCGCTCGATTCGTTATAGTTGCGCGAGGTCGAAATGTTTAAGGACGGTCGCGCCGCACAGCGCGATGGCTCTTGTGGGGAAGGAAAGCTCTCGTCAATCCTGCGTGCCTCTGAGATGAGAGGCCGTTGACCGCGAGAGCAGAAGGGGATGAAGCCGATCGATGCATGCCAGTCCAATGGGGTTCGTTACTTCATCGTCGCGGACGATCTGACCGGCGCCTGCGATTCCGCGGTGGCTTTTGCCGGACGTGGGCTTGAAGTAGAGGTTCCACTGCGGTCAGACGGCAATCCGTCCTCCAGCGGTGTATTCGCAGTCAGCACAGAGAGTCGGGATATCCCCGAGGTGACTGCAATGGAACGGGTCCGGACAGCCCTGTCGAAGGCTCCAGCGGCGAGCGAGATCTTTAAAAAAATTGATTCCGTTTTTCGTGGAAATACATTCGCGGAGGTTCGTGCAGCAGCCGAGTTTTTCCCGGCGGAGTTGGTGGTGATGAGCCCGGCGTATCCCGCACTGGGCAGGACCGTGAAAGATGGTGTTCTGCACGTTGAAGGTGGAGCGCAGAAGCATGCTGTCAATCTATGGGAAGGACTGCGCCGTTCTGGAATAGGCGATCCGGTGTTATTACCGGATGGCGTCCCGCAGGAGAAGCTGGTCGCTGGGATGCGTGAAGCGATGAAGGCGAAGTCGCGGCTCGTCCTTTGCGATGCTGAAAAAGAGCAGGATCTGCAATCGGCAGCCCGGGCGGCGCGCAGTCTGGGCTGCAGGGTTTTGTGGGTGGGCTCCGGAGGCCTCGCTCACGCTTTGGCGCATGATCTGCCGCAGAGCGGGGAGCGGTGGATGGAAGAGGAGCGGGATGGTTGCGTGGTGTTCTTTATTGGCAGCGACCACGCCGTTACAAAGAAGCAGGTCGCGGCCCTCAAACAGGCCGCAGAGGTGGGTGAGTTTGCCGTGGAAGCCTGCACGAGCCGGACATTTCAGGAACATGTTCTGGTTCTGAAGGTGTCACGAGGCATTACGACAGAGCAGCAGATACAGCAGGCGTTGAGCAGTACAGGTGATAAAGGCATTCGCTGCTGTCTGCTAACTGGGGGAGACACGGCGGCGTTGGTCCTTCGTGCGTCAGGTGTTCGTTCGCTGCATCTGACAGGCGAATTTGCTCCGGGGCTTCCTTATGGGGTGGCGAACGGTGGAGTTCTGGACGGTGTTCCGGTGATTCTGAAATCGGGCGGTTTTGGCAGAGAGGACGTTCTCTGTCAGATCGTGGACCGATTTACAGGCAGAAGGGAGTTTGTGTGAGTACGCGTATTCCGAAGATAGCTGTAACACTGGGTGATCCTGCCGGAGTGGGTGGCGAGGTGATCCTGAAGGCGCTCGCGGATCCTGAGATTGCAGCGTCGGCAGAGCTGGTCGTCGTGGGCGACCGGATCGCAATCGACGCCGCTGAGCGCAGTACCGGAGCTAAGTTCGACACCCTTGGTGTGAAGCTGCGCGAGTGTGGGGTACTCGCTGCCGGTCTGCCAGTCGTCTATGGGGCGTTGCGCGCCGAGTATGGAAGAGCTGCGGTGCGGTACGTCCACGATGCAACGATGATGTGTCTGAACAACGACGTGGATGCGATGGTGACGGCGCCGCTGAATAAAGAGGCCGTGACGCTGAATGGAATGCAGTTCTCCGGACATACCGAATACATTGCGGAGCTATGCGGCGTAAAGGGTTCGCGCATGCTGTTGGCAGGAACGAAGCTGAGCGTCATTCATGTTTCAACTCACGTGAGTCTGAAACAGGCCTGCAACCTGAACACGGACCGCATCGTGGACACCATTGAGTTGGGCAATGAGGCGATGAAGCTGCTGGGAAAGGCGAAGCCTCGCATTGCGGTGTGTGGTCTCAATCCCCATGCGGGTGAGCATGGACTCTTCGGGACAGAGGACGAGGAGTTTATACGCCCTGCGGTCGAAACGTGCAGGGCGCGTGGAATTGAGTGCGAAGGTCCCGTGGCTCCGGACACCATCTTCTTCAAGGCTGCGCGAGGATCGCACGATCTGATTGTGGCGATGTACCACGACCAGGGACATATCCCGATGAAGCTGCTGGACTTTGAGGCGACGGTGAATGTGTCGCTGGGAATCCCGATCATCCGTACGTCCGTCGATCACGGAACGGCGTTTGATATTGCAGGGAAGAACCTTGCGAGCGAAGCGAATATGAAGGCGGCAATTCGCATGGCAGTGACGATGGCGCAGCATCGTCTTCTTCAGACGGCACAGGCGTAAAGGCGATAGTCGATGCGGATTCTGGATTTACTGGTCGTCGCGGGATACATGGCGTGCCTCGTCGGCATCGGGATTCGCTTTGCGCGAAGACAGAAGACGACGGACGACTACTTCCTTGCGAACCGTTCCATTCCCGGCTGGGCGATGGGGCTGTCGCTGCTTGCGACCATTATTACCAGCGTTACATTTATCGCCTATCCGGGTTCGGCATATGCGGGCGACTGGTCGCTGCTGATTCCAGGATTCATGTTTGTCGTGGTCCTGATCCTGGCGGGTTCAGTCATCATTCCGTTCTTCCGGCATGTGGTTCGGATGAGCGCGTATGAGTACTTCGGGATGCGTTTCGGAAGAGGCGTGCGGCTGTATTCGTCCTTTGCGTTTGCCATTGGACACTTCTCGAAGATGGGATTCGTGTTTTATCTGCTGGCGCTCACGCTGGGCAGTATGACGGGCTGGCCGGTGGATCGTGTGATCGTGTTGACGGCGATCATCACCATTCTCTACACGCTGCTGGGTGGTGTGGAGGCGGTCGTGTGGAGCGATGTCGTCCAGGGTTTCGTTCTCTGGGCGGGCATTCTGGTCTCGATCGGGTTTCTGCTCTTTTTACCGCACCAGGGCGCGGGCGCCGTACTGGCGGATGCATGGAATCACGGCAAGATGGGCTTGGGGAGCACGGCTCTGCGATTCGATAAGCCGACCGTGATCGTGCTGGTGATCTACGGATTTTTCTTCTATGTGCAGAAGTACACGGCCGACCAGTCGGTCGTGCAGCGTTACCTGATTGCAAAGTCAGACCGGAGCGCTCTGAAAGGAATCACCCTTGGAGCTGTTCTGTGCGTTCCCGTTTGGACAGCATTCATGCTGATCGGCAGCCTGTTGTGGAGCTTTTATCGCCTGACCGGAGAGAAGCTGCCTTTGAGCATTCACAAGTCCGACCAGATATTCCCGCACTTTCTGGTCACGCACATTCCGCCGGGATTGGCCGGATTGTTCACGGCGGCTCTGCTGGGCTCCGCGACGGCGATGCTGGCATCAGACATGAACTGTCTTTCGGTGATAGGCGTCGAGGATTTTTACGCATCTGTGCGTCCGCGGAGCGATGACCGTCAGCGCCTGTTGGTAGGTCGCATCATCGTAGCGGCCAGCGGTCTGGCTGCAGCGGGTGTGGCCCTTAAGTTGGCGCACAGCCCGGGTGGCGCTCTCTCGCTCTACTACACCATCACTGCCATCGTCGCGGGCGGGCTTGCCGGACTCTTCCTTCTCGCCTTCCTGGTGCGACGTGCCACACGTCAGGGAGCCATTGCAGGAATCGTGGCCAGCCTGATCGTTACTGCCTGGGCGACGGTAACGCAGGGCGGAAAGATGCTGGATATGGGCCGATTCAACTTTCCATGGCACGACTACATGATTGGAGCGATTGGGCACGTCGTGCTCTTCGTCTTTGGCGTTGCTTTCAGTTATCTCCTTCCAGGTTCTCCTCTTGCTCCCGACCTCACTCTTCAGGGCTGGCGGCGGGAGAGAGCGCAGTCGCCGGCTGCCGCCGAAGTAATCGGGCGCTGATTTTTTTGATCCTTTTACCTTGTTTCAGGAGTCGTTATGAATCGTTTGCACCATGCTATCGAAGCCGCTGATGGAAAGCCGCTGCTCGGAGCTGCCTTGTATTTTCACGATCCCATCTTTCTGGAGATTGCGGCCCACATGGGCTTCAAGGTGATCTGGATCGAGATGGAGCATGCAGCCATCTCGTTTGAGCAGGCGGCAGATCTATGCCGGATGGCGGCAGGCACGGGGATGCTGACGATGATACGGATTCCGGATGCGCGCCGGGAGAGCGTATTGAAGGCGGCCGAGTGCGGCCCGGACATGATCGATATCCCGATGGCAGATTCTCCGGAGCTTGTGGCCGAGCTGGTGCGGTATGCGCGTTTTGCTCCTCTGGGCGCGCGTGGATTCTTCAGCGTGTCGAGGGCTTTGAAGTATGGCATCGTCGGCAGTGTGCCGGAGGAGCAGCAGAAGCTGAACGAGGAGCTTGCTCTGTTGGCGCAGATCGAGACGAAGGAAGCTCTCGCCAACATCGAAGAGATCGCCGCGATTCCCAACGTCGATATCTTCATCGGCCCGGCGGATCTGGCTGCAAGTCTTGGATATCCGGGAAAGACGAATCATCCGAAGGTTTTGGAAGCCGCGGAAAAGATTGTGCGAGTGGCACGCAAGCACGGCAAGAAAATCGTTACGGCATGTGGAGCTTCGGACTTTATTCACTGGACAAGGCTGGGAATCGATCTGCTGTTCTGCACGAACGATATCGTTTGCCTCAAGGCGGGTGCCCAGCTTGCACTAAATAGCGCGGCCGAAGCCATTGAGCAGGCAGGGGCAGAGCGGGTTCTGCAGACCAGTACGAGGAACTGATGCGCACGATCACCTTTCTTCAACCGGATCGGCTCGTCTTTGGCTCGGGATGCCTTGAGGATTGTTTCGAATATCTCTCTGCGCGATCGGACAGAAAGCTTTATATCGTCGGGTCGGGATCCCTTCGACGGCAGATCGAAGATCTGAGCGAACGCCTGGGGCGAAAGGGTTGTGCCGTCACGCTGGACTTCAGCATCCGGAGCGAGCCGACAATCGAGATGTTCGAGCGATCGTTGAATGACGCGCGAGCAAGCGCAGCAACGTGTTTTGTCGGTATCGGCGGCGGAAGCGTGATTGATGTAGCCAAGCTGCTGGCAGCGTTTGTTCAAAATGAGCAGAAGGTGCCGGAGACCTTCGGGATCGGGCTGCTGCGGGGGCGGCGGGCGCATCTGGTCTGTGTCCCGACGACGGCCGGAACGGGTGGCGAAGTTTCACCGAACGCCATTCTTCTGGACAAGGACGCAAAGCTGAAGAAAGGTGTAATCAGCCCATATCTCGTTCCGGATGCCGTATTCATCGATCCGTCATTGACCTGCAGCGTGCCTTCGGGAGTGACTGCAGCCACCGGATTGGACACGCTGACGCATTGCATTGAAGCCTATACCAATAAGTTCGCGCATCCGCTGGTGGACCTCTACGCTCTCGAAGGCGTGCGGCTGTGTGCAGCGTATCTGGTTCGCGCGGTTAAGAATGGGGATGACCTGGATGCGCGCGAAGGGATGGCGCGGGCAAGTCTCTACGGAGGACTATGTCTGGGACCGGTGAACACGGCCGCAGTGCATGCGTTGGCGTATCCGCTGGGCGGGGAGTTCCATCTCGCTCATGGCGTCTCCAACGCGGTCCTGCTGTCCACGGTCTTTCGCTTCAATATGGAGGCTTCGCCGGAACGTCATGCTGCCGTCTCCATTGCGCTCGGGGCTAAGCCTGCGGCCAACGATCGTGAGACGGCACTTGCCGGGGCGGAGCGTCTAAGTGCTCTGGTTGCCGAATGCGGCGTTTCGACAGATCTCGCGAGCTACGGCCTTTCGCCCGATGCTATTCCTCGCATGGCGGCCAGCGCGGCGACGGTGGTTCGACTATTGCGAAACAATCCAAGGGAGCTGACAGTTTCCGATATGGAATCACTCTATCGTCAGTGTTTCGCAACTGCCTGAGCCTGATGCGGTCAGGGGGAAGTTCCTCAATCGCTCGAACGATTCGGCAGGGAAGTGTAGAGTTCTAAGCGAGGCAGGCGAACAATCGATGAGGTGCCTGACCTACGTTATTGCTGAAATTCCGTTGAAAGCCAGAGATCAGCGGCGCTATATCTGCAGATCTCCTGATCGGAAGCCGGATGCGAATGGAAGCTGGAGCGAGGATTGCGACAGATCAACAAGGAATGCCTGACCGGACCGGAGCCGCTCGCGGGCGAGTCCAGAGGCCGGGGCCGTCATAGGAGCGTTGAGGCCGAGGAGGCCATTCTAAAGGCGGCCCTTCGCCTTCTCGAAAAGAAACCGCTGCGGAAGGTCACGGCGGACGAGATCGCCCAGGAGGCGGGCGTCAGCAAGGCGACTATCTACAAATGGTGGCCCAATAAGAGCTTGGTGGCGCTCGATGCCTTTCTCGCCCGGATGACGGAAGAGGTCCCCATGCCGGATACCGGTTCGGCCGAGCAGGACTTTAAGCAGCAACTGCAATCGGTGGTGACCTTTTACAACTCCCCTCTCGGGCGGCTGTTCAGCCAGTTTATTGCCGAGGGGCAGAGCGATTCCCAGTTTCTCGTGCGCTTTCAGGAGCGTTTTCTGTATCCCCGGAGGAACGCCGCGCTGGTTATGTGGCGTCGCGGGGTGGAGCGGGGAGAGATTCGGAGTGATATCGACCCCGAGATGGTGCTCGACCTGATGTACGGTCCCATGATCTTTCGGCTTCTTGCCGGACACGGCTCGCTCAGCAGTGCGGAATCGGCTGCGATGGTAGAGACTATATTTACCGGCATTGGGTGCTCTGACCCTGATCGCTCCAACGGTGGTTCCAGCCAGCATCAGCTTGATTTGCGAACATCTTGAGTCCTAATTTCCCTCAGCTTCGTCCAAATATTAAACTACGAGTCTAGTATTCGTTCTTCTGTATTAGAGATATCGTCAGGCAGTTCCGCTGAGCAGTGGGAAGCGGTTAACGGCTGCAGCATTTTGAGATGGAGTTCCGATGTGGATTGTCCGGCTTGCGCTTCGAAGGCCATACACGTTTGTCGTGTTATCGCTGCTTCTCTTTATCATTGGGCCGATTGTCGTTATTCGTACGCCGGTTGATATCTTTCCGAATATCGATATCCCCGTGGTATCGATTGTTTGGAACTACGCAGGTCTCTCACCGGAGCAGCTCAGTTACCGCATCGTTCTTCCTTTTGAGCGGGGCCTGACGACCACGGTAAATGACATTGAGCATATCGAGTCCCAGACGTTGAATGGCGTATCGGTCATCAAGGTCTTCTTTCAGCCGAACGTCAATATATCTCAGGCGGTGGCACAGGTTACGGCGATTTCGCAGACGGCATTGCGACAATACCCTGAGGGCACGACCCCTCCTCTTATTATCCAGTACAGTGCATCCAGCGTTCCCGTCCTGCAGCTGGGGCTTTCCGGAAAAGGACTGACCGAACAGCAGCTTAATGACTATGGGCAAAGCTTCATTCGCACTCAGCTCGCGACTGTCCAAGGCGCTTCAATTCCTTACCCTTATGGGGGGAAGCAGCGACAGGTCCAGGTCGATATCGACACGCAGAAGCTGCAGTCCTTTGGACTCTCCCCATCCGATGTCGTCAATGCCATCAGTGCTCAGAACATCATTCTTCCAGCCGGCGACGTAAAAATAGGTCACTTTGACTACCAGGTTGAAACCAACAGTGCTCCTACCTCCATCGCAGCGCTGAACAATCTTCCCATCAAAACGGTGAATGGGGCGACGATCTATGTCCACGATATCGGCAATGTGCGCGACGGGTTCCCGCCCCAGACCAATATTGTGCGGGTCGACGGGCAGCGTGCTTCTCTGCTCACAATTCTGAAGACCGGTAAGTATTCGACGCTGGACATCATCTCCAACGTCCGCAAACAGCTTCCCTCCATCGCGGCGCAGTTACCGACCTCCTTCCGCATGGAACCTATTTCCGACCAGTCGATCTTCGTGCGGGGCGCAATCACCGGAGTGGTTCGAGAGGCTTTGATCGCAGCCTGCCTTACGGCGGCGATGATCCTGCTCTTTCTAGGGAGCTGGCGCTCAACCCTGATCATCGCTATCTCGATCCCGCTTTCGGTCATCTGTTCGTTACTGATGCTTGCGGCTCTGGGTGAGACGATCAACATCATGACGCTTGGCGGACTGGCGCTGGCCGTCGGAATCCTGGTGGATGATGCGACCGTCGAGATTGAAAATATCAACCGCAACCTGGAAGAGGGCAAGGAGGTTGAACAGGCGATCCTTGATGGCGCGGCGCAGATTGCGATTCCGGCCTTCGTCTCTACCCTGTCGATCTGCATCGTCTTCGTCCCGATGTTCTTTCTCGGAGGGGTAGCGCGATACCTGTTTGTCCCTCTCGCCGAAGCCGTCGTCTTCGCCATGCTGGCCTCCTACTTCCTTTCGCGAACGATTGTTCCGACGATGGCCAAGTATCTGCTGAAAGGCCATGAGCACGACGCTGCGGAGAAGGCGAGTAAAAGCTGGAATCCATTTGTTCGCTTTCAGCTGATCTTCGAGCGCTATTTTGAAAGGTTGCGAAGTTGGTACTACGGTGTTCTAAATCTCTGTCTTCAGCATCGCGCCGTCTTTCTGTTTTCCATCGTGGCGTTCTGGGTTGCTTCGATTGCGATCCTCTATCCTTGGCTCGGACAGGACTTTTTTCCCTCGGTCGATGGAGGTCAGTTTAAGCTGCACGTGCGGGCCCATACGGGAACTCGAATCGAAGATACGGCGGCGCTCTGCGATCGGATTGAGGATATTATTCGGCAGGAGATCCCCGCCTCCGAACTGGGAACGATCATCGACAATGTTGGCATCCCTTATTCGGGTATCAATCTGTCGTACTCCAACTCGGCTCCTGTCGGAACTGCGGACGCCGATATTCTGGTTTCGCTCGGAGAGAAGCACCGGCCAACTGCGGAATACATGCGCAGCCTGCGCGAGAAGCTGGCGGAGAAGTTTCCGGGAACCACGTTCTACTATCTGCCGACGGATATTGTCAGCCAGATTCTGAACTTCGGTTTGCCTGCGCAGATCGACGTGCAATTTATAGGCTCGGAACTGGAGAAGAATCGCGCGCTGGCCGAGCAGGTGATGCAGCAGATCAGCCACGTCTCCGGTACGACCGATCTTCGTATTCAGCAACCATTCAATCTTCCGATATGGACGATCAATGTCGACCGGACGCGGGCGCAGCAGGTCGGTTATAGCCAGCGCGATGTCGCTGGAAACGTGCTGACCGCTTTGAGCGGAAGCTTTCAGACTTCCCCAACGTTTTATCTCAATCCGCAGAATCAGGTCAGTTATCATATTGCGGTCCAGACGCCGCAATATGGTGTCCGCAGTCTGCAGGACCTGCAGAACTTTCCTCTCTCATCCAGTACAGCCCAGCCCCAGATTCTGGGAAACCTGGCGTCTATCGATAGAGGCGCAGAACAGGGAACGGTAAGCCACTACAATGCCCGCCCTGTCATTGATATCTACGGTGCGGTGGAGGGGACTGATCTTGCAACAGTGGCACGGAAGATCGATCAAATCGTCAAAGATAATGAGGGAAAGCTTCCTCGTGGAACCGAGGTTCATGTGCGAGGGCAGATTGAGACAATGCGCACCTCGTTTGTGGGCCTGGTCTCCGGTCTGCTCTTCTCGATTGTTCTGGTCTATGCGCTGATCGTCGTGAACTTCCAGAGCTGGCTTGATCCGTTCATCATCATCGCAGCCCTTCCAGGCGCATTGGCCGGGATCGTATGGATTCTCTTCCTGACGGGAACTCATATCAGCGTTCCCGCGTTGACTGGTTCGATCATGTGCGTTGGCGTCGCGACAGCCAATTCCATTCTGGTTGTCAGCTTTGCGAAGGAGCAGATGGAAGCCGGCATGAATTCGACGCAGGCGGCGTTATCTGCCGGGTTTACGCGATTCCGCCCTGTCATTATGACTGCCTTGGCGATGATCATCGGCATGGTCCCGATGGCTCTCGGCCTGGGTGACGGAGGAGAGCAGAACGCTCCGCTTGGACGTGCTGTCATTGGTGGTCTCCTGCTGGCTACCTTTGGGACGCTGACTTTTGTGCCGACGTTCTTTGCATTGATGCATCGCAATGATCCGCCGTTGACGACAGTGCAGGACAACGGCGCAAGCGAGGATTATCTATGAGTTGGGCTGCGGGGCTGGAGTTGTACGGTTCAGGGTTTGAGAGCAGAAGAGGAGAGCGCAGATGAGCGGCGGAGACCACAACAGGAGAGCAGGTCAGCAGGGAAGCGAACAGCGACCTGATGTGCAGGGCCATGAACCCCCCGCACCTTCGCGCGTTTCCCTCGCAGTAGTTGTTGTTATCGTTCTGCTGATTGCGGTGGTCCTGGCGGTCGTAGGGATTCTTCGCCGCAGGCATAGCAGCGCGGAACTCGAGAAATACACCGAAGCGAATGCTGCGCCTCCTGTTGCCCTGCAAGTACCCCAGATGCAGCACAATGCGACGGAGATCGTGGTGCCGGGCAATATGCAGGCATTTACGATGGCCCCCATCTATGCCCGCACGACAGGCTATGTGAAGGCGTGGTATCACGATATCGGCTCCCGGGTTCGCAAGGGCGAGCTGCTGGCCGTCATTGAAACCCCAGAGCTGGACCAGCAGCTGGCATCCGCCAAAGCAGACCTGGCTACGGCCGTCAGCAATGCTGGCCTGGCGAAGACAACGGCAGAGCGTTATAAGGATCTCGTCAGCAGCAATGCCGTCTCACAGCAGGACACCGACAATGCGGTGAGCCAATATCAGGCGAGGAATGCGGAAGTTGCTGCCGCCCAGGCGAACGTCCGCAGGCTGGAAGAGCTGGTCTCGTTTGAGCGGATTGTGGCTCCATTCGACGGCGTAATCACGGCTCGAAACATCGATATCGGCCAGCTCATCAGCGCTGATGGAAGTACGAACACCGCAGGCGCAGGAACGGTACGCAGTAATCGGGAGATCTTCGATATCTCTGCGATCGATACGCTGCGTGTCTTCGTGAATATTCCTCAGATGTACGCGCCAGATGCCAAAAAAGGAGTCGTTGCCACCCTGACCTTGCCGCAGTATCCGGGGCGGATTTTCAAAGGGAAGCTGGTGCGGACCTCCGACGCTGTCGACCCGGCATCGAGAACCCTGCTGGCGGAGGTGGATGTCCCCAACAAATCGGGCGAGTTGCTGCCGGGAAGCTATACGCAGGTGCACCTGAGTGTTTCCCGCGCCGCGCCGGCGCTGATCATTCCGGTGAGCGCGCTAATTCTTCAGCCCGACGGGCTGCATGTGGCCACGGTGGATGATAACCACCATGCCCATATCATGAAGGTTACTCCGGGACGCGACTTCGGGGCGACGATCGAGATTCTGAGCGGCCTCGAAGAAGGGAAGCCGGTGATCACCAATCCTCCGGACTCTCTGACAGAAGGCGAAGAGGTCAGGGTGGTGACGCCGGAGAACCGTAAGGCTCCTCCCTCGGAGGAGGCGAAACGATGAGGGCAGGCAGCATAAAAATGCTGGCCGCCCTGTTGGGGGTGGCCGCCCTATCGGGCTGCAAGGTGGGGCCGAACTATAAGGTTCCGGCGATGCCTGCGCCTCCGGCCTATAGCGACAATGGCCATAACGGTGCATGGACGACGGCGAAGCCTGCCGACACCGCAAATCGTGGTGACTGGTGGGCGATCTACGGAGATACTGAGCTCAATGACCTGGAACAGCGCTGTGCGACGGCGAACCAGAGTATCGCGGCTGCGCTGCAGGCCTACCAGCAGTCGCACGACCTGGTTCGAGAGGCCCGGTCCTCGCTCTACCCGACGATTGCAATCGGTGCCTCGGCGAGTCGGAATCGTATCTCGAGCACCCGGCCGCTGAGGCCATCGAATGCGGCACAGGACTACTGGGATTTTCTGATTCCTCTGAACATCTCGTGGGAGCCGGACCTGTGGGGCCGTGTCCGGAGGCAGATCGAGTCCAACAGCGCGCTGGCGCAGGCTACGGCGGCGGACCTGGCCAATACACAACTCAGTCTGCAGGGCTTGTTGGCTGTCAGCTTCTTTCAGCTGCGCGGCATCGATCTGCAGGCCCAGCTGCTTCAGAGCACATTGAATGCCTATCAGCAAACCCTGAAACTGACGCAGGACCGCTTTCGTGGAGGGTTGAGCGCGGAAAGCGATGTGGAACAGGCCAGGGCACAACTGGAACAGGCACGGGCTCAACTGATTGATTTGGGCGTGGGGCGGGCACAACTGGAACATGCGATCGCCGTGCTCGTAGGAGCGCCTGCGACAGGTTTTCATATCGCTGAGAAGCCGCTCACCGGAGATCCCCCGAGCGTCCCGACGGGAATACCGTCGGAGGTGCTGCAGCGCAGACCGGATATTGCCGCAGCCGAAAGGCGAGTGGCAGCAGCTAATGCCGTGATCGGTGTGGCCAAGGCCGCCTACTTTCCCACGATTATCCTCGGGGCAAACGGAACCCTGGAAAGCAGCCAGATCACGAACCTGTTCAATCAGGGAAGTGCGGGGTGGAATGCCGGGCCGAGTGCAAGTGAACTGCTGTTTGACGCTGGCAGGCGGCGAGCCCAGGTGGATTACGCCGTGGCCCAGAGGGAGCAGGCAACGGCGCTTTATCGCGACCAGGTTCTCTCCGCGTTTCGCGATGTAGAAGATCAGCTCTCCGCGCTTCGCGTATTAGAGCAGGAGGCGTCGGTGCAGGCCGCTGCCGTTGCTGCTGCGAAACGGAGTACGGAGCTTTCGACCCTGCGTTACAAGCGGGGGCTGGCGCCCTATCTCGAGGTCCTGACGAACCAGACGATTGAGCTGACGAACGAGCGAACGGCGGCCGCTCTGGTGACCCAGCGGATTCTTGCGAGCACTCGACTTCAGATTGCATTGGGTGGGGGATGGAACACGACAGAGCTGCCTCAGAATTAGTTTAGGGGTTGTCACTCGATGGGCGAGTCGCGGATGGCATCAGTGATGCGGCTTTCCCGGCTGTACTCAGGATTGGCTCTGAAGCCTTACCCCTGGCGAGCGGTTCAAGCTTCGCTCGAAGGAGCCCACATTCCAAAATTGAGATGTGGGCACCCGGAACTCGGATGGGCCAATGAGCGACGGTCCAGTTTTCCAACTTCTTCTTTAGAAGTGTCATCCTGCGCTACTCGCGATGAAACTCGAGTAGCTCCGCTCAGGATGGCACTTTATTCTTGTGGAGGAGAAGATTGAAGGTAGGGCAGCAAAAGAGGAGGCCATCGTCATCGACGATGGCCTCGGTTCTTTGTGAGATTGTTTTAGCCGTTCTGCTCGGCCGGGTGGATCGTGCGGTAGCTTGAATTTCCCTTGGACCAGACCAGGAGGAGGAGGTCCTTTCCATCCGGGTTCTGATGGACCTGATCGACGAACTGGCTTGCCGATGCGACTGGGTGACGATTTACCTCAAGGATGACGTCGCCCGGCTGGAGGCCGGCATCGTCTGCGGGACTGCCAGGGCGGACATTCTGAACGACGGCTCCGTTGAGCTGGTCAGGAGCATTGATCTGCTGTCTGACGTCGGAGGTGAGATCGCTTACGCCCAGCCCGAGCTTCCCTCTTTTCTGAGAGCCACTGTCGCCGTTGTCCGCCAGGTCGGTATTCTTCTGGAATTGCCCAACGGTGATGTTGAGCGTGGTCGGCTTGCCGTCACGCAGGACGCCGAGCGATATGTTGCTTCCCGGGGTGATCTGGCTTACAGCGACCTGAAGGGCGCTGCCGTTGACGACCTTCTGGCCGTTGATGGAAGTGATGACGTCACCCCTATGAACTCCGCCCTTGCTTGCGGGCGAGTTGGGCGTGACCTGCGAGACGATGGCGCCGCTCGCATCTTTCAGGTTGAAAAAGTGGGCATTGGCAGGCGTGACATCGTTGAGGCTGATGCCCAGATAGCCATGATCGACATGACCGTTCTTCATCAACTGCTCGGCGGTGGAACGAACGATCTGCGAGGGAATTGCAAACCCTGCACCGGCGAAGGAGCCGCTGTTGGAGATGATGAAAGTATTGATTCCGACCAGCTCACCGTGCGAGTTGACCAGCGCGCCGCCGGAGTTTCCAGGATTGATGGCGGCGTCGGTCTGGATAAAGCCGCCGGGTTTGCGTGGATCGTCGGAGTAGGGATTGGGGCGATCGACTGCGCTGACGATTCCGCGAGTGACCGAGAACTGGAAGTAGCCGAACGGACTTCCAAAGGCGAGCACCGTCTGACCGGGATGCAGCTTGCTGGAATCGCCCCAGGCGATGCTGGGAAGGTTGGTTGCGTTCACTTTGACGACCGCAAGATCAGTCAGCTTGTCGGTCCCGATGACCTTGCCGGAGAGCACGCGGCGATCGTTGAGGGTTACCTTGATCTCGGTGGCGCCGTCGACGACGTGATTGTTCGTGACGATGTAGCCGTCGGGCGAGATGATGACGCCGCTGCCAATACCGTGCTCGATCTGCGGCTGCTGCGGCATCCCCTGACCGAAGAACTGTGCGAATCCGGGAGGAAGACCCTGCAATTGGTTGTCAGAGTTGTCGGAAGTCTCATGGCCGCCTTTGCTGGTAACTGCAATGTTGACGACCGCAGGGGTGACACGAGCAGCTACGGTCTCCATTGCATGATCGAGCGCCGTCAGTGCGGAGACGCTGTTGTCATCGATGGGAGAGGCGCTGAAAGCGGCGGCTGCGTGCACTCCACCACTGCCGACAAAGAGAGCAGCTCCCAGGGCAAAGCTACCTGCCAGGGCTGCAGGGACAGCCAGTTTTTTGGCCTTAGCTACTAATTTATTAGTTATTGGTGACATGTTCTGCGGCTCCTATGTGCAAAGTGGTGAGATTTTAGAGTTGAATGATCAGCCAGCCATTCCCCACGGGAACGGCGGCATATGAATTTCCTGTCTCAGAGACGGCGAGGACAGGCCGCTGCGGAACAGCGCGAGCCTGCCAGCGTGTAAGCACGACCCACTGCTGCGGTGGTTGCGGTTCTGGAGTCTGGTGAAGTGCCTTCACGACCCGCGTGTGATGGCGCGGCGCCGGGCGATGCGTAGCTATGTTCTCCTGCCTGTCTGGAACGACCGCTTTGACAAGCTCCGGAGAGAGATTTCTCATGGGTAACGCACTCTCGGGAGCTTCGGTCGCAGCAACGATCGATGCTGGGATCGATGCTGAAGGAATAGCGTTCGCAACCGCCTCCGGTGTGAAGCTGACCAGCTCTGGCGTGTGAGCGAGCGTGGCCGCGCCGCCAAGCAGACCGGCGATGACCACTCCTGTAATTACATTCGCAGTGACGGGTTTAAGCCGGACTTCGGGTTTGTCGAGGATGCGACGAACCCGGCGGGAGAGCTCAGACTGTTTCTCCCAGGCCCCGAGCGCGAGAGTGATGCCACGGCACACAAGAGCGTGTTCGGCGAGGCTGGTCAGGCAGGTAGCGTAGCTTTTGCGCGCTGCCGTAAAGCTGAGCACACAGTCGTCGCAGGCAAGCTCGCGCTCCCTGCAAAGGCGTTGTTCGATCCAGAACAGAACTGGATTGAGAGGAAAGAAGACCAATGCCACCTTCTGCAGGAGATTGGTCCAGTCGTCGAAGCGGCGAAGGTGTTCCATCTCGTGCAGGATGATCTGCTCAAGCTCCTGCGAGGAAAGCTTCTGCAGAAGATCCTCGGGCAACAGAACCCTGGGATGGAAGAAGCCGGCAACACTGGGGCGGTCAACCTGGGTCGACGTGCATAGCTGAGCCGCGCGAAAGCGTGTCTTAAGCAGATGCTGAAACTCGTTGCCGGTAACGACCGGGGTAGCGGATTTTGCGACACGGCGGAGATCGAGGGCGCTCCTGACAAGCGCTACCGCGCGCCCCATGGACATTGCAAACCAGATAGCAGCGATCGGGATGCCCCAGCGAGGATCAAGATGAAAGGAAGGCACGCCAGCTGCGAACGAAGCATCTGTGCTGCTCCTGGTACCCGATTCCAGGTGAAGGGCGAGAACGGTAAAGAGGACGGAGAGCCAGATGACAAAGCGTGCCGCAGGTTTGATTCCAGGAAGAAGGCGAAGGCAGAGAGCGACGATAGCAGCCAGGCAGAGCCCTTGTGCGACAGCGTTCACCAGGGAGCTGGAGGCTGTGGCAGAGAGCAGCAGAATCGTGTGGGTGAGATGCTCCAACATCTATCGAACCTCCTCTTCGGGAGTATTGGCGATGGCTTCTTTGAGCTTTCTGAGCTCTTCGGGCGAGATATCGTCGTCGCCCAGAAGGGAGAGCAGCAGCTTCTCGCGCGAGTTGCCGAAGAAGCGTTGCAGGAGTTGCCGGACCTCGCTGCGGCCCGCATCATGCTCGGCCACGCTCGGGCTGTAGAGGAAGGCGCGGCCTTCCTGACGGTGGGTCACATATCCTTTCTTTTCAAGGATTCGGACAGTGGTTAGGACAGAGGTATAGGCCAGCGGAGTTGCATCCGAGAGTTCGGCGACAAGATCCGAGACCGCGGATTCTCCACGGTCCCAGAGAATCTTCATCAATCGAAGCTCGGCTTCCGTCAACGTGTTGGATCGTCTCGGCGGCATCGTCCTGTATGGATGGACGTGTAACTAATAAATTAGTTAGCAAATCGCTGGATTAGCGGATAAATATCCGTCGCGGTGATTTTTGGTTCAACGCGAAGCATGCGTCCTGATATATTTTCTGAGCCGAAAAAACACCCGCTTCTTCCGGTGGCAAGAGTCCAGAGGGACGATCCGGGGGCAGATAAATTCATGGCAGAAGAGGATACGTTCTCTTCTGCCGGTACAGGCAGGGAATGGAAAAGACAACGATGCGAAGTTCGGTGTTGCTGTGGGGAACTCTGGCAGGGATTCTATGGATGGGGAGCGGATTTTCTCCCTACACGGCCGAAGGGCAGGCTGCAAAACCGCAAACGCCGGAGATGGCGGCGCATATCGAAGCGGGCAACACGCAGTTTCAGCAGAAGTGCGCGTTTTGCCACGGCCGGGATGCCGCCGGCGGCGAGACCGGTCCGGACCTGACACGGTCGAAGCTGGTCCAGGACGACGTGAACGGGGACAAGATCGGCGATGTCGTCCGCAACGGAAGGCCGGGAAAGATGCCGCCGTTTGATGTTTCCGCAGCGGAGATGAACGATCTGGCGGCCTTCATTCACGCCCAGCAGGCCAAGGCTGCGGCGGCCGGAAAACGGAAAGGCGTTGATGTCGCCGATCTGCAGACTGGGAACGTGGAGGCAGGCAAGCGATACTTCGAGGGCGCAGGAACGTGCTCGAAGTGCCACTCCGCGACCGGCGATCTGGCGCATGTCGCCAGCAAGTACCAGGGGCTGCAGCTGGAGCAGCATATGCTCTATCCGCGCAATGCCAAGAGCGCGGCCACGGTGACCCTGCCCACGGGCAAGGTGCTGCAGGGCCGGGTGGAGTACCACGACGAGTTCACGTTGGGGATTGTGCTGGCGGATGGAACTTACCGCTCCTGGCCGGTGGGGAAGATCAAGTACAAGATCGATGCTCCGCAGGAAGCGCATGCCGAGCTCTTCAGCAAATATACGGATGACGACATCCACAACCTGATGGCGTATATACAGACGCTGCGCTGATCGCGTTCAAAAGAAGGAAGAGTGCTATGAGTCGATGGAAGGATGCGAGTGTGCTTGCGGGGTCTCTGCTTGCGCTCGTGCTTGGGGTTGGAGGATTTGCTGCTGCACAGGGTCCCGATCATGCGACGCTGCTGAATCCGGGGCCGGACAGCTGGCCGCTGTATCACGGCGATTACACCGGGCAGCGGCACAGCAAGCTGACCCAGATCACGCCTCAGAATGTTCATAATCTGAGTCTGGCATGGGCGTTTCAGACCGGATCGCAGGCGGGGCTGAAGTCGTCGCCGCTGCTGATTGACGGCATCCTGTACTTCACGGTCCCTGATCATGTGTGGGCTGTGGATGCGCGGTCGGGACACATGGTGTGGCATTACACGTATCCCCCAAATAAAGGGCTGCACATCGGCCAGCGTGGCGTGGGCGCCTATAAGGGCTGGATCTACTTCCTTTCACCGGATGGCCACCTGGTCTCGCTGGACGCGAAGACCGGAGCGCTGCGCTGGAATATCGAGGTCGCCGATGTCGCCAAGGGGTATTGGACGACGATGTCGCCGTTTGTGGTTGGGAACCACGTCATCGTCGGCGTCTCTGGAGACTTCGACAATCTGCACGGATACCTGAAGTCGCTCGATCCTGAGACAGGCAAGCTGCAGTGGGAGTGGTACAGCACGCCGAAAGAGCTGACCGGCGGCATGACCTGGATGACGGGGACCTATGATCCCGATCTGAACCTGATCTACTGGGGCACAGGCAATCCGACGCCCGTGCTTAATGGGAAGACGCGTCCGGGGGACAATGCCAATACCTGCAGCATCGTGGCGCTGAATCCGGATACCGGGAAACTGGCGTGGGCGTTCCAGGTCTCTCCGCATGACACGCATGACTGGGATGCAGCGGAGACACCGATGCTGGTCGATGGCATGTTCAAGGGACAGCAACGCAAGATGCTGATGCAGGCATCTCGCAATGGATATTTCTTCGTGCTGGACCGGACCAACGGCAAGAGCCTGCTGACAGTTCCGTACAGCCCGGTGAACTGGTCGCTGGGGATCGACAAAGACGGTCGGCCGATACCGAATCCTGCAAAAGAGCCGACGCCCGACGGCCGCCTGATCGCACCGGACGAGGCCGGAGCAGCAAACTATCGCTCGCCGAGCTTCGATCCCAAGACGGGTCTTTTTATAATCCCGGCGCGCGAGGCTTATAGCATCTACTTCTCGAAACCGGCTGACGGGGACTACGGTTGGGCAGGTGCGGACTATGGTCTCTGGGCGAAGGGAGTCGTTAAGGCGATCGATTACCAGACGGGTAAAGTCCGCTGGACGCACGATATCGGCAACAGCGCGAGTGCGGGCGCGCTGACGACCGGTTCGGGCGTGACATTCACCGGCGATTCTCACGGAAACGCGCTTGCCTTGGACACGGCGAATGGGAAGACGCTGTGGCATGCCTATACGGGATCGATGATCGCGAGCTCGCCCATTAGTTATGAGCTGGATGGGAAGCAGTATGTGCTGATTGGTAGTGGCGGCGTGATGTTTGCGTGGGCGCTTCCGGATCAGGTCGCTGCAAAGTAATCTGCCTCAGGTGAAGTGGACAGGAGACGGGGAGATTCTCCCCGTCTCTTTTATTTGCCGGAGGTGGCAAATCATCAGGTGAGGTAAATCTGTACAAAATTTCCTCGGCGGTGTTGCCCGCGATAGTGGGTCGGAGGGTATTCTTTTGTAGCGCGAAAAAAGATCGTTCAACACCTGAAAACCATAGGAGAGAACATGAAGGTTGGAGTCTTCACGCCGTTGCTGTCGCAGTTGCCTCTGGATGCGGTGCTGAAAAAGCTGAAATCGTATGACATTCAGACCGTAGAGCTGGGGACGGGCAACTATCCCGGCGATGCGCACTGCAAGCTTTCCATGCTGGAGAATGCGAAGGAGCTGGCGGAGTTTCAGAAAAAGCTGAACGACAACGGCGTGACCATCAGTGCGCTGAGCTGCCACGGGAATCCTCTGCACCCTGATAAGGCTGTCCGTGAGGCTATGGTCAAAACGAGCCGCGAGACGATTCTGCTGGCGGAGAAGCTGGGCATCAAAACCATGGTGGATTTCTCCGGTTGCCCCGGGGATTCGCCTGCCGCCACATCGCCAAACTGGATCACCTGCCCCTGGCCTCCCGATTTCCTGAAGGTTCTGGACTGGCAGTGGAACGAGGTTGTTACTCCCTTCTGGGTGGAGCATGCGAAGTTTGCGGCCGATCATGGTGTCCGCATCGCGATTGAGATGCATCCGGGATTTGTGGTGTACAGCCCCGAGACCTTGTTGAAGCTGCGTTCGATCGCCGGGCCGAATGTGGGATGCAACTATGACCCCAGTCATATGTTCTGGCAGAACATCGATCCCATCGGAGCGATCCGTATCCTGGGAGATGCAATCTTCCATGTCCATGCCAAGGACACGCAGCTCTATTCCGCAAATCTTGTGAAGACTGGCGTTCTGGATACGAAGCCCTATACAGATGAGCGCAATCGCAGCTGGATCTTCCGCACCTGTGGCTATGGGCACGGAGCTGAGTGGTGGAAGGAGTTCGTTTCCACTCTGCGGATGTTCGGTTATGACGATGTGCTGTCGATCGAGCATGAGGACAGCCTGCTGTCGCCTGAGGAGGGCCTGACGAAGGCAGCGCGATTCCTGCAGGAGATCGTCATCCAGGAACAGCCCGCGGCAGCCTGGTGGGTCTAACCTGGCGATAGAGAGTTATCGAATGAAGGAGCGAGTGTGAAACGGCTGAAGACCGCAGTCATTGGTACTGGATTTATGGGGCGCGTCCATTTGGAGGCGCTCCGTCGCGTGGAGCATGTAGATGTCGTTGCAGTTGTCGGCAGGCAGATGGAATCTGCGAAGAAGCTGGCGGATCTATACGAGGTTCCCAGCGTTCTGACGGACTATCATGAGCTGCTTGGCAACGCGGAGCTGGATGCCGTGCACATCTGTACGCCCAATGCTCTGCACTATCCCATCGCAAAGGCAGCGATTCAGGCGGGCAAGAACGTCCTTTGCGAAAAACCTGTCGCTGTCTCGACCGAAGAGGCCGAAGAGCTTGCGAAGCTGGCCACCCAGGCCGGTGTTCGCAACTGCGTATGCCACAACCTGCGTTACTACCCCATGGTGCAGCAGATGCGGCGTATGCGCGAGGCCGGTGAACTTGGCGAGGTTCTCGTCGCACAAGGAACCTACTCGCAGGACTGGATGCTCTATGACACGGACTGGAACTGGCGAGTGGAGGTCCAGGCCTCCGGGCCTTCGAGAGTGATGGCCGATATCGGCTCGCACTGGTTCGATACGGTGGAACATGTGACTGGTCTGCGAGTCTCCTCGCTCTGCGCTGATCTGCAGATCTTTCATCCCACACGAAAGAAGCCGAAACGCAGTGTGGAGAGCTTTACCGGAAAGGTTCCGACCGCGGAAGACGTCGATGTCGTTCCTGTTACGACGGAAGACTTCGGCGCTGTCGTCTTCCGGCTGGGAGACTCTGCACGCGGTGCGATGACGGCGAGCCAGGTCGCTGCGGGCCGTAAGAATGGGCTCAGCGTAGAGATCTACGGGACGAAGTCCTCGGTGGCATGGAACCAGGAGCGGCCCGATGAGTTGTGGATTGGCAACCGGAATACGCCGAACCAGATCATCATCAAAGACCCCTCGCTACTGCTGCCGCAGGCGGCGAAGTATGCTGATCTGCCGGGAGGCCACAGCGAGGGCTACGACGATACCTTCAAGCAGGTCTTCCGGCGGTTCTATGCTTCGATCGCCGATCCTTCGGCATCTGTCGAGTATCCGCAGATCGCCGATGGGCTTCGCCAGATGCGAATCCTCGATGCTGAGCTGGCAAGCTCGAAGACTCGCTCGTGGGTTGACCTGAAGTAGGTTCCCAGATCCGTCATCCTGAACGCAGTGAAGGATCCCTGTATTTTGCCTGTGGCATCTCCGGTGCTCCGGGCAGAATACAGGGATCCTTCGCGTTGCTCAAGGTGACGACTTTTTAACACCCCACCATGCACCATGCTGGAGTCGGGACTAATGCGCCTTACCAGCTTCGTCCGACATCGAAGGCGGGGGATCTCCAGTATCCCAGTGTGTGGGCTTACTGGTCATGGTGAGCCTCAATTCTCCTCCGGCCATGATTTGTTCGTGGGTAAACCAGGAACGGTTATATGGTTTACCGTTCCACGTCGCCTTCTCGATGTAGACGTTCCGGGGCGAAGTGTTTTCAGCTACGACTGAGAAGACCTTGCCGTTGCTCAGATGGAGAGACGACTTTGGAAATGTGGGCGAGCCGATCAGGTAAACATCCTGCGCGGCAACAGGGAAGAAGCCCATCTGGTTGAAGACGAGGAACGATCCCATGGCCCCGGAGTCATCGTTGCCGGGCAGTCCTGCGGTTCCGGTGCGATAGCTGGCGGGAAGGATCGCGCGAATGCGTTTGGCCGAGCTGCTTTGTTCGCCAATCCAGTTATAGAGATAGGGTGACAGGAAGCCAGGTTCGTTGCCAACGTCATAGCGATAACGCCCTGCTACATTGGGCGCGAAGAAAAGGTCGAGCCGTTTTTTGAATGCAGCGGCGCCACCTGCCATCTGGATGAGTCCGCGCACGTCCTGGGGGACATAGAGCGAATACGTCCAGGTCGAAGCCTCGTAGAAGTTGTCCTGGTACCACGTTCCTACAAGATGGGGGTTAAAGTTTTCCTTCCAGCGGCCATCGGCATGGCGCATCCAGATGAATCCTTTAACATCGCCATCTTCCGTGTGATCGACCGCCTCGGGATACCAAAGCTTCTTCCAGTTCTGCGAGCGATCGAGGAACTTCTTCGCGTCAGCCTCGTGATGGAGTCCTTTCGCCATGAGGGCGACCGCATAGTCGTTGGCGGCGTATTCCATGGAGCGCGAGCCCGGACGGTCTGGCCCGCCTGCCGGGTCGGAGTGCTCGATGGAGAGATAGCCGAGCTTCTTCCAGTCGTCCAGGTCGCCGCGACCGAAGCGGATGGGCTCCGGCGATTCCACGTCGGCGTCGTGCACCATGGCCTGATAGACCTTGTCCCAGTTGAGGCCGGGCAGATGCTTGAGGTAGGCGTCGGTGAACATCATCTCCGCATCCGAACCGCCCTGCGTTCTTCCGGAGAAGTTGCCGGACCGGCCATCGAGAAAGAAATGATCGTGCTCCTGTATCTCAAGCAGAGACTGCAGGATTTCGGTAACCCGATGCGGCGCGAGCAGGGTGAGCAGGGGAGTGGAGGAGCGGAAGGTGTCCCAGATGCAGTAGAAATCGTCGTAGTAAGGCGTTGAGCTCTTCCAGAGCGGATTTTCGCCGGTTCGATCTACCGGCATGAGCATGGAATGGTAAAGACCTGTCGCAAACTGCTGCCGTTCATCCGGTGTTCCACCTTCAATCCGAACGGTGGAGAACGCCTTGTTCCATGCGTCAACCACGGCCTTTCTTGTTCCGTCGAAGTCAAAACCTGCAATTTCAGTAGTTGCGTTCTGTTTGGCCTGCTCGATCGAGACGAAGGAGACACCCACCTTCACCATGACTGGCTTCGCGCCAGGAGCGAAGGTCAGGTAAGCGCCTGTGCTGACGATCGGGGCCGGCGGCTGCGGGAGCGTCGCCATCGTGAACGGCATCTTGTAGTAGGCCGCTGTTGATCCTGGCTGGATGGACTTGCCATCCTCCCACGTACCGCTCGAGACTGCCGGAGTATCGGTGACGAGATAGAAGTACACCTTCATGGGTGTGGTTTGGATGTTCCATCCCATGACCGAGGCCTGCATTCCCGCGATCTCGGTAGGAGAGAGAACCTTGACTTCGGTGGAGTAGACGACCTGGCCCTCGGGATAACGGTGCGGAGAGTCGTGCAGCTTCATCAGAAGATGCCCGACATCGACCAGCAGGGTGCGTTTTGCTGTAGCGGGATAGGTGAAGCGATAGATAGGCGTGCGTCGGGCTGTAGTGATCTCGGCGTGAATGTCTGAGTTGGCGAGCTTGACGGAGTAATAGCCGACCTCGGCGTGCTCTTGCTGGCGCGGTGCGGCGCTGCGGTGCGGATCGGCATCGCCCATCATCGGCTGGATGGAGATATTGCCGTACTTCGCGCCGCCTCCGGTTCCGGAGACATGAAGCTGCGAAAACCCGTTCAGGTTTCCCGTAGCTTGCCACCCGGCGTTGGCCTGGTTATCTCCATAGTCTGGGCCGGGCTTGGCCATTCCGAAGGGGAGAGTGGGACCAACGAAGACGTTTCCTCCTTTATCTGCGCCCAGCATCGGATCGATCTCCGATGCGTTTTGGGCGCAGATAAAGGGTGCTGTAAGGAAGAACAGAGATGCGAGCCAGGTAAGTCGTTTTGCTTTCGATACGTAAATCATGAATAAAAAATCCTAAGTTAGTGTCCATCGTTGTGAGCAACCGTCTCCGGTTCTGTTCGATGGAGAGTGTCAAACAAAGGAGCCGCCGGGGTGAGTTCCGGGTCTTCCTGTGCGGTCGAGATCGCCAGGATGCGGATCTTGTCGTTGTCAGGAAGTTTGAGAGCATTCGCCTTTCCGTCGACATCGATGGAATAGGCAAACAGATAGGAGTACTGATATGGCTCGTTCAGACCTGCCGGAGTATGCAGATGGGAGACATACCACGCCAGGGTAGCGGGCTTGATGTATCCCGGCTTCAGACCAAGATAATCCTCAGGATAGCGCGGAGAGGCAGGCCGCTTTTCCCGTTCTTGAAAGTCCGCCGGAGGCCAGACTGCATGATTGGCAGAGATGGCCCAGTCCTTCGTCTCCTGGTTCTTCCACTGACGGGTATCCCACTGGCCGATAAAGCCGGTCCAGTCCTGAATGACGAGATCCTTCCTGATGTCGCCCACCTGGAAGGTCGCCTTCTGATCGCCATCCGTCGCAGCAGCAAGAATGTAGATGCGGTTGTACCTGCCCTGGGGAAGAGGAATCATCTGCCCTTTGGCTGTAATCGCATCCGGCGCGCCGGTCTTCGCAGATGCGAGCCGGAAGTTCACTCCATTGAAGTGAATCTCCGAGGGAAGCATCTCGGCAGGAAGCGCTCTCCCGGCGCCGTCGAACCCTCCACCAGAGGTGTTCGTGTCATCGTTGCTGGCGACGGAGAGATCGTAGGGCAGCGATACAGGATGGGAATCTACATTCGTGAGCTTCGCTTTTGAAGCTCCCAGTCGAAGCGCGATCGTTCTTGTCTGGTAAGGTGTAAAGTTCAGCGAAAGGCTTCCATTGCTCCCCAGTTGTATCGGGCCTAGCGGCTGTTCCTGGGCGTTCACTTCGCGCGCGGCGACGACCGGGCCTGCAAACGATACCCGGACATTCGACTGTGCTCTCCCGTCCAGTTCCACCATGCGAAGGATCACCTCGTCACTGTCCTCCGCCTTCTTGAGTGCGAGAATGCGGATGCGCGGGTTGCTGAGATGAACCAGTGAGAATGTTTTGCCGAGCGTTCCCGGATGCTTCTCGGTCTGGAAGGTCATCATGGGATCGTTCAGTCGGTAGGCCTGCCAGTCCGTCTGGGCCGCGCGCCAGTCTCCAGCATGGCCCATCAGGCCGAAGACAAACTCGTGGTGACCCCAGTCCTGATTGGCCTGGTCGGTATATCCGGAAGGCCGCCCGTTTGCCGGAGGCTCGATCCCAGGCGACCGCATCAGAGTGAGGCGAATGGTGTTGTCGTTTGGTTTGTCGGAGCCGTTCTTGTAATCGGTAAGGATCGTCGTGCCGTAGCTGCCGCTCTTATCCGTAAGATCGATCCAGCGATGCGAAGCGACTTCAAACTGACGCTCATTGGCATTCGGTCGCTGAATGGTGCCGATATCCCAGTTGTACGTGGCATCCTTGTTTGAAGCGCTCAGAGGGAAGGCTGCTTTCAGGTTCGCCGAAAGCGTCTTCCAATCGATCGCATTGCCAAACTCGACTCGATTGCCGCTGTCTCCCGCAGAGAGCCGGATCGTCTGGACGAACTTCGAACCCTCCGTCTCTCGCGTCACCTCCAGCGAGATGCGAACCGGGCCTTGCTCTTTGATGCGAACCTGCGCAGGACCGCTCACATAAGCTCGCGGAGCTGCCTGCTCCTGGTCGAAGTCCATGTTCCACGCCGGATAAACCTTTGGCTTATCGTTTGAGATTGCAAGACGAATCGGAGAGGAGAGCAGCTCCTTCTTGAGCTGCTTGTCATAGACGCTGGATACATCGCCGTCGCTGTTGAGCTGCACGCGATAGCGTGCATTTTCGAGAGAAGAGTTGGTGACCTTCAGATCGGAGGAGCGCCCCTCCTCTGAGGCGGGAGAGACGTGATAAACCGCATACCCCACCGAAGGTACTTTGGCGACGAAGAGAACCTTACCATCCTCCATCTGTGAAGGCACAGCAACGCCTTTTTCGTCGACCACCCGTACAGCCTTGGGAGCTGTTCCCGGGAAGGCGACATCGGCTTCCACCACATCTTCACGCTCGACGTTCAGTGGATTGAAGACGACAATCGGCACTCCCACGCCTTGAGTATCGAGCGCCGAGGCGACCGATTCAGTAGCGCTGGTAACAATATCGGAGAACTGATTGCCTACGATGACGTCGTCGTTCCATGCATACTCGTACGCTCGCGGAGTTGCCGTTCCCGCTGCCGTATCGTGAAAGTGTCCGCCGAGGGCGAGCATCCAGGCATCGTTGATGCGCTGCTGAGGATAGCTGCGGCCTCCCATCCATTCGGCCATGACGGAGGTCTTCTCCGCGGCATCGGCGAGCAGTTCATTCCTGAGAACCCATCGCTTGTGATAAGCCTGCGAGGTCAACGATCCTGCTGAGTGGTTGATCAGCTCAAGATCGCCCTTGTACTCGGGCAGACGAGTGGACATTGACGCCTTGATATCCCTGAACATCTGATCGGCAGTGGCTTCGACAATATGCACCGGCCCATCGCCCACCTGAACCTCGGCCCCGGTTGACTCTGCTTTGGGCGCCTCTCCCATGGCGTAGGCGCCGCGCGGAGGAGTCGGGAGAACCGTCTTGCTCTTTGTAACGATCGCCTCCAGCAGTTTGACAGTGGACTCCTGCGTCGCCCCGCCGATATCGCCTGTGCCGACGTAATGATAGTCAGCGAAGATGCCAGTGACTTTGCCGTCGAGATCGATCCGCTTTACCCAGTCCTGCTCCGGCGGACGGCGACGCGCGACCGCAGCAGCCTGCTGCGGAGTCAGGCGGGCTCGTTCCTCGCTCGTCAGCTGCGGGCTGGATGCTGCGGCCGCGCCTGTGGGCTCCTTGCTTAGGTCCGTGTAGACATTGCTGCCGTAGCCGCCAGGATTGAGAGCGGCAATCACGCTCGTTCCATCCGGCCCGATCCATCTTCCGACATTGAACGGAATGCCTTCGGGTGTCTTTTCCGGGGAGTCGGGGCCGCCGATCTTCGGTGCGGGTTGCCACTGCGCATTCAGCTTCTGGGTGGAAAAGCCTTTTACACCTGCGTGCGCCAGGATGCTGGGTAGAGAGGCAGGAAATCCGAAGCAGTCCGGAAGCATGTACTCTTCGCTGGCTTTGCCGAAGTCTTTGCGGAAATACTCATTGCCATAAAGGATCTGCCGGAAGATTCCTTCGGCGCTCGGCAGGTTAACATCGCCCTCTTCGACGGAAGAGCCGGCAGGGAACCAGCGGCCCGAGGCGACG